>DASPRI010000193.1:0-2472 GCA_035624535.1 Burkholderiales bacterium
GAGCTTAACGCCGCAAAAACTCTTGCCAAAGCCTTGCAGGTTTTCGAACACCGGATATTCTCGCTTGATCTTACCCTGTTCGGTGGTTCGGCACTGACCGACAGGAAAATCGATGTTCCGCTTGCTCCCTCAACCGGGATACCGCCGACTTATGTGCCGGCGCGCAACACCATAATGCTGTCGCTGGCGCTGGCTTGGGCGGAGACCCTGGCAAGCAACGATATATTCATCGGCGCCAACGCCGTGGATTATTCGGGTTATCCGGATTGTCGACCCGAGTACATTGCCGCCTACGAAAAGATGGCAAATCTTGCGACCAAGGCCGCGGTCGAAGGCAGCAAGCTCACCATTCATGCGCCTCTCATCGCTCTATCCAAAGCCGAGATTATCCGCCTGGGCTCGCGGCTGGGAGTGGATTTCGCCATGACCGTTTCCTGCTACCAGGCAAGTGATGACGGCTTGGCGTGCGGACAATGCGACTCCTGCCGTTTGCGGCGCGCCGGCTTTGCCGCCGCGGGCTTGCCCGATGCCACGGCCTACCGCCGGGCGCAGTAAATATTCCTCCCGCGTGCCGCATTTGAATTAAAATTTCCTGAATCTTTCCGGGTTTCATATCATGCAGGCAAGCGCTGATCTGGCAAGTGCGGTTGCGTGGGGGGGCTTTGCGCTGGCATTTGTTTTCGGCGCGGTAGGACATAAGGCCAATTTCTGTACCATGGGCGCGGTGTCCGATATGGTCAACATGGGCGACTGGTCGCGCATGCGCATGTGGCTTTTGTCCATCGCGGTGGCGATTCTCGGGGCCAATGCCCTGCATATTCTCGGATACGTGGATTTGTCGAAATCGGTGTATCAAAATCCCAGTTTCACCTGGTTCGCATATATTTTCGGCGGCCTGATTTTCGGCATCGGAATGACGTTGGCCTCCGGCTGCGGCAGCAAAACCCTGATACGCCTCGGAGGCGGGGACCTGAGATCACTGGTGGTGTTTGCGTTCCTGGCAATCTCCGCATACATGACGCTGAAAGGCTTGTTCGGCATTTGGCGGACAGCTTATTTCGAACCGGTGGCAATCAATTTTCTTGCACAAGGAATAAGCGGTCAGGATCTGCCTACGCTGTTTTCGAGGCTCACCGGCATCGGCAAGCAAAGCATGCAAATTGCTGTGGCTGGGATAGCGGCCGCGGCGATTTTGGGTTTCGTTTTCAAGGACCGGCATTTCCGCGCAAACCGGGATTACCTTGTTGCCGGAATCGTGGTGGGGCTCGTGATCGTGGGCGGATGGTATGTCACCGGGCATATCGGTTATGCGGAAAATCCTGAAACGCTGGAGATGACATTCTTTGGTACCAACACACGCGCTGCCGAATCCTTGACTTTTGTGGCGCCACTGGGCTACAGCATTGAGCTGCTGATGCTGTGGAGCGACAGCTCCTTGCACGCCACTTTTGGAATTGCCGCGGTCGCGGGCGTGATTGCCGGATCGTTCGCTTACGCGGTGTTCAGCAAAAAATTCCGCATCGAGGGTTTTCGTGATGTCCGGGACACAAGCAACCACATATTAGGAGCGGTGCTCATGGGATTCGGCGGGGTCACCGCATTGGGCTGCACCATCGGGCAGGGAATCACCGGCTTTTCCACGCTGGCATTGGGTTCGATCGTCACGTTCTTGGCGATCGTAACGGGGGCTGCGCTCACCATGAAATATCAGTACCGGAAAATGCTGCGAGAGCCTTCCTTAGCGAAGACAAAACAAGATTGAACACGCAAGTCCATTTGCGGTTAGCGGGCAGTAACTATAAAATCATTCGCTTTATTTGGGTCGTTAGCTCAGCCTGGTAGAGCAGCGGACTTTTAATCCGTTGGTCGGCGGTTCGAATCCGCCACGACCTACCAGACTTTACAAGACGTTACAATTCAAGCAGCCCGATTTCATTTTCCGGCATGCTAATTTTGTGCCCGTTGCGCAACTGAAAGCGGCGGGCGAAGCCTACGCATGTTTTAGCACGTCACCCATAACAGGTGCGCACCCGGGACATCGGCCAGGTCCAAATAGAAATTTACACCGGCGAGCTAGCTTGGCCATTGATGATAACGCATACGGCGTGGGCGATTTCTTCTGGTGAGCCGGTGGCGGTGAACCACTTTGGCTTTTGAGGCGGGCCTGAAGCATGATCGCCAACCCCTAGCCAATGCAGAACGCGTCGCAAGAGATTATCCTCAGGGGGTCTTTGGTCGAACAATACCCAATTCTGTTTTGTGCGGCCACCATGATAATCAAACCGCAGCCTCCAATCCGCGGTAACAACAATTTTGGCGACCGAATCCTTCAAATGCCGGGTATCGTATGGAACCAGGGAAATGCCGCGACAGGTATGGTCCGATGCAAAAGCTGCTTTCAAGAGCTCATTGAATTCCAGAACTTTCAGACCAACGGCGACCCTGTCCGAGCAATGGGTCAAGTCACACCAG
>DASPRI010000198.1:0-5398 GCA_035624535.1 Burkholderiales bacterium
AACCGCGTGTGACTTAATCAGAGGTTTCCTAGCATTATGACCTGCAAAAGATTATCCGCAGTCGCTAATGCATTGTCAATTTTCGAATTTAGCCTTGAATGCGAGGCGCGCAACAGCAAATAAAGGCTTTATTGAGGAGCGTTCACATATTGGAAAGGATTGGAAATCGTGCGAACACTATTCAATCCGGGTGCTCTCGAATAACTGTTTTCAGATGGTCAAGATCATTAATCGGCGGCAAACATTCAACGCCTTTGCATACCCAGGCAGTGACCGGGCCGGCAGCTTTCCGGTCGAGGTACTGCGGCAGTCCATCTATGCCTTCAGGCAAGGTGAGCAGCAATGAACGGGGCAGGTAATCTTGCTGCAGTTCGCGCTGCCATTCGTCCAAAAATTCCTTTTTGCCGCGCAGAATGATAATTTGCGGTGGCGCAAGATAATCCTCAAGCGCCATAGTCATACTGGTATATCCACCCGGCCTGCGGCTCAACTCCGGGTAGAAGAGCTGCAAAGTGCGCTCGGCGGCTTCGAGGTATTTGTGGTTACCTAATATATGTCCCAGCCGCAGCAGGGCTGAAGCGGCGACCGCATTGCCAGAAGGCGTGGCATTATCGTGGCCCGACTTGGGACGATGGATGAGTTTTTCGTGGTCGTGGCTGGTAAAGAAAAAACCACCGAGCTGCTGGTCTAGGAACTGCTCCAGCATGACTTGCGCCAGTTGTTTCGCGAACTCTAGATCGCAGTTGCGAAAGTCCGCCTGTAGCAGTTCCAGGAGTGCCTCGAGCAGGAACGCATAATCGTCGAGGTAGGCGTTGAGATTCGATCTGCCGTTCTTATATGTTGCCAGCAGACGCTGGTTTCGCCATAAGGAGCCCCGGATAAAATCGCAGGCCCGCCGCGCCGAAATAAGCCAGTCTCTGTTACCGACAAGGCGCGCGGCATGCGCCATGCCTCTAATCATTAACGCATTCCAGCTGGTGAGTATCTTTTCATCGCGGCCGGGATGAACGCGTTTTTCCCGCGCGTTAAACAGCTTGGTCCGTGCGGAGTCGAGGTGCCGTTGTGCTACATCCTGCGGCAGCGAAAGCGCGCCAGCAACGTCGCTCATGCTTTTACGGACGTATAAGTGCCAGAGCTTACCCTCAAAGTTCGGCGCCTGATCTAAGCCGAAGTGGGAAACAAGCACCGCGTATTCCTCGGCATTGAGCAAAGACTCAATTTCGTTCCGCGTCCAGCTGTAGAACTTGCCCTCTTCATGCTCGGAATCCGCGTCCAGGCTCGAGTAATAGCCGCCCCCGGGAGATTGCATTTCGCGCATCACCCAGGCCGCGGTTTCTTCAGTTACTCTCTTGAATAACGGGTTGGCCGTCACCTGCCAGGCATCGGCATACAGGCGCAGCAGCGGCCCGTTGTCGTAAAGCATTTTTTCGAAATGCGGAATCATCCAGTATTCGTCCACGCTATAGCGGCAAAACCCGCCGCCCAGCTGGTCGTAAATTCCACCCAACGCCATTTTCTCCAGGGTGAATGCGGCAATATTCGGAATACTGTTGTCGCGGCTTGCTGCGAAATGCCGCAGGCAAAATTCGATCTCGGCCGGGTGAGGGAACTTCGGCGCATCGCTAAAGCCGCCGTTTAGCGGATCAAAACTGTTCTGCAACTGCTCGAGTAGACGTCGTGAAGCTTCTGCACTTAGCGTTTGCTGCAATTTTTCTGGCAGAGTACGCTCAAATGCGGCAAGCAAGGATTGGCTCTGCAGTTCAATATCATTCGGGTGCTGGTGGTAGAAGTCGGCAACACGCTTCAGCAGATCGGGGAATCCCGGAAGGTTATAACGCGGCAGCTTGGGAAAATATGTTCCGCCGAAGAACGGTTTCTGTTCGGGTGTAAGAAACATGGTGAGCGGCCACCCGCCCGTGCGCTGCGTGAGCATGTATTGCGCAGTCTGGTAAATTTGGTCGAGATCGGGGCGCTCCTCCCTGTCCACCTTGATGTTGATGAAGTGCCGATTCATGACTGCTGCCACCTCTGAGTCTTCAAAGGACTCATGCGCCATCACATGGCACCAGTGGCAAGCGGAATATCCGATCGAAAGCAGAATCGGTTTGTTTTGCTCGCGGGCAAGTTTCAGCGCTTGTTCGCCCCACGGGTACCACTCTACTGGATTTTCCGCGTGCTGAAGGAGATAGGGGCTGGTCTCGTTGACGAGGTGGTTGGACATGATCCAGTGTCAAATACAGGAAACGGCTTGAGGGTCTAAAGCTTTTCCACACGCACTCTACTGCCGGGCTTGACCGTCTTGAGTTTCTTTGCGTCGCCGTCAATCGTACCGAGTATGTTTACGCGCGTTATCAACCTGCATTCACCGCTTTCTGAGACTGGCGTCGGACCAAAAGGCAATGCCAAAGACTGGCCTTCGACCCAGAAACACACCGTACCGGGGTCGACGACTTGTCTCGCATCATTTTCCAGTTCGGATTTCACCGGAACCGAAAAATACACCTCATCGCCCCAGGTTTCGGCGCGCGACTCGCACGGTAGTTCCGCGAGCAGTTTCTTCGCGGTCGACGTATTCCGGAGCGTCGCGGCGAGTTCATCTTGACCCCAGGAGATGCGAATGCGGGTATTCAATCGGTGACCGCGCCCAAGCTGGCCGAAGACACGAGTTTTGCATACTTTGCCATGACTCCCCGGGTAAAACGCGGCTTGGGTTGTCGCCATGCGGCTTTGCGGCGTGCGAGTTCCGCGTCGGGAACATCGAGTTGCAAAACCCGCTTAACGGCATCAATGGTGATTGAATCGCCTTCCTGCACCAGTGCAATCGGACCCCCTACGAAAGCTTCAGGCGCGACATGCCCTGCCACCACGCCCCAGGTTCCGCCTGAGAAACGACCGTCGGTAATCAACCCGACTTTGTCGCCCAAACCTTTGCCGATGATGGCGGAAGTCGGTGCCAGCATTTCCCGCATTCCGGGCCCACCCTTGGGCCCCTCGTAGCGGATTACAATCACGTCGCCGGGCTTTATTTTGTCGCCCAGTATGGCTTTCAGCGACGCTTCTTCCGATTCAAACACTCGGGCCGGACCGGTGATCACTGGATTTTTCAGCCCGGTGATTTTGGCAACGCAGCCCCCGGGGGCGAGATTGCCTTTGAGAATCGCAAGGTGGCCGTGCGGGTATAGCGGCTTATCCCATTGCCGAATGACATCCTGGCTTTTTGCCGGATTATCCGGTACATCACTCAGGTTTTCTGCCACCGTTTTGCCGGTGATAGTAAGGCAATCGCCGTGAATCAGCCCGTGGTTCAGGAGCATTTTCATCACTTGCGGAACGCCGCCTGCCTTGTGCAGATCAATCGCCACATATTTGCCGGAGGGTTTCATGTCACACAATACCGGCACGCGGCTACGAATGCGCTCGAAATCGTCGAGCACCCATTCCACCTGTGCAGCGTGGGCGATAGCGAGCCAGTGCAAAATAGCATTGGTCGATCCGCCGGTCGCCATGACCACCGAAATGGCGTTCTCGATGGATTTGCGGGTGATGATTTGCCTCGGGAGGATTTGTTTCTTGATGGCGTCGATCAACACCCGCGCCGATTGAGCCGCGCTCTCCACTTTTTCCTCATCCACAGCCGCCATGGTCGAAGAATAAGGCAAGCTCATGCCCGCCGCCTCGATGCTGGTGGACATGGTGTTGGCGGTGTACATTCCGCCACAGGAGCCCGCCCCCGGACAGGAACGGCGTTCGATTTCTTTGAAATCCTCGCGGCTCAGGCGGCCAGCAGTGAATTCTCCCACAGCTTCGAAGGCGGAGACGATAGTCAGGTCTTTGCCCTTGTAGTGGCCGGGCTTGATGGTGCCGCCGTAAACGAAAATCGCGGGAATGTTCATGCGCAACATCGCCATCAGCGCCCCGGGCATGTTCTTGTCGCAGCCGCCGATGGCCAACAAGCCGTCCATCCATTCCGCCTGCACCGCGGTCTCAATCGAGTCGGCGATCACTTCGCGCGAAACCAGGGAGTATTTCATACCTTCGGTGCCCATGGAGATGCCGTCGGAGACGGTGATGGTGCCGAATACCTGCGGATTGGCACCCGCCGCCTTGAGTTCCGCTTCGGCGCGGGCTGCCAGCAGGTTCAAACTGGCATTGCAAGGCGTGATGGTGCTGTAGGCGTTGGCCACGCCGACCATGGGTTTACCGAAGTCCTCGTCGCGGTAACCCATCGCGTAATACATGGAGCGGTTGGGCGCGCGTTCGTCACCCTCGGTAACGGTTTTGCTGCGCAAGTTCAGAGGCATCGCGGTCTCTCGAAAAGCGTTGGTCTGTTGCGGTAATTACGTATAATCCCAATTTTAGCGGAAATGCCTGGAACAACCTAAAAAATGCTCGTGCATCCAAGGTTTGATCCGGTAGCCATACATATTGGCCCACTCGCAATTCGTTGGTACGGCTTGATGTACCTGTTGGGATTTGCGATGGGCATCTTATTGGGGCGATACCGCATAAGAACCCAAGCCAACTCCGGATGGACCTATAACGAACTCGACGACGTGCTGTTTTACATTGTGCTCGGAGTGATACTCGGCGGACGCCTGGGCTATGTGCTGTTTTACAAATTTTCGGATTATCTGCATGAACCGCTCAAAATATTTTATATCTGGGAGGGCGGCATGTCTTTTCACGGCGGTTTTCTGGGCGTCGTTTGCGCGATATTGCTGTTTTCCATCAGACACCGGAAGCACTGGCTGGCGGTAACGGATTTCATCGCGCCGCTAACGCCTTTGGGTCTGGGGGCGGGACGCATCGGCAATTTCATCAACGGGGAATTGTGGGGACGGCCCACCGAGCTCCCATGGGGAATGATTTTTCCCGAAGTGGACAATGTCCCGCGCCATCCTTCGCAGTTGTACGAATTCGCCATGGAGGGAATACTGCTGTTCGTCATACTTTGGTTTTATTCTGCGAAACCTCGGCCGCTCGGCGCGGTGTCCGGGGTGTTTTTAATCGTCTACGGAGCGTTCCGTTTTCTAGTCGAATTTACCCGCGAGCCAGACTCGTTTCTCGGTTTGCTCGCATTGGGCTTGAGCATGGGACAGTGGCTTTCCCTACCGATGATTTTAACGGGGATCTGGATGCTCGTTTGGAGCTACCGTAAACACGCCTAAGCGTTACAGACAGGCGTAATCTGAAAACTCCGGAATTTTTCAGCCAGGGTGGAATTGCCAGTGTTACCCGTCGCATCGCCGGTTAAACGCGACGCCTACTTGCGGCTGCCGTAATTTACGCGTTTCCCAATTGAGTATATGATACCTCGCCTCGGGGTCGTAGCTCAGCTGGGAGAGCGTCGCGTTCGCAATGCGAAGGTCGGGAGTTCGATCCTCCTCGACTCCACCAT
>DASPRI010000202.1:0-3956 GCA_035624535.1 Burkholderiales bacterium
GTCGGTTTGTACAACATCACCAACGGTGCGGTGAGCTTATCGGCGAGCAACGGCAACTACACCAAGAGCTTCGACAATTCCAACACGCCGCAGCTCGACATCACGCCGGCCGGTGCGCTGATTGGCACTATTAGCGCGACAAAGGTCTACGGACAAGATGATCCAACAGCGGGGGGCTTGCCGGTAGTGCTCAGTGGAATGGTGGTCAATCCGGCGGTGAATACGTGGAATGGGACCGCAGCGATTGACGACTCGGTACCGGGCAAGCTGTCAACGACGGTGGCGACGATTACCAATCGTGCCGGCGGGGAGAACGTCGGGAGCTATTCGATTAACACCGCGACGTTTAACGCCCTGGGCGGTAGCTCGGCGGGCAACTATAGTGGTGTTGTAAATCTGGCGACGCCGGCGAGTACCTTAACGATCACTCAGGCGCCGCTGTCGGCTCGTCTGGCAAACCCGAACGAGACCAAGATCTACGGAAATAACGATCCGGCGCTCAACACAATCGGGGTGACGCTCAATGGTTTGATCAACCGCACGGTGTCCACCTGGAACGGCAATGTGGTTGTGAACGACAGCGCGTTGACGAGCACGGTGACCAGCCTTTCGCGCGCGGTCGGAGAAAACGTTGGCAGCTACCCTGTAACCGCTGGCAGCTTTACTGCAGCGAGCGCGAACTACAGTCTGCCAGTGTTTGACGGCAGCAACAGCCCCACGCTTAGCATATTACAGGCACCCCCCTTGACGGCAACGATCGCGAACCAAACGAAAGTCTATGGCGCGAGCGACCCGCTGGCAGCGACTATACCCGTGATCCTAAGCGGACAGGTAAATGGGAACGTGACCGACTGGAACGGAAATGTTACGGCCATTAACGATACGACGGCAGGAAAGTTGTCAGCGACACTATTAAGTATCACGCGCAACGCCGGTGAGAATGTTGGAAGTTACAATTACACTGGCGGCGTGCTGAATCCGCTCGGCGGCAGTTCCGCCGGCAACTACGCGGGCGCTAACTTCAATCCCGGTTCGAGCGTGCTTGATATTACTCCTGCGTCACTTACCGTGAAAGCAGACAATGAGAGCAAGCCCGTGGGCAACACTTTTGTCTTTACTGGAAGCGAATTTACTGCGACGGGGCTGCAATTCGGCGAGACAATTGGCAGCGTCACGTTGACCAGTGCGGGTGCGCCGGCTCCTGCCCCGGCAGGGACCTATCCAATCGTGCCGAGCGCGGCAACCGGAGGAACATTTAGCCCAAGCAATTACAATATCAACTATGTAAATGGCGTGATGACGGTAACTTCAGCAACGCCGCCTCCATTGCTGCTTCTGTCGCCCAATTTTCTCGGCCCCGTGTTCAATCCAATTATTATCGGTTGGCAATCGCTTGGAATCGACGTGCCGCGGATAGTTTACGAAGCGCTGAATTGCATCGGTCACAGCCTCGACGCTGGTGCGATCGTCAATAACGGCGTGGCTGTCGGTCTCCCACGCAGATGTGTAACAGTTCCCGGGACTAGCCAAATCTACGATTTTCCCAAGCAGACTATCCGATACCTGATCATAGGCGAATCCGCAGGTGAAGGCGATCGCAGTGACGATCCCAATATTCTACCGAAGGCAAGCGCTTTCCTTGATTTTTCGAAGTTGACTAATCGAGGTGCTGAGCAAACCAACTCGCCGCAATGGACGCAACTTTCTCCAGTGCACCTGGTTCTTCAAACAGATGCGTTGCCCCGGGAACGATTGTCAGCTCCTTTTCGCATTTAAGTTTGTCGTAGGTTTCTTGGTTGAGATCAATTACGCCAAAATCGTGTCCGCCCACGATTAAAAGCGTCGGAGCGGCGACCCGTGCAAGCCGCTCATTTCCGGTTAAGTCCGGGCGCCCACCGCGCGAAACGACGGCGGCAATCTGCTTCGGGAAATCTGCTGCAACCCGCAGTGCCGCCGCAGCACCAGTGCTCGCGCCAAACAAACCAAGTGCAAAGTTCTTCGTTGCGGGATAGCCCCTCAGCCATTGCGCCGCATCCGCAAGGCGATCTGTGAGCAGGCTAATATCGAAACGTGTTTCATACGTTTGATCTTCCTCGCGCGTGAGAAGATCGATTAGCAAAGTGCCAAGCTTGGCCGCGCGCAATTCCCGCGCTACAAAATTGTTGCGCGGGCTCAACCTGCTGCTGCCGCTGCCGTGAGCAAATAAAACGATTCCTCGAGGATTCTCGGGCAACTCAAGCATTCCCTCGAGGTACACTTTTCCTGAGGAAACCGTAATCAGCTCGCTAAGGCTGCTGCGCAATCCCACGGTATGTGGCGAATTACTCATGCTGGAACTCGCGCTTACGCTGGCGCGCTTTCAGAAGCGCGACTACCTCGTGGTCCTCGACCTGCGGAAATGAGGCGTAGAACTGGGCGACCGCGTAGAAGTCCTCTGGTATTTTCAAGCATATGACTTCGTCACAATAGCCACGGACCAATTCGAGACTTCGGGATGACGCAACGGGTACGGCACAGACCAATTTCGCCGGAGCCTTGGTGCCCACCGCGTGGAGCGCGGCAACCATGGTTGCACCAGTGGCCAATCCGTCATCCACAACGATCACGATCTTTCCCTTCGCATCGAGTGGAGAGCGTCCTGGCGTGTAGAGCGCGCGACGCTGCCTAAGGAGGGTGAACTGCATCTGCTTTTCGCGCTCGATATATTCGGTTGTCGCACCAACTTCGCGTGCGTGTGGCGCAATGTACGTCCACCCGGTTTCGTCGAGTGCGCCGATCGCCAATTCGGGAGAATAAGGCGAACGGAGCTTGCGCACCAGCAAAACATCGAGCTCGCCGTCAAGCTCATCTGCAATTACTCGTCCCATCGGAACCGCTCCGCGGGGAATGGCGAGCACCAGCGGATTGCTCCCGCGATACGAATCGAGTGCTAGCGCGAGACGTTTGGCAGCATCGTCCCGGTCCGCGAAAGCGACAGACATGTGCGGAAAAAACGAGTTATCTTTCATTCGACGTATGATAGCTGCCTGGTTCACGCGGGATTTGACACAGATCAAATGGACCGTGCTTCCCAGAGAATTTCGCCCTAGGATGCATCTCCTGCTTCAAGGGCAGCGCAGCATGGTGGCTAACCGAGGCGATGTTCATTTGGCCGGAATGCTCTTTGCGGTGTTTTAATTTAGGTTAAAATAAGCCACTGATGCAAATCGAGAAGGATCCCACGGCCGCTTGACTGCGGCATTTCAAAAACTCTATGCAGCCAGTACCGGGCACCACCTTTTCGCTTGGGGTCAATCCCAGAATACCACCACAGCTGTCACGTCTCGAAGAGCTCGCCAACAATCTCTGGTACAGCTGGGACCGCGCGACGCGGACGCTGTTCGCACGTCTGCACCCGGCTTTGTGGGACAGTTTGCGGCACAGCCCAAAGGCATTTCTCAAATATATTGATCAGCAGCGGTTGCTTAACGCGGCTTCCGACCCGCTGTTTATGCATGATTTCGAGCGTGTCCTTGCGGCGTTTGACAATTACCGCAACGAGCCGATACGCGCTACCGGCAAAGGGTTGCTGCCCGAGAAAGACTTAGTTGCTTATTTCTGCGCAGAATTCGGATTCCAAGAAAGTTTGCCGATTTACTCTGGAGGTCTCGGTATTTTGGCCGGCGATCATTGCAAGGCGGCGAGTGATTTGCAGATTCCGTTCGTCGCGGTGGGTCTTCTATACCGGCAAGGCTATTTCCAGCAGCGCGTGGACGGCGAGGGCAACCAGCACGCTGCCTACACTGACTCGGACTTCGGTGATCTGCCGGTTGAGCCGGCGCTGCGCGAAGACGGCAGCGAAATTCACGTCAATGTCGAGATTGCTGCGCGAGATGTCGCGGCCAAAGTGTGGCGAGCGCAGGTCGGGCGCGTCAATCTTTTTCTTCTCGATACGGACCTCGAAGCCAACCGTCCGG
>DASPRI010000132.1:0-3767 GCA_035624535.1 Burkholderiales bacterium
GGCCCGATAGTTTGGGTAAATTGGCCGCGGTCCGACTTTTTAAGAGTCAGAAAACCTGATTTCCGCGATGTTCATGGTGATAATGGTTACGTATATCTTTTTCATCTGCGCCCGGGAACATACTCGATAGGTACGTTCCACTTGAGAGGATGTAATGACTTGAACTCGACTGCCGAGCCCATTTTTCCTCTCCCAGTGACGATCCGCCCAGGCCGTGTCGTCTATATCGGTTCCTACGTGGCGTACCTGCTCGACCCAAATATATCTAAAAAATGCGATTCCCGACCAGGTAGATTTAAAATTGTGCTTTCCGACCGGTCAAGACGCGACATTGAAATTCTAAAACGCCTTTTTCCTCAGGAGCGCTGGGACAATATTTCGATTGAACTCCCGTATCCCGCGGCTGCAAATCAACCAACAGTCGTCACTCATTAGGATATTCAACTTGGTGGTGGGTCTTGTTTGCCTGCTAGGAGAGATACGGGTGTGCAAGAATTTCTAGCGCCGCGGCTGCGGCGGGTTGATTGTCCGCGAATGTCGACGACAAGTTAGCGAAATTGGACACGCTGAACAGCACAAGCATACCAAATAATAGAGTTATGAACGCGTTGATTAGCGACTAGCTGCGACGCTTTGATGCGAGAGGATAAAAATACCGGGACGGCTGGGTCAAATACGGTCTTGGCGCAAATCGATGGTCACCCGGCCCGCAGTTACCTCGCTTCGGCCCGCGTAGAGGAAACTGAATATTCCGACCGCCTGTACCAGTATAAGCGCACCTGGAGACCACAAGCATGCGAGACCTGCGCGCAGGTCGGGGATGATTGTGGGCGAAACGTGCAGCCACCACGCGTATGCTGCACATATCGCAATTGTGGCGACCGATAGCTTCTGATAAGCGGTGATGCTTCCGCTGCCGCGAAAATCGGCGCGTAAGGTCTCAGAGTAGATTCGCCAAACTTGGGTGACTGCGATCGATATTAGCAACGAAGTACAAAACGCAGCTCGAAGCCAAAACCAGGCGCATAGCAGCCCCGTCACGACGTAAAGACTTGCCGTGATGGCCTGCACTGGAACTACCGGGACTCCGTCCAGACGGTCCGCATAGGCAATCTTCTTGGTGCGGCCCTCAAAGACAAAATTGATGCGCTTGAATATCCAGCGGGCAATGCCGCGTGTCTGGTATACAGGCTTGCCGTAGCAGCAACCAAAGCTTATACAGGCGCTGCGGCCGATTCCCTCACCGATCGCATAGGCGATCGCCATCGCCGACAATACGGGAAGCAGCGGCATTTGCGCGGAGCCGGTCAGGCTTAGCAAATAGTTCACTGCCGCTAAGGTTAAAGGCAAAATCAAAACCGCGACGAACGTTGCTCCGGAAACTGTAAACGTGTGCTGCTTCCGCTCGACGACCCGAGCGACCCAGCGGGCGCTCGGTACCACGATGAGTCCGAAAACGAGAACTACAGCGCTGAGCGGTCCAGTCTGAATCCCAATTGCGCCAGTCAGCAATAGCAGTATTGCCAGCCCGATGGCCTGCGCAGTCGCGGAAAGCAATCCGTAAAAAGTAAGATTTACTCCAGACCATGAGCCGTCTGTGTTCTTGCGCACGGGTACCGTCGCCACAAATTGCCACCGCTCACGAGGCAGTATGCGGAAGCACCACGCAAGCAATCCCAGCAATGCGCCACCTATCGCCACAAGAAACCATTCGTTAGCGAAAGTATTCATGAACACTTTTTTCAAGAAACAACGAGGTTAGGCGTTGTGCGGACGTTGGAGCCAAAGGGCTGGCAATCGAGGAACGTACATTTACTTCGGTTTCCACCAGCGGTTCACAAAAACCAGCGGAAAAGCGGCTCGACGCATCTCTGCGGCGCAGATTCGCAAGCAAGTCTAAATCGAATTGCACGCGGCTCGGCTCAAAAAGCAAAATCACGGTACTGCTGCCAGGTCTAAACAAACTCTTCACTGCGCCGCGCTGCACTTGCATGCCTGGTTTCATCGGGCAGGGATCGAGATAGTACTGCGCACTGTAACACTGGTGCACCTCACCAATCATTAGTGCCACTACCTCAATCATCGCGACCAATCCGATTCCAGTGCCGCCAGGCACGCCGGTATCGATAACCGTGATTGACCGGCCGTTCTGCGCGGACGCTGCCGGATTCTTGATAACGGCGATTGGATTACAAGAGTGAAACGCGCCCTTGATCTCGTAGAAATCGACGATCTCGCCTGCGACTGGGAAATGATTATAGTGATACTTCTCAGGTGTCAGACGGAAGGCTGCCCAGTCGCCAAACGCGAAGTGAGGGCCCCACCTGCTTTTGGCGCCGAGTAATTCGCTAAGCCCGAATAGCTTTTGTTTGATCGCGAGATTCGTGTTGCCTGCTTGGCCGCCGCAAAGCATGCGTGAATCCGAAGGCGCGACCACGCAGTTTGGATCATTGGGCATCGGCCGACACTCCCAGAAGCGAATCTGTCGTTCAAACAGGTTGCGAAGGCTAGTGACTGGGCTAGGGGGGTTCACCATTTCATCCGTGCGTAGCCCAGCGCGCTCAAGGGCAGAGCGAAGTTTGCCCCACCGTGTCAGCAACGGTAAATCAAATTGCAGGGTGGCCACGAGGTCGTTCGCGAAACGGCTCGTCAGCGCTTTGAAAATGACGGGCGCATGTTCGCGCGCCGCGGAATACAGGCAACGAACCGAGCGGTCGCCAATAAATCGTTCGGTGCGAACTTGCCCGGTTGTCCGCTCGATATATTGGTGCGATGGGTTAGCCACGGCGGCGCCTATGCGGCTTCCTGCAGCGATTCGCTGTTCTCCGCCCGAACAGAGATGTGGATTCTTGGATAGCGCAAAAGTACACCAGCAGCGTGCCAACCGTAGCGAAGAGAATCGACAGGGCTGCCACATTGCGGAGGTACTACCGTGCACTGCGCAAGGTGAAACCGTTCCAGGACAGCTTGAGCAAAGTCAACCGGATAACAGCTTTTTACGCGAATCTCTGTGCCCGCGGATGCTAATGTCCGAATCGAAGCCGCGGCCTTTGGCATCAGCGCTGAGGACTGACATTCACGCATAAGGAACACGTTCCATAACTGTCGTGCAATGAGATCCGACCGCTCGGCGATACCGGGGTATTCCGAATCGCCTATAAATGTGTCAACCAGCGCGCTGGGCCCGGATTCCGCCGATCCCCGGAATTGAGAATTCGAGACCGGCGGGTAGCCGTGGCAGCGCAGTACGATATTCAACGCAGCCAACAAGTCTGGCCGCATGTCCACGAGGTCGGATTCAAGAGTAAACACCACGACTTCCGCCGATCCGTGCATGCTGTCATTGCAAGGGATGGCAAGACCCTTATCACTTTCAGCAATTAACATTGGTCAATTTCACCGTATCTTTTATGGGTTGCCGCTAATTGTTCGAGTATTATCTGAAATCCGGTGGCAGGCTAACGGAGAAATGTGACAGGCAGATAAAGGAATTGTGACTTGCGCATTACGATTTTTGGATAACACAAGTATTAGCCAGTATCGCCCTGACTTGCTGCAGTCGAACGGGACGGCGCGAAGTTTGCTCGATATTTGAATGTTTTGTTCGCATGCTTGTTAGCAGCCCTCTGTGCTTTCATTAAAATCCGTGAACCGCTTTGCGAACGTCAATTCAGTTTTTCGATTCGCTAGGTTGCTTTCAAAACAGTCTCCCGAGGCGACGAGAACTGACTTAACATGGCAGGCAGATTCCCGGTGATCATTTGGTA
>DASPRI010000146.1:0-3240 GCA_035624535.1 Burkholderiales bacterium
AATTGTACATGAGGAGGAGGATACTGGTGAATGCTCATAGATTAAGCTACGATGCACTCCTAAAAATGGGCGTTGGTTTGCCGCCCATTAACAAATCATCGGAGTGCTATTGAAGTCGCGACATCCGGTTCGTGGAATTTGGAGACCTATTCGGCAGATGCTGCGGAAGAACAAGTTTAATAACGACAAATATTTCCCGACCGGCTGGTTTCGCGCTTATCGCGTGCGATTAAAGTATGCGTTTGTACGCGCACGCGAAGAAGGCGCACTATGGACAATCCGCGAACTGATATTGAGGGGAGCGCGGCTAGCCGGATGTTTACTGCTTTCTCCCCTTACTCTTCTGCTTCATCTCGCTGGCTTTCGGCGCATTCCAATTATCACCAATCGAATTGGCCACCTCGCGGCGGACATGGACTGTTTTCTAAAAGAGAAAGCATTGGGGCGAATTCCGCACTACCGGTGGTTCGTTCTCGCCCCTACTGCCCGCGTGGCAAATCTACAGCTCATCAAATACTTCGCACAGCATGTAACGGTAATTTCAAATCCTGTCGCTTGCGCAATCATCGAAATAATGACTTTCTGGCGGATTATGGTTTATGACATCAGTGACTATGTTCTTGCTCTGAACGGCTCGGCTAGATATTACCGAACCAATAATGAGTGGGATGGACGCCCACCTGTCCTATCTTTAACTGAGGAAGATCGCGAAGCGGGATGGAAAGCGCTCGAGCAAATGGGTGTGCCAAGAGGTAGTTGGTTCGTTTGTTTCCATGCCAGGGAAAGCGGATTTTCGCCCGAGGACGAGATTGTACATTCATATCGTAATTCAGACGTGATGGCGCTCATACCATCACTGCGCGAAATCAGGCGACGCGGCGGGCGGTGCATCAGAATGGGCGACCCCTCAATGAAACCTTTGCCAAAAATTGAGGGTGTAATTGACTACGCACACCTTCCTCTTCGCTCGGACCGGATGGACGTGTTCCTTTGCGCTAGCTGCCGGTTTTTTCTTGGAAACACATCCGGTTTATCTATGATCAGCACTGTTTTCGGCGTGCTGTGTGGGCTGGTGAATATTATTCCCGTTACATCAATGGGCTGGTTTTCTGGAGACTTATGCATACCAAAGTTACTGCGCAAGCGCAATGAACGGCGGTATCTCTCCTTTAACGAAATTCTTGCTTCCGACGTTTGCAGTTACCGGATGAGCTCCTTTTATCGTGATGCTGGTATCGAGATTGAGGATAATTCTCCAGAAGACATTTTTGATCTGACCGTCGAAATGCTCGATCGACTGGATGGTCATCAGGATAAGTTTCGAGATTATTTGAAATTGCAGGAGGCTTTTGCGCGGTTGCTCAAACCTCGGCATTATGGTTATGGAACCCCTGCCCGTATCGGTGGACTTTTCCTGGCCAAGCACCGTGAGTTACTTTAGCGACATGCGTCGCACGCTAAGAAAGAATTACGGCAAAGGCGGGAGTTTTCTTGGCCGCGTGAACAGGAACCGCAGCATGCTTTGCAGGTGCCATGCTAAGTGGCCTGGATTCCGATGGCTCTCGCGACGCGCGTCATGAATTACCGTCGTCATTGGATCGACCCGGATTTGGAAACCCATTGCGCGCAAGCGGGCGCAAATGTCGACGTCCTCATAATACAGAAAATAACGCTCGTCGAAGCCACCCACTCTCCTGAACGCTTCCGCCTTGAACAGCATGAACATACCCGCAACCCAATCAGGCTCGAACGACTCGGACGTCATTGGATAGTCGAGTCTGGCGGAAACGCCAAGCGCCTTGCCGAAAAGAGTCGTCAGGGTCGGAAAGCGCCGCGCATTGTCCTCAATGCGCCCTTCCGGGTCAATGACGCGGGGGGCTATTACGCCGATGTCCGGGTCTCGCAATCCGGCCAGCAGCCGCGGGAACGGGTCCTGCCGAAGCCGCACGTCGGGATTCAACACGCAGAAGTATGTGCCTTTGGAGGCGCGAAATGCTGTGTTATGATTGGCCGCGAATCCCTTGGGTCGGGCATTTTGGCATACCGAAAGTTTGAGCGATTCTCGCGCTGCCCCAGGCGAAACCGGTTCGCTCACGTTTTGCGTAAGGATAATTTCCAGTGGCACCGAGTTACATCGGGCCAGATCTCCCAGCAACTGCTGAACCAGCTCACCGTGGCCATGGCTCACGAGCGATACCGAGATTATGACGGGCGCCGGATATGAAGCGCCAAAATAACTTCGACCTGATTCGCTTTCTAATGTCATGGATCGTTGTCCTAAATCATGCGCTTGTATTATCGCAGAGTTTCAATCCCGCGTTCTTTGCGCATCTCTCCTGGGTAAGCTACGTGGTCCAAGTATTCTTTGTCGTCAGCGGTTACTTAGTTTTCGGCAGTTATGAAACTTCAAGGTCCCTGCCTCAGTATTATGCTAAGCGAGTACGCCGGATCTACCCGGCGTACGTCTTCGCGATCGTGTTCTGGGCGGTGGTGGGGGTACTGCTATCGACCTTGCCACCGGTAGAGTATTTTCTGTCCCGGCAACTCTACAGCTATCTCGGCTTCAATTTAGTGTTCCTGAATTTTATCTCGCCGACGCTTCCTGGGGTGTTTTCCTCGAATCCCTGGGTCGAAGTCAACGGTGCGCTGTGGACACTAAAAGTCGAGGTGCTGTTTTACGCGCTTGTTCCGGTATTCGTATGGTTGTTCCGGCAATTCGGGCTTGTTCGAATCCTGGTCTTGTTCTACGTGCTATCAGTCTTGTATATGGTGGGCGTTAGAGAGCTCGCCGCGACGACCGGGCAACTTGCTTACTTGCGGTTGCAGTTCCAATTTCCAGGTCAGCTCACTTATTTCCTTGCCGGTGGGCTCCTCTACTACCGGGAGGCCGCCTTGCGTCGCTGGCTTCTTCCCGGCGCCCTGCTTGCCATTCCTATCCTTGCGTTCCCAATCCCGGTGCTGGACGCGATAATCGGTCCGATGGCGCTAGCGTTCCTTACTGTCTGGTTTGCTACGCAATTCCGTTACCTTGGCAATTTCGGACGTTACGGTGACTTTTCCTTTGGTGTGTATACCTTCCATTTCCCCACCTTGCAGTGGATGATATCGGAGGGCTGGTTTGCCACCAACCCGGTCGGTGCTCTCATTGGTGCCTGCGCGCTGGTGATGGTTTCTGCCTTTTTTTCCTGGCACGTTGTGGAAAAACCGTTTCTGCTCCGCTCATCTCACTATGTCAAAGCC
>DASPRI010000151.1:0-3651 GCA_035624535.1 Burkholderiales bacterium
GCCGGATGGTGCCCACGTGTATGTATCGAATATTGCCGATAACACTGTGTCGGTGATCAACACAGCGACTAACACGGTGGGGACCACGATCACCGGGTTGGGAACTGAACCTGCACATGTTGCCATCATGCCGAACGGCACCCGCGCCTTCGTGACGAATCAGGTTTCCAACGACGTCTCGGTGATCGACACGGCCACCAACAAGGTAGCGGCTACAGTCCCTGTTGGCAAGTTCCCATTTGGATTAGCTATAACGCCCGACGGGACGCGCGCCTATGTGGCATGTCTTGACTCGCTAAATGTCTCAGTGATTAACACGGCGACCAATACAGAGGCAGCCAAAGTATCGGTCGGGGGTCAACCTTCTGGAGTGGCGATTACCCCGGCCCTCGCGCCATTTGCCGTTTTTGAAGTCAAAGTCGAATTCGAGTTGCATCATCAGTACGCGGATCATGACGAGTTCGACTCGCATCATCGCCGTTATGACCATGATGAATTCGAGTGGCATCGTCACTCCGCCAACCGCGACGAATTTCATATGAAAGCGAAATTCACCCTGGCTGCGGGCAGTAACGGCATCGCGCCTCTGACCGAAGACGTGACGCTTAAAATTGGCACTTTTTCAGCGACCATCCCGGCCGGTTCTTTCCGCCAATATAGGAAAGGCGAATTCAAGTACGAAGGGACCATTGGCGGCGGAAAATTGGAAGCCGAGATCACACGGCGTGGGGCGGGCAATTACGAGTTCAGGGCCGAGGGCAGCCATTTGAATCTGGCCGGAGTCGCGAAGCATCGGACCACGGTTGGGCTTACGATCGGCGAAGTTGGCGGCAGCACGACAGTCACGCCCAAATTTGAGCGCTGACCGAATCGATACAGGAATATGATTTTAGCTGTTTCCAAAACCACCTCATGTCCTAATGAGGTGAATTGATCTCGGTCCATAGTTCAAATTTTATCGGCACCTATTCGCCCGATTTTTTGTAGCCGGGCCGAAGAAGCTTACTGTAACCAACTCGGTTGTTCGAATAGCATTGGCGCAGGTGCCGCGGCAAACGTCCACTGTCGACCCAAAGCGGTCATTCGCTTTGCCACATCTGGACACTCCGCTGCACGTCTATTTGGACCGTACGAACGTGACGATGCTGCGAGTCATCCCCTTGTCCGCCCAATTCGGCATCACACGCCACGGCGTCAACACTTGCAGTCGCTCACCATCCAGCTTGAAAGACCGGGCTTGTTCGGTGCCGACCCACTCGGGATTCCAGGCCACCTCGACCTTGGTAATCCACTTGTCCCCTTCAACACGATAAGTGCCGGTATAAGCGATGAGTGTGCTCAATAGCTCGGCACGTTCCCGGTCAGTCTTCGCGAACTTGCGCGCCTCCCCAGTCAGGATGAAGAACACGCGCCCCTCCGGCGTGAAGGTTACATAGCCGGTCGGGTTTTGTCCCATCACCGGCCCTTTCTCGCCGCTCGCCTGAACTTCGACCTCGTAGGAAACTAGCTTCCAAGTGCCGAGCACCTTATCACGGTCATCACCAAAGCTGGGCTGCGCGAATAGGCAAGCCGCGAACACGAAGCCCATAATGAGCTTGGACATCAGGCTCTCCTTCCATTCATGATGCATGCTGCGGGCGGCATGCAAATATGCAAGATGCAGGTGCCCGCGGCACCCGCAATATGAATCGAGACGGATTTCTAGATGGAAATCGCGCCGACCGACGGCACCAAGGCGGCCCCAAAACAGTCGCCGGGGTTTCTGCGCCCGCTAACATCGCAGCGTCACGATAAGTGCCCATTATGCTCGCTTACGCCAAGGACCGCTTCTGGCGGAGGCGTAACAGTCGCCTATCGACCCAAAGCGGACATTCAAGTTTAGCGACGTTCGCCCACTAGGCCAGCTGGGCCCAATAACTAGGGGCGATTCCCCCAGAGCGCAAGAAGCCGATTGACATATTTCTGTAATTATAATTCGATAATTTTGGAAACATGGAATCCGAGACCGTAGTCCGTGCGCTGGCCGCGCTGGCCCAAATGACCCGCCTGGCAATCTTTCGTCTATTAGTGCAGGCTGGCCCGACCGGCATGTCTGCGGGCGAAATTGGCGCGGAGCTCAAGATTGCTCCTGCGACCCTTTCCTATCATCTGAAAGAAATGAGTCACGCCGAATTGGTCGCCGCACGGCAAGAGGGGCGATTCATTTTCTATTCTGCGAACTTCGATCAAATTGGTGAGCTGGTCGCGTTCCTCACCAAAAACTGCTGCACACGCGATGGCACGGTGTGCGCGCCGGCGGGTAACGTTCGGCTTTCGCGGAAAGTGGGCTCTTCCAGATTCATAGGCAAAGGCGCCAAAGCATGAATTGTTTTGACCACGGGATCGCGTAAAAGCCGGCGCATGCTGTATGGCTCGCCAAAATCCAGCCCAACCGATGGTAAATAAGATTTACAACGTGTTGTTTCTTTGCACACACAATTCTGCTCGCAGCATCATGGCAGAGGCCATTCTTAATAATCTCTCGATGAACCGAGGGCGGTTTAAGGCCTACAGCGCTGGCAGCCATCCGGCTGGACTGGTAAATCCACTGGCAATTAAACAGATTCGGTCCGCAGGGTTGCAAGCCGACGGACTGCGAAGCAAAGACTGGAACGAATTTGCAGGTCCCGGCGCGCCAGTCATGGATTTCGTATTTACCGTATGTGACACCGCGGCAAAGGAAGTGTGTCCCGTATGGCCGGGCCAACCCATGACGGCGCATTGGGGGCAGCCCGATCCCGCTGCGGTGGAAGGGACAGAAGCGCAAAAACGGCAGGCTTTTGTCGACGCGTTTACCGCGCTCAAGACTCGAATCAGTATTTTCGTCAGCCTGCCAATGGACAAGCTCGACAGGCTTGCTATCAAGAAGAAACTGGACGAAATCGGCGAGAGTTAACCGTGCATATCTCGAAGCGTGCCTTTGCAGAAGCCATAGGCACCGCACTACTTCTGGCAATTATTATCGGTTCTGGAATCATGGGCGAGCGGCTTGCAGGCGGCAATGTCGCTATTGCATTACTTGCGAACACGATTGCAACAGGCGCTGGGTTGGCAGCTCTTATTCTGGCTTTCTTCCCGATTTCGGGCGCGCATTTTAATCCGTTGGTGTCAATAGCAGTGGCGGTACAAGGCGGCCTCCCTTGGCGAGAACTGCCACCCTATGTTGCGGCTCAGATCGCTGGAGCATTTGCGGGAGTTGCTGCCGCTCATTTAATGTTTAATGAGCCGATGTTTTTCGCGTCTCAGCACACCAGAGCGGGATTCCCACAAATTTGGAGTGAGTGTGTAGCAACATTTGGCCTGTTAATTGTCATTTTAAGCTGTGCCCGTCACCGGCCCACCTCGATTGCTTTTGCGGTAGGCGCATATATCACTGCGGCTTATTGGTTTACGGCATCGACTTGCTTTGCGAATCCGGCTGTGACGCTGGCGCGTTCCACGAGCAATACCTTTGCGGGTGTGAGACCTGATGATGTGCCGGGATTTCTATTGGGGCAACTGACGGGCGCTGTGTTAGCGGTGATGTTTTGGCGTCTACTTGACCCGTCGCCGCGCAGGAGTCAAGCTAATACCGCAGACGAGATCAATCGAGGTGTTGTTTTTAAGAAAGCG
>DASPRI010000153.1:0-2335 GCA_035624535.1 Burkholderiales bacterium
GCGCTCCCCGGAACAGCTGCGTGCTGAAGTGCTGGTAGCGCCTCATCATGGCAGCAAGACTTCTTCAACTGAAATTTTCCTCCGCCAGGTCCAGCCGAAGACGGTCATTTTCACGGTAGGTTACCGCAATCCATTTGGCCATCCCAAAGCCGATGTAGTAGAGCGCTATGAAATGCTGGGCAGCAAAATGTACCGTTCTGATTTCGATGGCGCGGTTACTGTCGATTTTGATTCGCGCGGCGTTACGGCTCAGCCTTACCGCTCAGAACATCGCCGCTATTGGCAGTCTTGGCCAAGCGGAGAAGCCGGCAAAGAGACTGAAGCATTACTTTAGCCTGCGCAGGGTGTTATTTTAAGCGTGCCTGCCCCGCAAACGGTTATAATTCAAAAGCCGTTTAGGGGAGAAAGTCATGGGCAAGTTCCGCACCGAGCGCGACACTTTCGGCGAAATCGAGGTTCCCGCGGAAAAGCTGTGGGGCGCGCAGACTCAGCGCAGCCTGCAAAATTTCAAGATTTCCGGCGAGCGCATGCCGCGCGATCTTATTTATGCGCTGGCGCTGGTGAAGCGCTGCTGCGCCAAAGTCAACCGCGAGCTTAAGCTGCTCGACGCCAAGAAAGCCGAAGCCATCATCAACGCGGCGGATGAAGTGATTGAAGGCCGGCACAACGAGGAATTTCCGCTGGTGGTATGGCAAACCGGTTCAGGCACCCAGACCAACATGAATATGAACGAAGTGCTGGCGAACCGCGCCTCGGAATTGCTGGGTGGCAAGCGCGGTGAAAAGCGGCTGGTGCATCCCAACGACGAAGTGAACATGGGGCAATCTTCGAATGATGTGTTTCCGACCGCCATGCATGTGGCGGCGGCGCGGGCTTTGGTCAATCGCCTGGTGCCCGCCATTCAGAAACTGCGCGATACCTTGAAGGCGAAGGCAAAAGAATTCGACGCCATCGTCAAAATCGGCCGTACGCATTTGCAGGATGCCACGCCGCTCACGCTGGGCCAGGAATTTTCCGGCTACGTTTCGCAGCTCGACCACGGCCTGGCGCATATCGAGGGGGCCCTGGCGCATCTGTACGAGTTGGCGCTGGGTGGTACCGCAGTCGGCACCGGGTTAAATGCGCATCCCAAGTTTGCGGAGCGCGTCGCAAAAGAGCTCTCGCGGGAAGCCGATCTTCCTTTTGTTTCCGCGCCCAACAAATTCGAAGCACTGGCAAGCAACGACGCGCTGGTGCACGCGCATGGCGCGTTGAAAACACTTGCTGTCTCGTTGATGAAGATTGCCAATGACGTCCGCTGGCTTTCCAGCGGCCCGCGCAGCGGTCTGGGCGAAATTAAAATTCCGGAGAACGAGCCGGGCAGCTCCATCATGCCGGGCAAGGTGAATCCCACCCAGTCGGAAGCGATCACTATGCTGTGCTGCCAGGTCATGGGCAATGACGTGGCGATTAACCTCGGCGGGGCTTCAGGCAATTTTGAGCTCAATGTGTACAAGCCGCTCATCATCCACAATTTCCTGCAAAGCGTCCGGCTGCTTGCGGAAGGCGCGTTGAGCTTTAATAATAACTGCGCGATAGGCATCGAAGCCAACCGCGATCGCATAAAAGAGCTACTCGAAAATTCGCTGATGCTGGTGACTGCATTGAATCCGCATATCGGCTACGACAAGGCAGCGAAAATCGCCAAGAAAGCGCACAAAGAAGGATTGAGCCTGCGCGAAGCCGCAATTGCCTCAGGTCACGTCACCGCTAAGCAGTTCGATCAGTGGGTAAAACCGCAGGACATGGTCGGCAAGAAGTAGCCTAAGCAGAATGTATGACGTTCGCCCTGAGCACGTCGAAGGGTGACTGGCCGCTAGTTTGATTCCGTTGCGGGATGACAAAGACACGCGCAATATGCTGCAATACATAGTAGGCGATCTATTTCTAGTTAGGCATCCCCAGAGAAAGAATCATGCAAGGCGAAATGAAGACCTATCGTGGCTCCTGTCACTGCGGAAAGATTCAATTTGAAATTAAATCGACACTCGAACCAGCCAAACGCTGTAACTGCTCGCTATGCAAACGGAGGGGCGCGGTAATGACTCGGGTCCCTGTTGAGTGCTTTACGTTACTCGCCGGGGAGGAGTATCTGTCGATGTATCAATTCAATTCTAAGGTGGCAAAACATTACTTCTGTAAAGTTTGTGGGATTTATACATTCCACCGCCCTCGTACTGCACCCGATCTCTACGGCATCAATGTCGGCTGTCTCGATGGCGTTGATCCGCTTTCCTTGGAGGTGGGTTTAATTGATGGTCAAGCTTATTCTGTCGGTAATCCAGCCTAACCTTTC
>DASPRI010000215.1:0-19109 GCA_035624535.1 Burkholderiales bacterium
CCGCTACGAGTTTGGTATTTTTGATCAGGAAATTCATGATGGCTGGCAAACCGAGACCACCGACAAATGGCTGAGGTACGGGAACCCTTGGGAGATCGCCAAACCCGAAGTTTCTTATTACGTCAATTGGGGTGGCCACACCGAAGCTTACCGTGATGAAGCAGGCCGTTATCGCGTGCGCTGGGTGCCGCATCGCGTCGTGAAGGGAATCGCCTACGATACTCCGATCCAAGGTTATGGAGTCAACACCTGCAACACTTTGCGGCTGTGGAGCGCCGAGGCAGTCGAGTCATTCGATTTCCAGGCTTTCAATGTTGGTGATTATTACCAGGCCGTGGCGGCGAAGGTTGCCTCAGAGACTGTGACCAAAGTGCTTTATCCCAACGATGAGCCCGAGATCGGCAAGCGGCTGCGGCTGGGTCAGCAGTATTTCTTCGTTTCCTGTTCGCTACAGGATTTGCTGAACATAACCGACCTCGCCGGGTTGCCGGTGGAGAAATTTGCAAAACGCTTTGCCGTGCAGCTCAATGACACGCATCCATCTATTGGCGTGGCTGAACTGATGCGCCTGTTGGTGGACGAGCGGGGGCTTGAATGGGACGTGGCCTGGGATATCACCTTGGAGACTTTTGGCTACACCAACCATACGCTGTTGCCCGAGGCGCTGGAAACCTGGCCGCTGGCAATGCTCCGCGAATTTCTCCCCCGGCACCTCGAGATTATTTACGAGATCAATCGGCGTTTCCTCGATGAAGTACGCGCGCGTTTCCCCGGTGACGAGGCGCGCGTGGCGAGAATGTCTCTGATTGGCGAAGAAGGCGATAAGCAGGTGCGCATGGCGCATCTCGCCACTGTTGGAAGCCACGCGATCAACGGCGTTGCCGCGCTGCACTCTGATTTGCTCAAATCCAGCGTGCTCAAAGATTTCTATGAACTGTGGCCGGAGCGCTTCAGCAACAAGACCAACGGCGTCACGCCGCGCCGCTTCCTTGCGCTCGCGAATCCGGGACTGCGCGAGCTGCTCGATCGCAAGCTGGGCAATAAATGGCTAATGGAGTTGGGAACACTGCACAAGCTGGAGTCCTACGCAGATAATGCGCCGTTTCGGCGTGAGTGGCGCGCAATCAAGCAATCAAACAAACAACGCCTCGCTGCATACATTTTTTCGCATACCGGAATTGATCTTGACCCAAGCTGGATGTTCGACATCCAGGTGAAACGCATCCACGAATACAAACGCCAGCATCTGAATGTGCTGCATATCATCACGCTTTACCGCAGGCTCAAGGAAAACCCGGCGCTAAAAATTCCTCCGCGCGCCTTCATCTTCGGCGGCAAGGCGGCACCTGGCTATTTCATGGCCAAGCGCATCATCAAGCTTATCAATGCCGTTGCCGAGACCATCAATGCCGATCCACGAGTGAATAAGAGCATCAAAGTCGCCTTTGTGCCCAATTTCAATGTGCAGAGCGCGCACATCATTTATCCGGCTGCCGATTTATCCGAGCAGATCTCGACTGCCGGAAAAGAAGCCTCAGGAACGGGCAACATGAAGTTCATGCTCAACGGTGCGCTCACCATCGGAACACTTGACGGCGCCAATGTTGAGATACGTGAAGAAGCGGGTGCGGACAATTTCTCCCTGTTCGGACTCACGGCTGATGAGGTGGAGCGCGTCAAGCGCGAGGGCTACCGACCGGGCGACTATGTTGAAAAGAATGCCGAACTGCACGCAGTGCTGGAGCTCGTCGGGAGCGGCCACTTTTCGCGCGGCGATACCGAAGTGTTCCGCCCGCTGGTTGAGAACCTGACCCAGTCGGATCCGTTTCTGGTGCTGGCCGATTATGCAGCCTATGTTGCCTGCCAGGAAAAGGTTAGTTCGTGCTGGCAGAAAGTGGAAGACTGGACACGCATGTCGATCCTCAACACCGCGCGTAGCGGCAAGTTTTCATCCGACCGCGCTATTGAGGAATATTGCGAGGATATCTGGAGCGTGCATCCGGTAAAAGTGAAGTTATAGGGCGTAGCGCTTTCGATTGCGGCTCATGAATTGCGTTTCCGGTATGAAATATTGTGTTCATACCATTGAGCTAAGCTCAGTGACAATACAGGAACAATAAAGATGAAAACCGGTACCCTCAAAAAAGGTTCAAGCGCTCCCATCGGCGCCACTGTCTGTGACGGCGGCGTCAACTTCAGCGTCTTTTCAAAGAACGCGAATCTGGTTGAGCTGTTGCTATTCGATGACGCAAATGCGGCAAGGCCGTCGACGATCATCGCGCTCGTTCCTAACCGAAACCGCACCTATCATTACTGGCATGTCTTTGTCCAAGGTATCAGACCGGGGCAAATTTATGCCTACCGAGCCCATGGGCCGTTCCTTCCGGAACGCGGCTTTCGGTTTGATGGCACGAAGATTCTTATTGACCCGTATGGTTTAGCCATAGCGGTTCCCGAAAACTACAGTCGCGTGGCAGCAAGGCAGCCCGGCGACAACACCGCGACAGCGATGAAAAGCGTTGTCGCCGATACCGGACGCTACGATTGGGAAGACGATCAACCGCTCAAGCGGCCATTCGCGGAGACTGTGATTTACGAAATGCATGTCGGGGGCTTTACCCGGCATCCCAGCTCAGGCATCGCGTCCGCAAAGAGAGGGACATACGCCGGATTAGTCGAGAAAATTCCTTACCTCAAGGATCTGGGAGTCACCGCGGTCGAGCTGCTGCCGGTTTTTCAGTTCGATCCGCAGGATGCACCGGAAGGCCGCGTAAACTACTGGGGTTACCAACCGGTTTCTTTTTTCGCTCCGCACCACGCGTACAGTTCGCGAAAAGAACCCCTTGCGGTGCTCGATGAATTTCGCGACATGGTCAAGGCACTCCACCGCGCAGGAATCGAAGTCATCCTCGACGTGGTCTTCAATCACACTACCGAAGGCGGCCGGAACGGGCCGACTTTGTCCTATCGCGGCCTGGCCAACGATTTCTATTACATCCTCGAAAAGGACAAATCGCGTTACGCCGACTACACCGGGTGTGGCAATACGCTGAACGCGAACCAACCAATTGTGCGCCGCCTGATCCAGGATAGCTTGCGTTATTGGGTGAGCCAGATGCACGTAGACGGGTTCCGTTTTGATCTTGCATCGATCCTGTCGCGTGACGAGGCCGGCAATCCGCTGCCTAACCCTCCGGTCCTCTGGGATATCGAATCGGATCCATTGTTGGCAGGCAGCAAGCTTATTGCTGAGGCCTGGGATGCCGCGGGACTCTATCAAGTTGGAAGCTTCATCGGCGATGCGTGGCAGGAGTGGAACGGCCGATTTCGCGACGACGTACGCCGATTCTTGAAGGGCGACAGCGGCTCGGTAGCCCCCCTGGCTCTCCGGCTCATGGGCAGTCCGGATATTTACAAGCACAAGGAACGGGAGGCCGAGCACAGCATCAATTTCGTGACCTGTCATGATGGTTTCACACTCAATGATCTAGTCTCTTACAGCCAGAAGCACAACGAGGCCAATGGCGAGAACAATCGTGACGGTTCTGATGACAATATGAGCTGGAACTGCGGAACGGAAGGACCGACAGACGATCCGGAAATCGAGGCGCTGCGCAATCGCCAGGTAAAGAATTTCCTTACACTGGGATTGCTTTCTGCCGGTACTCCGATGTTGCTTATGGGCGACGAGGTGCGCCGCACGCAACGGGGCAACAACAATGCTTATTGCCAGGATAGCGACATTAGCTGGTTTGACTGGACCTTGCTGCAACGGCATGCAGACATCCACCGGTTTGTGAAGGAGCTTACTGCATTTCGCCAGCGGCGGGATGTGGTGGCCGAAGAAGGGAAAATAAGCCTCGAGGAACTCCTGCACCGGGCAATGATAGAGTGGCACGGGGTGGCGCTCAATCGTCCCGACTGGGGCGAGCATTCGCATGCCTTGGCGTTCACATTCCGCAGTCTGCGCGCGCGTTTTCTCGTTCACGGCATGCTCAACGCGTATTGGGAACCGCTAACTTTCGAATTGCCTCCGGTGCCCGCGGAAAATGGGGAAAAATGGCGGCGTTGCCTCGACACCGCGCTTGCATCGCCGAATGACTTCCAGCCTTGGGACAAGGCGCCGGTAGTGGAACAGTCGACCTACGTCGTGCAGCCGCGCTCTATGGTCTTTCTCGTGCTGGCCCTGCAGCCCGCCGCTGAAGGCGTTTTAATAGAGAGGTAATGCAATGGCCGTCCATCCTCTTGCCGGTAAGCCAGCTCCGAAGGAACTTCTCGTCGATATCGATAAGCTTCAAAGAGAATACTTTGCGCGCAAGCCCAGCATCACCGATAGCGCGCAGCAGGTGAGTTTCGGCACCAGCGGTCACAGGGGATCGTCGCTCCGTGGCACGTTTAATGAGGCGCACGTGCTGGCGATAAGCCAGGCGATCTGCGACTACCGCAACGGTCAGGGCATCACCGGGCCGCTCTATATTGGAAAAGATACTCATGCACTGTCGGAACCGGCATTCACTACCGCTTTGGAAGTACTGGCGGCAAACAGGATTCCGACGATGATTGATCGTGATAATGGCTATACGCCCACTCCCGCCGTCTCTCATGCCATTCTTAAATACAATCGCGGCCGAACCGGGGATTTGGCGGATGGCATAGTGATCACGCCCTCGCACAATCCGCCGGAGGACGGCGGATTCAAATACAACCCGCCGCACGGCGGACCCGCCGACACCGATGTAACCCGTTGGATCGAAGATAAGGCGAACCAGTACCTCGAGGGCAATCTTAAAAACCTGTCCCGAATCGCCTATGAAAAAGCTCTGCGCGCGGCTACGACTCGGCGATACGACTATGTCGGATCGTACGTCAGCGACCTTTCTTCAGTTGTGGATATGGAAACAATCCGGGGCGCCAAGCTTAAAATCGGTGTCGACCCACTTGGAGGAGCGAATGTGGGGTACTGGGGACCAATCGGCGACCGTTATGGTATTGAGATGGAGGTTGTGAACAAAACGGTGGATCCGACCTTCCGCTTCATGTCCTTGGACTGGGACGGCAAGATTCGCATGGACTGCTCGTCTCCACACGCCATGGCGAAGTTGATCGCGCTCAAGGAACGTTTTGACATCGCCTTTGGCAACGACACCGACAGCGACCGCCACGGCATTGTTACCCGCAGCGCAGGCCTGATGAATCCCAATCATTTTCTGGCAGTTGCGATTTTTTACCTCTTTACCCACCGTCCTCAGTGGCGCGCCGACACAGCGGTAGGCAAGACCGTGGTAAGCAGCAGCATCATCGACCGTGTGGCCGCCAAAGTCGGTCGTACTCTGGTCGAGGTGCCGGTGGGATTCAAATGGTTTGTGCCCGGGTTGCTCAATGGGTCGCTGGGTTTTGGCGGCGAGGAAAGCGCCGGGGCTTCGTTTCTAAGGCGCGAGGGAACGGTTTGGACTACCGACAAGGACGGTATCATCATGGATCTCCTCGCCGCAGAAATCATGGCCCGCAGCGGCCGCGATCCGTCGGAAATTTACGATGAACTCACTGCTGAACTCGGGGCTCCTGCTTATGAACGCATCGATGCGCCGGTTACTGCGGAACAAAAGGCCGTTCTTTTGAAGCTCTCGCCTGGAGATGTCCACGCGAACGAGCTTGCTGGCGATCCAATTCAATCGACGCTCACCACTGCACCAGGCAATGGCGCGGCGATCGGCGGACTCAAGGTGATCACTTCGCACGGCTGGTTCGCGGCGCGACCGTCCGGCACCGAAGCGGTCTACAAGCTTTACGCGGAAAGCTTTCGCGGAATTGAGCATCTGCGGCGCATTCAACAGGAAGCGCAAGCGCTCCTCACCAAGGCAATGACAGGAGTCACGGTGTGAAAGCGACAAGTTTGGTTAAAACCGGTCGGGCTTTTTACCATCGGGCCAAATGCGGTAGCGCAACCGCTTTAGGCCGATATAGCACTGCCAAGGAACGATATTCAGCGGGGGTCTGAGATCGCGCGCCCTGCGACTCGAAGTCAATCGAGAAAACCATCGGAGGTTGCTATGGAAAATCCGTTATCCAATAAAGAGCTGGAATTGATGAACGCGTACTGGCGAGCCTGTAACTACCTTTCGGTAGGGATGATCTATCTCAAGGACAATCCGCTGTTGAAGGAGCCATTGAAGACGGAAGATGTGAAACACCGGCTGCTCGGACACTGGGGTGCAAGCCCGGCGCTTTCATTCATTTGGGTGCATCTCAACCGGATGATCGTCAAACACGACCTCGACGTGATTTTCGTGGCTGGGCCCGGCCACGGCGCGCCAGGAGTGCTTGGACCCGCGTATCTCGAAGGCACCTACTCCGAGATTTATCCCGACAAAAGCGAGGATGCGGAAGGGATGCAAAAGTTCTTCAAGCAGTTTTCTTTCCCCGGCCATATAGGGAGCCATGTGACTCCGGAAACACCCGGTTCGATCCACGAGGGCGGGGAGCTCGGCTACAGTCTCTCCCACGCCTACGGCATGGCGCTCGATAACCCCGATCTTATTGTTGCCTGCGTGGTCGGAGATGGCGAAGCGGAGACCGGCCCGCTCGCGACGGCTTGGCATTCCAACAAGTTCATCAACCCGGTGCGCGACGGCGTGGTGCTGCCCATACTCAACCTGAACGGCTACAAAATTGCCAACCCGACGGTCCTTTCGCGCATCAGCCATGAAGAGCTGGAAGCACTGTTTATTGGCTACGGCTATAAGCCTTATTTTGTGGAAGGGAGCGACCCGGCCATCATGCACCAAAAAATGGCCGCGACGTTGGAAGAAACAATTGGCGAGATCCGTGCGCAGCAGAAAAAGGCGAGGGAATCGAAAAAAGCATTTCGTCCCCGCTGGCCGATGATCGTACTGCGTTCCCCTAAAGGTTGGACTGGACCGAAAGAGATCAAAGGACACAAGGTGGAAGGCTCCTGGCGTTCGCATCAGGTGCCTTTTTCAGATGTGCGCGACAATCCGGCTAACCTCAAACTTCTGGAAGATTGGATGCGCAGCTACAAACCGAACGAATTGTTCGATGCGAGCGGGAGGCTTAATCCAGAACTCAAGGCGCTCGCGCCCAAAGGAAATCGGCGCATGAGCGCTAACCCGCACGCTAACGGCGGGCTGCTGCGCAAGGAGCTCAAGCTGCCTGATGTTCGCAACTATGCCGTGAAAGTGGAAAAGGCGGGCAAGGTGTTGCATGAGAATACCAAGCCGCTGGGCGAGTATCTGCGCGATGTGATGAAAAACAACATGAGCAATTTCCGCGTCTTCGGCCCGGATGAAACTGCCTCTAATCGGCTACAGGCAATTTATCAAGTGAGCAAAAAGACCTGGCTGGCGGACATGTTGCCCGAGGATGCCGACGGGGGCGAACTCTCGGTCGATGGACGCGTTATGGAAATGCTCTCCGAGCATACTTTGATCGGCTGGCTGGAAGGCTATCTGCTCACGGGCAGGCATGGTTTTTTTCACACCTATGAAGCCTTTGCGCATGTTATCGATTCCATGTTCAACCAGCATGCCAAGTGGCTGGACATCTGCAAAAATCATGTGCCCTGGCGCGCTTCGGTCGCTTCGGAGAATATTCTGCTGTCGTCCACGGTCTGGCGGCAGGACCACAACGGCTTCTCCCATCAGGACCCGGGCTTCATCGATCTGGTCACCAACAAGAGTGCCAGTGTGACGCGCATTTATTTGCCGCCCGACGCCAACACCTTACTGGCGGTCGCGGACCATTGTATGCGGTCGACTGACTATATCAACGTCATCGTCGCCGATAAACAGAAACACCTGCAGTTCACTTCCATCGATGAAGCGCGAGTGCATTGCGCAAAGGGAATTGGCATCTGGGCGCGCGCGAGTACCGATGCGGACGAGGAGCCGGATGTGGTTCTAGCCTCTTGTGGCGATGTCGCCACCCAGGAGGCGTTGGCCGCGGCCTCGATCCTGCGCGAGCGAGTGCCGGATCTGAAATTGCGCTTCGTTAATGTAGTAGACCTGTTCAAACTGCAGCCAGCCACGGAGCATCCCCACGGCTCAACGGAGCGCGAGTTCGACAGCCTGTTCACCACGGACAAGCCGATCATCGTCAACTTCCACGGTTATCCCTGGCTCATTCACAAGCTTTCATACCGATTCAAAGGTCACGAGAACATGCACGTGCGCGGCTACAAGGAGAAAGGCAATATCAATACTCCGCTCGAGCTGGCGATGCTCAACGAAACCTCGCGCTTTCATTTGGTCATCGACGTGATCGATCGGGTGCCGAAGCTGCGCACCAAGGCCGCGCACTTAAAGGAGGAGATGAAGAACGCCATCATCGACAATATGAATTACGCGCATGAGCAAGGCACCGACCGGGCAGAGATTGCCAACTGGGTCTGGCCGTATTGATCTTTGGTGTGTAGTCTCTAAGGGCGATGAAATGGCCGCCAGCAGGTTTTGTTCAACGGAAACAGTGGTGCTGTTATTGCCGGCGTTTTCCAGGTTTTAAGGCCTGAACAATAGGTTTAGAAACGATGAATAACAAAATGGACGAACTGTGCGTCAACACCATTCGCACTTTGGCGATGGATGCCGTGCAGCAAGCAAACTCCGGACACCCGGGGACTCCAATGGCGCTGGCGCCGGTAGTCTATTGTTTGTGGCAACGTTTCTTGCGCTTTGATCCCACGCATCCGATCTGGCCCAACCGCGACCGCTTCGTATTGTCTGCCGGTCACGCGTCCATGCTGCTTTACTCCATGCTGCATTTGACTGGTGTGAAAGCGGTCAACCCCGCGTATGAAACACTCGGACACTTATCCGTGACACTGGATGACATCAAGCGTTTTCGGCAGCTCGACAGCAAATGCCCAGGCCACCCGGAATACCGCTGGACCTCCGGAGTCGAAACCACCACCGGCCCATTAGGACAGGGCGTGGCGACGAGCGTTGGCATGGCTATCGCAGAACGCTGGCTGGCAAGCTATTTCAATCGCCCGGGCTTTGAACTCTTTAACTATGACGTCTACGCCCTGTGTGGCGACGGTTGCATGATGGAAGGCATTTCGAATGAAGCCGCTTCCTTGGCAGGGCATCTCAAGCTCTCTCACCTGTGTTGGATCTACGACAACAATAACATCACTATCGAAGGACACACGGCATTGACTTTCAGCGATGACGTCGCCACGCGTTTCATCGGCTACGGCTGGAACGTCACGCGAGTGGGCGATGCCAACGATTTGGAAATGCTCGAGCGCGCGTTCACGACCTTCAAAAATACCACAGATCGACCGACTCTGATCATCGTCGACAGTCATATCGCCTACGGCGCTCCGAACAAGCAAGATACCAGCGCGGCCCACGGGGAGCCGCTGGGCCCTGAGGAAATCAAACTTGCCAAGCGCCATTACGGCTGGCCGGAAGATGCCAAATTCCTCGTTCCCGAAGGCGTGCGCGAGCATTTTCAGGCGGGGATCGGTACCCGGGGGCAGGCACTGCGCGACGCGTGGTGGACAATGTTTGAAAAATACCGGGCCGAGTATCCGGAGCTCGCAGATCAAGGATACCGCATAATTCGTCGCGAGTTGCCGGAAAACTGGGACAAGGGGTTGCCGGCATTTCCCGCAGATAGCAAAGGAATTGCAAGCCGCGACGCATCCGGCCAGGTGCTGAACTCGATTGCCAAGAACCTGCCCTGGCTGATTGGCGGATCGGCGGATCTTGCGCCTTCATGCAAGACGCGTCTGGTTTTTGAAGGCGCCGGCGATTTCAACGCTGAGAACCGCGCCGGGCGAAACTTTCACTTCGGTATTCGCGAACACGCCATGGGCGCCATTCTCAACGGCATGTCGCTATCAAAAATTCGGCCATTTGGTTCAGGGTTTTTAATCTTTAGCGATTACGCCCGCGCGGCGATTCGCTTAAGCGCCTTGATGGAAATTCCGGTGATATACATTTTTACGCATGATTCAATCGGGGTAGGGGAAGACGGTCCGACACATCAGCCGGTCGAACAACTAGTTTCCCTGCGCGCGATTCCGGGTTTAATCACCTTGAGACCTGCCGATGCCAATGAGGTGGTCGAAGCCTGGCGCGTGATTATGCAATTCCGCCATGAGCCGGTAGCGCTGATCTTGTCGCGGCAAGCGCTTCCGACGGTGGACCGCGCCAAATACGCTTCCGCGAAAGGCGTACAACGCGGCGCATATATTCTTGCCGATGCTGATGACGGCAAACCCGAAGTATTGCTGCTTGCAACCGGCAGTGAAGTCGCCCTCTGCATAGCGGCCTACGATAAGCTTAAATCAGAGGGCGTTAAAGCACGCGTGGTGAGCATGCCGTCCTGGGAAATTTTTGAGCGTTATTGCCGCGAACATCCTGAATATCGCCACCAGGTTTTGCCGGAGTCCGTTTCTGCGCGCGTCTCGGTGGAACAAGCTTCCACCCTCGGCTGGGCACGTTATGTCGGTAGTGGCGGCATCAGTATTGGCATGGAGACTTTTGGAGCCTCTGCGCCGCTTAAAGAACTTCAGAAGAAATTCGGGTTTTTTCCCGACAACATCATTGCGGCAGCCAAGCAGCAAATTGCCAACGCGCGGGGCGAGTGACAATGATGCGATTGCGTTGATACGCAAGGACCACGAATCATGTCGAGTCGAAAAGGAAGGAGGGCGGAAGCGCTCAAAGAATCGAAATAGGTTAGAATGGAAAGCGGAAGTTCCTGACTACCCAACAAAGAAATCGAGTGTCATAGAACCCGGGTGTCCGAAAATTGAATTAATCCCCGGCACGCATACTTGTCGAGCCTTCCGTTTGATTCTAAGCGAGGAACATCATGACCGCAGAAAAAAACCGCCTTGAGGAAGCACTCAAAAAGAACATTCCCTGGAAAAAATGGGGGCCCTATTTAAGCGAGCGCCAATGGGGCACGGTGCGAGAGGACTACAGCGAGTCCGGCGATGCATGGAATTACTTCAACCACGATCAGGCTCGTTCCCGCGCTTACCGATGGGGCGAAGATGGCCTCGCCGGCATTTCTGACGACCATCAGTTCCTTTGTTTCGCTCTGGCCCTCTGGAATGGCAAGGATCCGATCATTAAAGAGCGACTGTTCGGGCTGACTAACAGCGAGGGAAATCATGGGGAAGACGTCAAGGAATATTACTTTTACCTTGACTCGACTCCGACTCACTCTTACATGAAGTATCTCTATAAATATCCGCAGGCAGCCTATCCTTATGACGATCTCGTTGCGACCAACAAAAAGCGTTCCCGCACTGAGCCTGAATACGAGCTGCTCGACACCGGCGTGTTCGATGAGGATCGCTATTTCGACGTGTTCGTCGAGTATGCCAAGGCCTCCCCCGAAGACATTCTTATCCAGATCACCGTCGGCAATCGCGGGCCTGAGACAGCGACCCTGCATCTGCTTCCCACTCTTTGGTATCGCAACGTCTGGTCCTGGACGAAAGACGTCGAGCGGCCGGTGCTAAGACAGGTCACCCGATCAAAGGATTTGAGCGTTATTTCAGCCTCGGGCCCACGCCTCGGCAAGCGTTGGTTCTATTGCGATGGGGACGCGGAATTGCTCTTTACTGAAAACGAAACCAACGGCGAGCGGCTCTGGAACCAGCCCAACTCGACGCCTTACGTCAAAGACGGAATCAACAATTTTCTTGTCGGTGCGATAAAAGATGCAGTCAATCCCACGCTCATCGGTACCAAGGTCGCAGCTCATTATCCGCTTACCCTCAAGAAAGGCGAGACGCAGGTTATTCGGCTCAGGCTTTGCGATACATTGCCAGGTGGTTCATTCACACCTTTTGGCAAGGCATTCGATTCGATTTTTGCAGATCGTACGCGCGAGGCGGATGAGTTCTACAAAGAAGTCATCCCGTCGTCATTCGATGCAGATCAAGCGCGCGTAATGCGCCAGGCGCTTGCCGGGATGATGTGGTCTAAGCAGTTTTATTACTACGATGTTGACAAATGGCTCGAAGAACATGGCGCCGACCCGTTCAAGCCGGGAAAGCGTACGGCGCCCCGCAACGACCACTGGCACCACATGTATAACGCAGAAATTATTTCGATGCCAGACAAGTGGGAATACCCCTGGTATGCGGCCTGGGACCTCGCCTTTCATGTCATCGCGCTGACGGTGGTAGATCCGGATTTTGGGAAGGAGCAATTGGATCTGATGGTCAACGAGCAGTACCTGCACCCTAGTGGCCAGATTCCCGCATACGAGTGGAACTTTGGTGATGTCAACCCGCCGGTACACGCCTGGTCGACGGCCTTCACATTCCGGCTCGAAAGAATGCGGCGTGGTGAAGGCGATCTCGACTGGCTTGAGCGCGTCTTTAACAAGTTGCTGCTAAATTTTACCTGGTGGGTGAACCGCAAGGATCGCGCAGGCAACAATGCGTTTGAGGGTGGGTTCCTCGGAATGGATAATATTGGCGTTTTTGACCGCAGCGCGCCGCTGCCAACCGGCGGATATCTGGAGCAGGCAGACGGTACTGCGTGGATGGCGCTCTTTTGCCAGAACATGATGGAGCTTGCCGGCGAACTGGCGCTCGAGCGGCCCGCCTATGCGGAGATGGCGCTCAAGTTCATTCAACATTTCCTGTGGATCGGAACGGCGATGCTGCACGCCGGCGATGATATCGGGATGTGGGATGAGGAAGACGGGTTCTTCTACGACGTACTTAAATTACCGAACGGACAGTCTCAACGGCTCAAGATAAGGTCAATGGTCGGGCTGCTTCCATTGTGTGCGGCCACCGTCTTTGAGGGGAAGCTTGGTGATAGATACCCAGAAATACGAGTACGCATGATTAATTTTCTAGAGGCGCGCCCGGAACTAAGGGCGTTCATTCACGACCCTGTCAAGCGCGGGTCCACGGGGCGATTGCTAGGAGCCATTTTAAATGAAAGCAAACTTCGCCGTGTGCTGGCGAGGATGCTTGATGAAAACGAGTTCTTGAGTCCCTATGGCATCCGTTCCCTTTCCCGCCACCATGCCGAGCATCCCTTTGTATTCCGAGTGGGGGACCACGAGTACCGGGTTTCGTATTTACCGGCGGAATCGGACACCGGAATGTTCGGGGGCAATTCGAACTGGCGCGGGCCGATCTGGATGCCTGTCAACGCCCTCATCATTCGCGCCCTGATGCAGTATTACATGTACTACGGGAATGATTTTATGATCGAGTGTCCGACAGGCTCTGGCCGCCAAATGAACCTGTACCAAGTTGCCGAAGAGATTTCAAACCGGCTAAGCCGAATTTTTCTGCGCGACAAAAATGGCAAACGGCCGGTATACGGGGGATCAAGAAAATTTCAGGAAGACCCGCACTGGCGCGATCTAATCCTGTTTTACGAATATTTTCATGGCGACAATGGAGCAGGCATAGGCGCGAGCCACCAGACCGGATGGACCGGGGTTGTCGCCCGGACCATGCATTTGTTTGCCACGACTACTGCCAAGCAGGCTCTCGAGATGGGCAAATTTGCCGCTGTCGTTGAAGTGGAGAAGACTCGATAGGGCGGGCTCGGCGCGGCTCGCGTCAAACGGCGACCACCACGTGAAGTGGAGGGAAACATGTTTTCTCCAAAGAGACTTCAATTACTTTTCTTCTTTTTTAGCTTGATGACCATTGCAGGCTGTGGGGAATTAGCCATACAGGATACGCAGAGTCTGTTACTCCCCAGTTTTCAAAGGTCCGAAGTCATCGGCTTTGTGGCTGGACTGGGAACAACCTTTGCCGCCCTGCCGGATTTGATTAGCATGCTCAAGCGACGCTCGCGTTTAGGCATCAATCCACGGATGGCGGCAATTATGGGCTTCTTTCAAGTACTCTGGGTCTACTACGGCTTGCTGATTGCTTCGAGGCCCGTGATTCTTTGGAATGTCGTCGCGGTTGCGGTCAACTTTTTTTTAGTGGGCGCGTATTTCCATTTTGTTAAACGCGAAAGAAGATGAAGAGCGCCCCCATCGATCCGGTGACAAAATGGCGCAGTAAGGAAGGTGGCAATATTTCCGACTAATTTATGCTTTACGGTAAAATGCGAACTTGAATCCATCATCCGCTGACGCCAATGTAATTGCAGGTCAAAAGTGCGGTCTCCTTCAATGATTGGGCTGAACCAAGGTCCCCGGAGCTAACCCCATGAAGCCAACGCAAAAACTTCACGATATCGGCCAGAGTCTCTGGCTCGACAACATCACTCGCGATTTACTTACTAGCGGCACGCTCAAGCGCTATATCGACGAACTCTCGGTTACCGGCCTCACATCTAATCCCACGATTTTTGAGCACGCAGTCAAGAATAGCTCCGCGTACGACGCTGCCATCCGCAGGAAAATCAATGAGGGTAAATCGGGCGAAAATCTGTTCTTTGAACTGGCGCTTGAAGACATTACGCAAGCCGCCGATTTGTTCCGACCAATTCACGAGCGAACCTGTGGTGTGGATGGCTGGGTCTCGCTTGAAGTCTCCCCGTTGCTTGCCTACGACACAAAGACCACACTTGCCGAAGCCAAGGAGTTGCACGCTCGGGCGAGGCGTCCCAATGTCTTCATCAAGATTCCGGGAACCTTGCAGGGACTGCCAGCAATCGAGGAAGCGATATTTGCCGGCGTGCCGATCAATGTAACTCTGCTTTTCTCGCACGAGCATTACATGGCGGCGGCGAATGCCTACCTGCGCGGCATTGAGCGGCGCATCGAAGCCGGGCTCAAGCCCGACGTAGCCTCAGTGGCGTCGCTCTTTCTAAGCCGCTGGGACGTCGCAGTCACGGATAAGGTGACTGATGCGCTAAGGAACCGCCTCGGCATCGCCATCGGCAAGCGCGCTTACAAAGCATATTGCGAACTCATTGCGTCATCGCGCTGGAAGCGAGTCTGCAATATGGGCGCTCGGCCGCAACGGCTCTTGATGGCAAGCACCGGGACTAAGGACCCGAATGCTTCAGACACTCTCTATGTTGAAGCGCTCGCCGCACCGCTCACAGTGAACACGATGCCTGAGAACACGCTCAAGGCTTTCGCCGATCACGGGGAGCTTGGCCCCATCGTGTCACCGGATTGCGGCGATTGCGAAGAAGTGCTGGCGCAATTCACGAAGGCAGGTATTGATATAAAGGCGCTCGCAGCCCGATTGCAGGAGGAAGGCGCGGCGGCTTTCGTCAAGTCATGGAACGGCTTGATGTCGGTGATCTCCTCCAAGAGCGTCACTCTCGCCAAGGCCAGCTAGGTGCGATGTTCGGGTGCGACGTGAATGTTTAAGAAAAGTACGCCGATGAAAGTGCTGGTGGTCGACATAGGCGGAACCAACGTGAAGATTCTCGCGAGCGGTCAGCGTGTCCACCGCAGTTTTCCATCGGGACCAAAGCTTACCGCCAGGGAAATGGTCTCCCAAGTCAGGAAGCTCGCAGGGGGCTGGAAGTATGACGTAGTATCGATCGGTTACCCAGGACCTGTACTGTGCTGCAGGCCGATTGTTAATCCTCCCAATCTGGGACGCGGTTGGGCCGGTTTCGATTTCAAAGCGGCATTTGGACGCCCGGTTAAGGTCATAAACGATGCGGCTATGCAAGCGCTGGGGAGCTACAAAGGCGGCAAGATGCTTTTTCTCGGTTTGGGAACTGGCCTCGGTTCGACCATGGTAGTGGACAATATCGTGGAGCCGATGGAACTCGCTCACTTGCCATACAAGAAGGGAACTTACGAGGATTACGTCGGGGTACGGGGTCTTAAGCGCGCGGGCAAGAAAAAGTGGCGGCAACATGTTGCAGACGTAGTGGAGCGCTTGATTGTTGCTCTCGAACCCGATGATGTCGTCATCGGCGGCGGTAACGTGAAAAAACTGAAAACGATACCACCGGGCTGCCGGGCCGGCGACAATGCCAAAGCGTTCGTTGGCGGCTTTCGCATGTGGGAGGAAAAATGGAACCCGGATCCCTCTTGTCGAGCAAAGAACCCTAGGATTCGCGGTCACAGCAAGAAGAAAAAAAGAGCGTCAAAATGAATGCAGGAATCCCGAGCAAGAGCCCAGTCTGGAAGGCGCTCGAAGCCCATTACCTTGAGGTAAAAGACCTGCATCTCCGCAAACTATTTTCAGACGAGCCGCAGCGCGGCGAACGCTTGACCTGCGAGGCCGCCGGGATTTATCTCGATTACTCAAAAAATCGCATTACCGACGAGACACTCAAACTCCTCTTGCAACTGGCCAAACAATCGCGGCTGCGCGAGCGAATTGATGCCATGTTCAGTGGCGAGAAAATCAACGTCTCTGAAAATCGCGCCGTTTTGCACATCGCTTTACGCGCACCATCCGGCTCATCGATTATCGTGGATGGCGAAAACGTCGTGCCCCACGTTCACGCGGTGCTCGACAAGATGACCGATTTCTCGAATCGGGCGCGCGGCGGAACGTGGAAGGGACATACCGGGAAGCGCATTCGCAACATCGTCAATATCGGCATTGGTGGTTCCGATCTAGGGCCGGTGATGGCCTACGAAGCGCTCAGGCACTACAGCCAGCGCGAGATGACATTTCGCTTCGTTTCCAATATCGATGGCACAGATTTCGCCGAAGCGACGCGCGATCTCGAACCCGCAGAGACGCTCTTCATCGTATCTTCAAAAACGTTCACCACGCTGGAGACCATGACCAATGCGCGCACTGCCCGCGACTGGTCCGTTCAAGGGCTGGGAGGTGACAGCAAATCCGTGGCCAAACATTTTGTTGCGGTTTCGACAAACGCCAAGGAAGTCACTGCATTTGGAATCGACACCGCCAACATGTTCGGTTTCTGGGATTGGGTGGGCGGACGCTATTCCATGGATTCCGCCATCGGCCTTTCAACGATGCTCGCCATCGGCCCGGAAAACTTTCGCGCCATGCTCGCCGGCTTTCACGAGCTGGATGAGCATTTCCGCACTGCGCCGCTTGAGCGCAACCTGCCGGTGCTCATGGGACTGCTTTCTGTCTGGTACAACGATTTCTTCGGTGCGCAAACTGTCGCCGTTCTGCCGTACGATCAATATCTGAAACGCTTTCCGGCGTACCTGCAACAATTGACGATGGAGAGCAACGGCAAGCAAGTTACGCTTGACGGCGACCGGGTCGCCTATGAAACCAGCCCGATCTATTGGGGCGAGCCGGGAACCAACGGGCAGCATTCGTTCTACCAGCTCATTCATCAGGGAACCCGACTCATTCCCTGCGACTTCATCGGATTTGCGGAGACCCTCAATCCATTGGGTGATCACCATGACATGTTGCTTGCGAACGTATTCGCGCAGGGCGAAGCGCTGGCCTTCGGCAAGACTGCAGCAGAAGTCAAAGCGGAGGGGTCGCCCGATTGGTTAGTGCCTCACCGGACCTTCGAGGGTAACCGGCCATCCAATACTTTATTGCTACAGCGGTTGACTCCACAGGCGCTCGGCAAGCTGGTTGCACTCTATGAGCACAACGTATTTACTCAAGGCACAGTATGGAACATTGATTCATTTGACCAGTGGGGCGTTGAGCTGGGTAAGGTCCTCGCCAAGCGGATCATTCCTGAGCTTGGCGATAAAGAAGCGCCCGCGCTCAAGCACGACAGTTCGACCAATGCGCTCATCCGCCGTTATCGCAAGCTCAAAAAAGGCTACTCGTAAGTTGATCGCCTTGATTGATTTCATCCAGCATAGGAAAGCAATTCACAAGAAGGAGCAAACATGCAACTTGGAATGATCGGCTTAGGCCGCATGGGCGCCAACATGGTGCGGCGGCTTATTAAAGGCGGGCATGATTGCGTGGTCTTTGATGTTTCGCCGAAATCAGTGGCAGCGCTTGCCAAGGAAAAAGCGGTGGGCGCCTCATCGCTGCAGGATTTTGTAAAAAAACTGCGCAAGCCGCGAGCAGTTTGGATGATGGTCCCGGCCGCAGTGGTGGACAATACCATTGCCGACCTGTTGCATCATCTCGAGGCGGGCGACATCCTGATCGATGGCGGGAATTCGTATTACATTGACGACATCCGGCGCGCGAAGGATCTTGCGCCGAAAAAGCTGCACTATGTGGATGTGGGCACCAGCGGCGGTGTCTGGGGCTTGGAGCGCGGCTACTGCATGATGATCGGCGGCGAGGACAAGGTGGTCAAATATCTTGATTCGATTTTCGCCACCTTGGCTCCCGGCATTGGCAACATCGCGCGCACCCCAGGGCGCGAGAAAGTCGCTGGGACATCCGAGCAAGGCTATCTTCACTGCGGGCCGAACGGCGCCGGCCACTTCGTCAAGATGGTACATAACGGCATCGAATACGGAATCATGGCAGCGTATGCTGAAGGCCTGGGCATTCTGCGCTCCGCGAACGTCGGGAACAGAAAGCATGAAATCGACGCGGAAACAACGCCACTGCGCGATCCAGAACATTACCAGTACGACCTAAATCTTCCCGACATCGCCGAAGTTTGGCGCAGGGGCAGCGTGATCGCGTCTTGGCTGCTGGATTTGACCGCGGCCGCGCTGCTCGAGGATCCCGCGCTTAGCAAATTTGCGGGCCGCGTCTCGGACTCGGGGGAGGGGCGCTGGACGATCAAGGCCTCGATCGATGAGGCGGTGCCCGCGCCAGTTCTCACGACTGCGCTTCAGGAGCGGTTCAGCTCACGGGGCGAGGGGGATTTCCAGAACAAGCTCCTTTCAGCGATGCGCTACGAGTTTGGCGGTCATCTCGAGAAACCCGCAGGCAAATGAGCGGGCGAGAAGGCGAATTGAAATGAACGAACCTCATTCCGACGCGCTGGTCTTTTACGGGGCGACGGGCGATTTGGCGTACAAAAAGATTTTCCCTTCGCTGCAAGCGATGACAAAGCGCGGCAATTTTAATGTGCCTGTCATCGGCGTGGCAAAGGCCGGCTGGAACCTGGAACAAATCAAGGCGCGGGCGCGCGACAGCTTGGAGAAACACGGCGGTGGCGTGGACCCGAAAGCATTCGAGACGCTTTCCGGACTACTGCGTTATGTGGACGGCGACTACAACGACCCAGCGACATTCCAGGCGATTCGCAAGATGCTTGGTGGCGCACAGCGCCCAGCGCATTACCTCG
>DASPRI010000009.1:0-6762 GCA_035624535.1 Burkholderiales bacterium
CGGTTTGGTATACGGCTTCGATCGGCTGTTGAGGAGAGGCTCATGAGTTGGACCTACCTGTTAAGCCTGATACTCGCGATCGCGTTGTTCGTCTACTTGGTCGTCGCATTATTTTTCCCGGAGAAATTCTGATGACTGGCAACGGTTATTTGCAGCTTACCCTCTACTTGGTTGTCTTGCTGCTTTTGGTCAAACCACTCGGGACCTATATGGCCAATGTATACGAGGGGCGCATACGGTTGATCAATCGCTTCTGCTTGCCGTTTGAAAACCTACTCTACCGGCTGTGTCGCGTGAAGCCGGCGCAGGAGATGCATTGGACCCAGTACGCGGTGGCAATGCTGATATTCAATGTGCTCGGGGCACTCGCGGTCTATGCATTGCAACGGCTGCAGACCTATTTGCCGCTCAACCCGCAGGCTTTTTCCGCGGTCAGCCCAGATTCGTCGTTCAATACCGCGGTCAGTTTCGCTACCAACACCAACTGGCAGGGATATGGCGGTGAGACTACGATGAGCTATTTCACTCAGATGGCAGCGCTAACGGTGCAAAACTTTTTATCCGCTGCGACGGGAATGGCGGTGCTGGTGGCGTTGATCCGCGGTTTCGCGCGGCAGAGTGCCGAGACCATCGGCAATTTCTGGGTTGATCTCACCCGCACCACCTTGTATATCCTTTTGCCTCTCGCGTTCATTTTCTCTCTGGTTTATGTCGGTCAGGGTATGGTACAGACCTTTTCCACCTACCAAACCGTGCCGCTTGTGCAACCGGTTGAATACGACAATCCGAAACTCGATGCTGCGGGTCAATCGGTCAAGGACGAGAAGGGGAATCCTGTCACTGAAAAAGCGGTGGCGAAGGAGCAGGTCATTGCGCTCGGTCCGGCTGCGTCCCAGATCGCGATCAAGCAGCTCGGCACCAACGGCGGCGGTTTCTTTAACGTCAACTCCGCGCATCCTTTCGAAAATCCAACGCCCTTGTCCAACTTTCTCGAAGTACTGTCGATTCTCTTAATATCCGCGGCGCTGTGCTACACGTTTGGACGCATGGTAGGCGACACGCGCCAGGGCTGGGCGGTGCTTGCCGCGATGACGATTGTATTTGTAGCCATGCTCGCGCTTTGCGTTGGCTCGGAACAGTCAGGCAATCCGCTGCTCGCGAAGCAAGGAGTTGATCAAACCGCGAGCGCCATGCAAGCCGGTGGCAACATGGAAGGCAAGGAAACGCGCTTTGGAGTCGTCAATTCTGCGCTCTGGGCCACCGCCACCACGGTCGCATCGAACGGCTCGGTGAACTCAATGCATGATTCATTTACCCCACTGGGCGGGCTGGTCCCGATGTGGGACATGCAGCTGGGCGAGGTAATCTTTGGCGGAGTCGGTTCCGGTCTTTACGGCATGCTGATATTCGCTATCGTCGCGGTTTTTGTGGCGGGGCTCATGATCGGAAGGACGCCGGAGTATCTCGGCAAGAAACTACAGGCGTTTGAGATGAAAATGTCAGCGGTGGCACTTCTGCTCGTGCCACTCGTGATTCTCGTGGGCACTGCGATCGCAGTGCTTACTGATGCAGGCAAAGCCGGCGTAGCGAATCCGGGCGCTCACGGTTTCTCGGAAATACTCTACGCGTTCTCCTCTGTCGCCAATAACAACGGCAGTGCGTTTGCAGGCCTCTCGGCCAACACAGTTTTCTATAACACGGCGCTCGGAATCGCAATCCTGCTAGGTCGTTACTGGCTGGCAGTACCGGTGCTCGCCATAGCCGGCGCGCTGGCGGCCAAGAAAAAAATTCCAGTGAGCGCCGGCACGTTGCCCACTCATACCCCGCTTTTTGTCGCCTTGCTGGTCGGGACGGTGATCATCGTCGGGGCGCTGGCTTTCTTCCCGGTGCTCGCGCTCGGGCCGATTGTCGAGCATCTCATCATGGTTGGCGTGCACTAGGAGCGAATTTTCAAGGAGCATTACGGATGATGAACACGCAAGCGATTCCAGTACCACAATTGGTGCGCCGGTCCTTGGTCACCAAAGACATCTTCCTGCAGGCGTTGATTGACTCGTGCGTCAAATTGCTGCCTCAGTATCAGTGGAGAAATCCCGTGATGTTTGTCGTCTATCTCGGCAGCATTTTGACGACGATTTTATTTTTCCAGGCCCTGGGCGGCAAAGGCGAAGCACCAGCCGGATTTATTTTGGCGGTTTCGCTATGGTTGTGGTTTACCGTGCTATTTGCGAACTTCGCCGAAGCGATAGCCGAAGGCCGGAGCAAGGCCCAGGCTGCAGCATTGCGCGCGGTGAAGCGCGATGTATTGGCGAAAAAACTTGCGAAACCGAAGCACGACGCTTCGGTAAGCAAAGTTAGTTCAACGCAGCTGCGCAAAGGCGATGTTTTTCTGGTCGAAGCCGGAGATATCATTCCCACCGACGGGGAAGTTATCGAAGGCATCGCCTCGGTCAACGAAGCCGCGATTACCGGCGAGTCCGCGCCGGTGATACGCGAAGCAGGGGGCGACTTCTGTTCAGTGACGGGCGGAACCCAGGTCCTCTCCGATTGGCTGGTGGTGCGCGTCACCGCCAATCCGGGTGAAACCTTTCTCGACCACATGATCGCGATGGTCGAAGCTGCGCGGCGCCAGAAAACCCCGAATGAAATCGCGCTCATTATATTGTTGGTTGGATTTACCTTGATTTTCCTGAAAACAACCGCAACGCTGCTGCCTTTCTCGATTTACAGCGTTGAAGTGACCAAGGCCGGAACGCCCGTTTCCATCACGGTGCTCGTTGCGCTCCTGGTCTGCCTAATCCCTACCACCATTGGCGGGTTGCTCTCAGCCATCGGTCTTGCAGGCATCGGGCGCATGCTGCGCGCGAACATCATCGCGCTCTCGGGGCGAGCCGTCGAGGCGGCGGGCGATGTCGATGTGCTGTTGCTGGATAAGACCGGCACCATAACTCTCGGCAACCGGCAGGCTTCCGCATTTATTCCGGCGCCCGGGATAACGCGCGAACAACTGGCGGACGCAGCGCAGCTTGCTTCGCTCGCGGATGAGACTCCTGAAGGACGCAGCGTGGTGGTACACGCCAAGGAAAGGTACGGAATCCGTGAACGGGACATCCAAAAGCTCGGCGCGACTTTCGTGCCATTTTCCGCTCATACGCGCATGAGCGGCGTGGACCTCGCGGATAGCCAGATACGCAAAGGCGCGTCCGACGCCATCCGTGCCTGGGTTGAATCACGGGGTGGGCACTGCCCCTCGGAAGTTACCACGCTGGTTGAAGAAGTGGCGCGCCGCGGCAGTACTCCGCTGGTGGTTGCCAGGGACACCAAAGTACTCGGCGTTATAGAGTTGAAGGACGTCGTCAAGGGCGGCATCAAGGAGCGCTTCATGCAATTGCGCCGCATGGGTATCAAGACGGTAATGATTACCGGCGACAACAAACTCACGGCCGCTGCCATTGCCGCCGAGGCCGGTGTGGACGATTTTCTGGCTGAGGCGACACCCGAAGCCAAGCTCAAGCTGATTCGCGAGCACCAGACACAAGGGCGGCTCGTAGCCATGACCGGGGATGGAACCAACGACGCGCCCGCGCTTGCGCAGGCCGATGTTGCCGTGGCGATGAACACGGGTACCCAAGCGGCGAAAGAAGCCGGCAATATGGTGGATCTCGATTCGAATCCCACCAAGCTGATTGAAATCGTGGAAACGGGCAAACAACTCCTGATAACGCGCGGCGCGCTGACGACGTTTTCGATTGCGAACGACGTCTCGAAGTATTTCGCCATCATTCCCGCGGCATTTGCAACGACCTACCCGCAGCTTAAGGTACTGAACATCATGTACCTTGCGACGCCCGCAAGCGCGATACTTTCAGCAGTAATTTTTAACGCATTGATTATCATCGCCCTCATTCCGCTGGCGCTCAAAGGCGTCCGCTACCGACCGATCGGAGCCGGCAAGCTGCTTCGCGACAATCTGCTGATCTACGGCGTGGGCGGAGTGATCGCACCTTTCATTGGCATCAAGCTGATTGACATGATCCTTGTCGGCTTGGGCCTCGCCTGAAGGAGCTGCCATGTGGAATCATGTGAAGTCCGGATTTTTCATGTTGGTGGTGATGACCGTCATCACCGGTATCGTTTATCCACTGCTAATGACGGCCGTCGCGCAGACCCTGTTTGCGCGCCAGGCAAATGGCAGCCTGATAATTAAGGATGGCAAAGCCGTTGGCTCCGAACTCATCGGGCAGCCTTTCAGCAGCCCGAAATATTTCTGGAGCCGCCCATCGGCGACCTCGCCCAAACCGTACGATGCGGCTTCTTCAAGCGGCTCAAACCTCGGGCCGACAAATCAGGCTTTGCTCGACGCGGTGGGCGATCGGATCAAAGCCCTGCGCGATGCGGATCCCGGCAATACGGCTCCGGTACCGGTAGATCTCGTCACTGCCTCTGGGAGCGGCCTCGATCCGCACATCAGTCCGGCAGCAGCGTATTACCAAGCCGAGCGAGTAGCGCGCGTGCGCCATCTCAATCCCGATCGAGTACGTGAATTGATCGCCAATCACACTGAAAAACGCCAGTTTTGGATTCTTGGCGAGCCGCGAGTAAACGTATTGAAACTGAACCTCAACCTCGATAAACTCGATAAAGGTTGATACTAATCCCTTATACATTGATGCATGCCTGAAACTCGTCCCGACGCGGACCGGCTTTTAGCCGAGCTTCGCCGCGAGGAAGAGCTGCAAAAGCGCGGCAAGCTCAAAATTTTTTTTGGCGCCTCGGCCGGCGTTGGCAAGACCTACGCAATGCTGGCCGCAGCGCAAGCCGCCAAACGCGATGGAGTTGATGTCCTCGTAGGCTTGGTCGAGACGCATGGCCGCAAGGAGACCGAGGCTCTGCTGCAGGGGCTAGACGTACTGCCGCGGCGTGAAATCGAGTACCGCGGCCGTATGCTCAAGGAATTCGATCTGGATGCCGCTCTTTCCCGTCGACCCGCTTTGATTCTCGTTGACGAACTCGCGCACTCGAATGTGCCAGGTTCGCGCCACCCCCGCCGCTGGAATGACATCGAAGAATTGCTCGCGGCCGGCATCAATGTTTACAGCACCCTCAACGTCCAGCACATCGAAAGCCTGAACGATGTTGTGGGCAGCATTACCAATATCCGAGTTTCCGAAACGGTTCCCGATACCGTTTTTGACGAAGCCGACGAAGTCGTCCTTGTCGACTTGCCGGCGGATGAATTGCTGCAGCGTCTAAAAGAAGGGAAGGTCTATCTGCCGCAGCAAGCCGAGCAAGCGCTTGAGAACTTTTTCCGCAAAGGCCATTTGATCGCACTGCGCGAGTTGGCGTTGCGCAGGACGGCGGACCGCATCGAAGAAGACGTTCGTGCTTACCGTGACCGGGAGGCCATCGAGCGAGTATGGCCGACGCGCGAGACTTTGGTGGCCGGTATTGGCCCGGAGACCGGCGCGGAACAGGTCGTGCGTGCTGCCGCGCGCCTGGCGGATAGACTGGGTGCGAACTGGCATGGCGTGTATGTGGAAACGCCATCACTGCAGCGGCTACCGGAATGGAAACGGCAAAAGATACTCAAGGTCCTGCAGCTCGCGCAGGAACTCGGTGCGCAGACGGCAACAATTCCTGGTACCAGCGTCGCCTCGGCTTTGGTGGATTATTCGCGCAAACATAACGCCTCGAAGCTTCTTGTAGGCCGCGAAGAAAAGCCCAGGCTTTGGAGCTGGGGACCATCTATCGAGCGGCAGGTTGCCAGGCTTGCGACTGATATCGATCTGGTTCAAGTTGCGGGCGAAGCATCCAAGGAATTGCCTGGGACTCGCGCCCGTGCCCGGGCACGCGAGGAAGAGGAGAAAGATCACCCGTTGTGGTTTCTGCGTTACCTGTGGGCGGCCGCGGGTTGCGGTATGGCGACCGCATTGGCGGCCCTGCTGTTCCCATTCTTCGAGCTTGCGAACATTGCCATGCTTTACGTGCTGGCGGTGGTGCTCATCGGATTCTGGTTGGGACGCGGCCCGGCCGCATTTGCCGCGTTTGTGAGTGTGGCGGCATTTGATTTCTTTTTTGTACCACCACGATTTTCTTTCGCGGTCAGCGACGTCCAATATAGCCTGACGTTTGCGATCATGTTGATCGTGGGTTTGATCACCGGCCAGTTAACCGCGCGCTTCCGCTATCAGGCGCAGGTCGCGGAACATCGCGAAAGCCGCGCGCGTTTGCTTTACGAGATGGCTCGGGAGCTTTCGGCTGCCCTTACGATGGAGCAGGTGGTGGAAATCAGCGATCGCTTCGTGGAGCGAAGTTTTCTCGCCAAAGTCGCCATCGTGCTTGCCGATGCAGAAAACCGGCTTTTTGTCGCGGGCGAAAAGGACAAACGCCCCGCGCGGCTTGACCTTGCGGTCGCGCAGTGGGCCTACGATCACACGCAGGCGGCGGGTTTCGGGACCGATACCTTGCCGGCGAGCCCGATATTGTATTTGCCGTTGAAAGCGCCGATGCGCACCCGGGGCGTGCTGGCCATCGAACCCTCCGTTCCGCGCTGGCTATTGATTCCGGAACAGCGGCGCCAACTGGACACTTTCTGCACCTTGATTGCTATTGCCATCGAGCGCGTGCATTATGTCGAGGTGGCGCGCGATGCGCTCATTAAAATGGAATCCGAGCGCCTGCGCAATTCGTTACTCTCGGCCCTGTCGCATGACTTGCGCACACCGCTTACGGCGTTGATCGGTTTGGCGGACTCGATGACCA
>DASPRI010000026.1:0-7287 GCA_035624535.1 Burkholderiales bacterium
AGCTTGATTTCAAGCGCTAGCTCCTTGCGCGTACGCCGGAATGGCACCGAGTCTGCGCATTTCTTCCTCTGCGCACGCTCCGTCCCCGGGATTCACGTCGACTGCCCGGATGGCGTCGCGCAACAGCACGACCTGATATCCAAGGGCCAAGGCATCTTTGACCGTATTGAGCACGCAATAATCGGTGGCGAGACCTCCGACGAATAGGCGGCGGATCCCGCGACTGCGCAGGAATTGATCCAAGTCGGTACCCGAAAAGCCGGAATAGGCATCGCGATCTGGATAGGTAGCTTTCGATATTACGCGTACCTCAGTGGGCAAGCGAAGTGCAGGTGCGAACTGCGCCCCCGCGGAATTCGCAACACAATGACTCGGCCATGGGCCTTGCGCCTGATGGAAGGAGCAATGGTCGGGGGGGTGCCAATCACGCGTGGCGATCACCGGGAGCCCAAGCTTTGCAAAGCGCGCAATCTGTCGGTTTAGCACCGGGATGATTTCGTCCCCCTTGGGTACCGCAAGCGACCCACCGGGCAGAAAATCATTCTGTACGTCGACGATGAGCAGCGCATCCCCCGGGGCAGGGACGAGCACTGCGTTCTTATCCCCGCGTGCGCCGGCTAGCGTGGATTCCGCAATCGGTCGGTTCTGCATGAGGTGTTTACTCCGGGTTTGGCCGAAAACAGATTCCGTATAAATAAAAAGTATATGGCGTCAGGGTAACGCGGGCCTCTTCACAGATCAACAGGGATGTCAACCGTTTTAAGGACCGCTTGCAGGCATCGGTGCCACACCAAGATTGCAGCCCGCTCACGCCATCGCCAAAACTAACGGTTAGCCGTGTGTCCGGAGCGGGTCCCCGGCACGCGAGCAAACCCCAGGGAAATTCGAAAACTGACTCAATATCATTAGAGCCGGGAAACGGAAAAAACGTCATTTCCAGCAAAACATTAAAATCGGAGTGCCCCAATGTGAAATACTTCACAGTATTCCCAAAACACACGCTGATAGATTAACCGTACGGCCCCAAGAGCGCGCTCCGTTAATGCAGGCAGAGGTTAAAACCCTGCGCCAAAGAGTCTTGACGACCGCAATGCGCAATAATACCGATTCGATGGGAAGCACATGACTGCTTTTGCAGAAAGCCAAGCGAAAACGATAGTGGGGCGCATTGGCAAGTACCAGATTAAAAAGTTGCTCGGCAAAGGCACCTTGGGCACCGTATATCTTGGAGTTGACCCCTTTGCCAATTCCAAAGTTGCCGTAAAGCTGATCGATCCCAACGTTTTCCGGGATCCCGCGCAAGGGAATGTGCTTCGCAAGCAGTTCTTGAATGAGGCTTCCCTTGCCGGAAAGCTTTCACACCCGCATATAGTTTCAATCCTAGACGCCGAAGTTGGCACGGATTGCAATTACGTGGTAATGGAATACGTGCCGGGAGGAAGCCTAGCAAAATTTACCCACACACAAAGTTTGCTTGCCGTCAAAGATGTCATCGAAATTGGTTTTAAATGTTGTGGTGCGCTCGATTACGCATCCCGTCAAGGCATAGTACATCGAGACGTCAAACCGGCAAACATCATGGTTGTGAGCAACACCGAAGTGAAGCTCAGCGATTTCGGCGCAGCCTATCTTCAAAAAGCTCTGTCGACGCAAATCCTGAACATCGGTTCGCCGGCGTATATGTCCCCGGAGCAGATCAGCGCAAAGGCTCTGACACAGCATAGCGACATGTTCTCGTTGGCGGTCGTCCTTTACGAACTTCTAACCGGCCACCAGCCATTTGTTGCACGGAGCATATCGTCACTTTTTCAAATGATCCTCAATCAAGAGCCGTTGCCTCCGAGCGCACTGCGGCCTTCGCTTAGCCCAGACTTGGATCGCGTGTTGTTAATAGCGCTCAATAAAAATCCCCAGGACCGTTACCCCGGTTGGGCTGACTTCGCACTTGAGTTGGCAAAAGTTGGACAGTTAAGCGTCTACGACCAGGAAATACCAGACAGCGAAAAATTTCCCTCTCTGAGGGCAATGGAGGTATTAAAGCAGCTTAGCGACGCCGAGATCTGGGAACTGGTTAACGCGGGCCGCTGGAGCCGCCTGCCCGCGCAAAGCGTGATCCTGCGCGAGAATGAGCCGGGCCAGAGCCTGTACTTTTTGACACAAGGTCAGGTCAAAGTGACCAAGCACGGACGCCTCCTAGGCACCCTCATGGGCGGCGAGTGCTTCGGCGAAATGAGCTACATTCGAAGCGGCGTGCTGCCTCGTCAAGCTACCATCGAGTCCTTGACCGAAGTGGTAATCGTTGAGCTCAAGAGCGCTGATTTAGAGCATTTGAGCGACGGCTGCCAGCTCCGCTTTTCGCGCGCGCTGATGCGCACACTTGTAGATCGCCTGGCCCTCGCAAACGTAAGAATTTCCCAAGTGTAGTCGTATCAAAACGGCAGTTTGCAAAGCAGCGATATATTGCTCGCTCAATCGCGCAATTGAACTGAAGTGCCGTTCCCAAATAGGTTTGCTTAGAATCCGCCTGGAATCGCAGGAGTACGACTGGAGTCTGCAGGTCAGCGCCTTGATCCGCCAGCGTCACCTGATTCGCGGTGCGCGCGGTCTACATAGAATTTTACCGGACCCGAAAGGATCAGAGTGTTGCCCGCGCCATCTATAACTGCAACCTGGATCTCATGTAGGGGATTGTTCTGAGCGGCGCTCTGCCACTCGCTTGAGTTAATTTTGAACCGTAACGATTTGCGCAACTTGGGCAATGTCGTCCCGTCCAGGGACACCTGGATGGCATTTCCACTCTGAAGAGCCGGGGCGAGGGCAAGCTTGACCGGGAACGCACCGGTGTTGGTATGTACGGTACCTTGGTTTTGTGGCGAAAGAATCGTGAAAGTGGTGTAATCCGGAGCGGCTTGTTGCTGCTTTTGTCCTACGTTCGGATTGCCAATATCGATCACATTCACGGGGGGAAGATCGATTGGCTGGGCGCCCGGGCTCGGCGTCTCGGAAAATACCGGCCCCTGTTTGTCCTTGGATTCATACACGGTCTGAGCGTAGGCGAAGGCGGAAAATAAACCGGCCAAGAGCAACAAGACTGCAGGCTTCATGGTAAACCCGAAATAAAAAATCGGACGGCTAATCCCAAGCAAGCGCCAGCGCGGGAATTCAAACTTAGCGAAATTATACCTCGAGCCAGGATTTCAATCCATTGTTTGGTCGCCAGACAAGGAAAAACAAATATAATGATTTAAAGACCTTGCCAAGCATCTTTCCTGAATGATCCAAGCCGAGACATCGTGGTCGGAAAACCAGCTGATCGCCGACAGGTTACGCGAAGCGGCGGACCTCCTTAATACTCAGGGAGCCAATCCTTTCCGGGTTAACGCTTATCGCAAGGCGGCCGATACGATTTCCTACCTTCCCCGGAGTGTGCGCGAAATTTTCATTAGTGAGGGAATCGAAGGTCTCGATGCACTTCCCAACATCGGCAGGGGCATCGCCTCAGCAGTGGCTGAAATTCTGATTACCGAACGCTGGGCTCAACTGGAACGCCTGCGCGGAACCACCGAACCGACCGCATTGTTTCAATCTGTTCCAGGCATGGGTCCGGAACTGGCAAAACGAATTCACGATACCTTGCACATCGATACTCTTGAAGAACTGGAATCAGCGGCGCATGACGGGCGACTCGAAACTGTGCCTGGCGTGGGTTCGCGGCGCGCGGCTGCATGGCGCGCAATTCTCGACAAAATGCTTGGCCGATTTCGAGCGCGCGCGCCGCGCACTGCAGACGAAAAAGCACAGGAGCCAGCAGTCAAATTGCTCTTGGAGGTAGACCGTGAATATCGTGAGAAAGCCGCATCGGGACGTTTGCCCAAAATCACACCAAAGCGGTTTAATCCCAAAAATGAAGCTTGGCTGCCCGTTCTGCACACCATGCGCGACGGATGGCACTTTACTGTGCTTTACTCGAACACGGCTTTGGCACATAAGCTGGGAAGGCTACGCGATTGGGTTGTCCTTTATTTTTACGATAGTGACCACGTGGAGCGGCAACGTACCATAGTCACCGAGACACGTGGAATATTGATCGGCAAAAGGGTGATCCGCGGACGTGAACGGGAATGCCAAGATTCTTATGCTCGTCGGACTTCCTAGCCCGGCAGCGCTTGCGCCGGCCAAAACCAAGAAACATGCTGGCGATATGTCTTGGAAAAGATCTGCCAGTAGGGAATACAATTTTACCCCGATGGCCAAATTGGTGTTAAGCGAGATAACCGCCGTGAAGTGTTCTTGCCGCTGCCAATGAAACTGTTTCTATGTGGAGACGTGATGACGGGCCGAGGAATCGATCAAATACTTCCACACCCGAGCAAGCCCCATTTGTTCGAGCCGTATGTCAGGTTGGCGACTGACTACGTAGAGCTCGCCGAACGGGTCAGTGGCACGCTTAAAAAGCCTGTCGAATTCGCTTATGTTTGGGGTGATGCACTGGCGGAATTGGAACGGGTTGGCCCCGATGTACGCATAATCAACTTAGAGACTGCAGTTACAGCAAGCGAGGACGCCTGGCCCGGAAAGGGGATCCATTACCGCATGAGCCCCGCGAACATAGCCTGCCTAACTGCCGCAAAACCCGATTGCTGCGTGTTGGCCAACAACCATGTGCTCGACTGGGGGCGCAGTGGGCTGGGTGAAACTCTCGACGTTTTGCACCGTGCCGGCCTCCGCACTGCCGGAGCGGGGCGCAACCACGAGGAAGCGTCGGCGCCGGCATGTATCGAGGTTCCGGGGAAGGGCCGGGTGCTGGTATTCGCGTTTGGCATGGCGAGCAGCGGGGTAGGGCACGATTGGGCAGCAACCGGAGAACGTTCGGGGATAAATTTCTTGAGAGATTTTTCCGAGCATTCTGTGGATTCCATCGCGCGCCAGGTGCTCGACAAAAAGCGCGCGGGAGACGTCGCGGTGTTCTCTATCCATTGGGGCGCTAATTGGCGCTTTGATGTTTCCGGCGAAGAACGCGAATTTGCGCACCGCCTCATCGACAGAGCCGGAATAGATGTGGTGCACGGCCATTCCTCACACCACGTAAGAGGTATTGAAGTCTATCGGGAAAGACCGGTCATTTATGGCTGCGGTGATTTTCTAAATGACTATGAAGGCATCGGCGGCTATGAGAGTTACCGCGCCGATCTCTCACTCATGTATTTTCCGGTCGTGGAAGCAGCCACAGGCAGGTTGCTTGAATTTAGCGCCATCCCGACCCAGATTCGCCGCTTGCGCGTCAATTACGCGCCAGCTGAGGGTGTGCGCTGGTTAATCGAGTGCCTCAACCGCGAAGGCAAGAAATTGGGCACTTGGGCCGAACAGGGGGCGGGCAATGCTCTTTCACTGCGCTGGAATTAAGGCCAGTTGCCACTGGCGAAATTTCAGACCAGCATCGCAGCCAGACGCTGTGCATCGCGGGGAGCATTTCCAGCGTCGGTATTATCGAAGTAAATGTGCACGTCGCGTCCTTCCGAAGACCAGTTCCGGGCCTGCTTCGCCCAATGCGCGAGTTCACGGTCTTTATAGCTCGATACGTAGGTGATACGGTGTCCGTGCAGCCTCACGTAAACCAGATCTGTCGTTACGGCATCCCACAATGGCCAGTCTGACGCGTCGGACTGGCAGACGGCAAGTCGGTGCTGCCGCAAGCAAGCAGCTGTCGGCTCGTCAAACCAGGAACGATGCCTGAACTCCAATGCATGTCGAGTTTTTTGCCAAGCATCAAGAATGCTCGCAAAACGTTCGAGACGCGGCAAATCGCGCTCCAGTCCGGAGGGCAGCTGCCAAAGTACCACGGCAAGTCGTTTGCCCAATGGGGCGAGGGAGCGCTTCTGCCGTGAAAATACCCCACGAGAGACATGCAGCTTCAGGACATGCGTCAGATAACGGTGGCCTTTGATCGCAAATCGGAAATCGGGCGGCGTTGTTTTCGTCCAGTTGACAAAGGTGTTTTGCTTCAGTTGATGATAGAAGGTGGCATTCACCTCGACTGCGCGGAAGCGATGGGCGTAATGCGCAAGCCATTCGTGGCGGGGCACGCCGGCGTAAAAGCTGTCCTTCCAGGCCCCGTAGGTCCAGCCGCTCGTACCCACGTATATCACTCCTCGCTTTTTCAAATGTGATTTATCTAACGCGTGGTTACCAAAAAGCCTGAAGCACCTTTGGCATGGAAGTCTGTCTATGCTGGCAGAATTTTTTTCGCGCGGCAATCATCATATCCGTGTTGCATTTTCCTTGACGCAGATTGTTTTTTTTCGCTAATTTGAGAATCATGTCTGGTGTGGAACAAACGCTTCGCTGTCATTGCGGCAGAACATGGTCAAGAATCTCACACACATAATCGCCTTCGATGACGCACCCTTTGACCAAAACTACCGAGGTGACGTGCTGGTAGTAGGGGCGGTATACGCAGGATTGCGGCTGGATGCCGTGCTTTCGGGCAAGGTTCGGCGCGATGGCGCCAATGCCACTCGTGTGCTGACCGATGTCGTACGGCACTCTCGTTTTCGATCACAGACTCACGCGGTCTTGCTGCAGGGAGTCGCCCTCGCAGGATTCAATGTGGTGGATCTGGACGCGCTGCACGCAGCGCTGGGGATTCCGGTGATTTCGATAACGCGGCGCAAGGCGAACCTCGAAGAAATCCGCAGCGCGCTGCTGAATCATGTGCCTGGAGGAAAACGCAAATGGCAGCTCATTGAGCGTGCCGGACCAATGGAGCGCTTGGGTGGTGTTTACATCCAGCGGCGCGGCACCACCACTGCACAAACCGAAGAAATGCTGCGGCGTTTTGCGGTCCACAGCAAGATTCCCGAGCCGCTGCGCACCGCGCATTTGATTGCCGGCGGAATTACGCGTGGTGAAAGTCGGCACCGAGTTTAAAATCGTTTCGATGGCATTAAAATGGAACTATCGCAACCGATTCTCATGAGCCTGCGAGGCGGCGCCCATCGCTTCCCCGCCAATATTTTTCTGGTTTTGCCAAGGAGTCTTGCAGCGTAAATGCTTGAGATTGACGGCTGCTATGGTGAAGGCGGCGGGCAATTGGTGCGAACGGCAGTCGCGCTCGCAGCAATCACTGGCATTCCGGTCACGGTTGCCAATATTCGTGCCAAGCGCGCAAACCCAGGACTTGCGGCACAGCATCTGACGGCAGTAAACGCGGTGGCCGAGTTGTGCGGTGCCGAGGTCGACGGGCTTACATTGAAGTCGCAGCGGCTGGTGTTTCGCCCTGGCCGGCTG
>DASPRI010000034.1:0-4599 GCA_035624535.1 Burkholderiales bacterium
CGCTTGATGCCAAAAGAGGTCGACACGCTGATTGATGCAGGCTGGGTGATTCCGGTTGAACCGCCGGAGGTTCTGCCTAAGCATTCCATTGCCATCCACGATGGAACGATACGGGCGGTACTGCCCACTGCGGAAGCGCACGCACGCTTCAATGCAAAACGACGGCTGCGATTGGAGAACCATGCGCTTATTCCGGGACTCGTCAATCTTCATACCCACGCGGCGATGACCCTGATGCGAGGGCTGGCAGATGACCTGCCGCTGATGGACTGGCTGCACCAGCATATCTGGCCTGCCGAAGCAAAGCACGTCTCACAGCAATTCGTGATGGACGGCACCTTGCTCGCGTGCGCGGAAATGCTCCGCGGCGGCATTACCTGCTTCAATGACATGTATTTCTTTCCTGAAGCGGCCGCGAAAGCAGCTCTCGCCACCGGCATGCGCGCCGCAATCGGCATCATCGTCATAGAATTTCCAAGCAACTACGCCGGGGATTCGGAAGATTACCTCAACAAGGGTCTCGCGGTTCGCGATGAGCTGCATCCACACCCGTTACTTTCGTTTTGCATGGCGCCGCACGCCCCATATACCGTGAGCGACAAGACGTTTGAGAAACTGCTTACCTACGCGCAGCAACTGGATCTGCCGATTCATATCCATCTGCAGGAAACGGAGCATGAGATCGAGCGCAGCCTGAAGCAATACAGGATGCGACCCATCGAGCGACTGCATGCGCTCGGCCTGTTGGGTCCGGGTTTCATCGCCGTGCACGCCGTTCATGTAACTCCGCAAGATATAGAGTTGCTGGCGAATCAATCATGCAATGTTGCCCATTGCCCTTCGTCCAACCTGAAACTCGCCAGTGGCCTTGCACCTGTGGCTTTGTTGCTGGATCACGGAATCAACGTTGGGCTCGGTACCGACGGTGCGGCGAGCAACAATCGCCTCGATCTATTTGGCGAAATGCGCCTGGCCGCGATACTCGCAAAGGCCGTAAGCGCCAGTGCCGACGCTCTCCCCGCACACCAGGCCCTGCGAATGGCGACCCTTAATGGCGCCCAGGCATTGGGCCTCGAAGGAAAAATCGGCTCGCTGGCTATCGGCAAGGCGGCAGACATTACTGCGGTAGATTTTTCCAGGCTCGAGCTATCGCCCTGCTTTGACCCTGTGTCGCATCTCATTTATGCGGCGAGCCGCGACCATGTAAGTCATGTGTGGGTGAACGGAAAATTGCTGCTCGATAATTACCAACTGACCACCCTGAACGCGGAGGATATCGCAGCGAAGACGCGCTACTGGCAGGGAAAAATCGGTGTAGCATGAAAGCATGAACGTCGATCCGCAAGAGCTTGAAAAATTCAGTGATATTGCACACCGCTGGTGGGATCCCGAAGCGGAGTTTAAGCCCCTGCACGACATAAACCCGCTACGCCTCGATTACATCGACAAGCTCGCGGGCCTCAACGGCAAGGTCGTGCTGGACGTAGGCTGCGGCGGCGGCATCTTGTCAGAGGGCATGGCAGCCCTGGGAGCGCATGTCACCGGAATAGACCTGGGAGAGCAGGCGCTCAAGGTCGCGCGGCTGCACCTGCTCGAAAGCGGCAACGAGGTGGACTACCGCAAGATAGCCGCGGAAGAACTCGCGGGCGAGCAGCCCCGACATTACGATCTTGTCACCTGCATGGAAATCCTGGAACACGTCCCGGCACCGGAAAGTACGGTGCAAGCCTGTGCCAAGCTCGTCAAAGCTGGCGGTCACGTATTTTTTTCAACCATTAACCGCAATCTGAAATCCTACCTATTCGCGGTCATTGGCGCGGAGTACGTACTTAGGCTACTGCCTCGCGGCACGCATGATTACGCCCGATTTATTAAACCATCCGAACTCGCGCGTTTCTGCCGTGGCGCTGGTCTAACCGTGGAGCACATCACCGGGGTCAACTACAATCCATTAAGTAAAATTTACGTCCTGGGAGGCAGTACCGACGTCAATTACATCTTGCATGCCGTGGCAGACTAACTCGAATCCATGGAGCTTCTTCTTTTTCCACGCCCGTTTTCACTATGATTAAGGCAGTATTGTTCGATCTGGACGGCACTCTAGCAGACACTGCGCCCGATCTCGCATACGCGCTGAACCGTCAGCGTGAACAGCTTGGTTTGAGCGCTCTACCCTTGTCGAGCATTCGCCCCTATGTTTCTCAAGGCGGCCGCGGCCTGATGAAAATCGGTTTCGATCTTGCCCCCGGAGACCCGGGGTACGAAGTCCGTCGCAATGAGTTTCTCGATTTCTATGAGGAACGTCTTTGCCACGACACCCGGCTTTTTGTTGGCATTCCAGAAGTGTTGGCGGAACTCGAAGCGAGAGGTTTGCCGTGGGGGGTAGTTACCAACAAGATGGAGCGCTTCACCCTGCCATTGCTGCGAACGCTCAAGCTCGACCGACGCGCTTCGTGCATCGTGAGCGGCGATACCGGCATCAACTCAAAGCCTCACCCGGAGCCTCTGCTACTAGCGAGCGGCAAAATCGGCGTTCCCGCGCCGGCTTGCGTCTACGTCGGGGACGACGAACGCGACGTGCTCGCGGCACGCGCCGCGGGCATGCAGTCCATAGTCGCGCGCTACGGCTATCTGGGAAACGGTGTCAGCCCCGAAACCTGGGGCGCCGATGCCTATATTTTTAGCCCTCTCGAAATCTTGCAATTTCTCTGAGCGTACCCAATTATGCGATAATTACTGCTGCTTTTTTTTAGTTTTTTCCGACATGGGGGCGACCAGGTTTCGACGTAGGTCGCAATGCAGCGCGGAGCATACCGAGGACCAGTTCCCTCGCAAATCCACTGGAAAGCAATTAAACGCGAACGACATGCGTTACGCTCTGGCCGCTTAATCCCGGCCGGACTCTGCACCGGATCGCTCATGGGCCGGGTCGGGCAACCGACAACAGAGTCATTTACATGAGATCGTGTTGCTCAGGGTTACTTTGGGCAGCATTAAATCATAGGTAACTCGCCGTAGCGCAGCCCGTCGGCTGGCGACGTTCCGGCAAAATCAAATAGCCTGACTAAGTATGTAGAACTGCACGCAGAGGGCCTGCGGACGGGGGTTCGATTCCCCCCGCCTCCACCAATCAAGGGTGTACTTTAGACCACCCTAAACCCGCCAGAGGCCGGGAAAGTACTCCGTTTCCAGCTTCCTCTACCTGCTGTTTTGTCTCGGAAAGTGCCAACACGGAAAAGAAAAGCCCTTCGCAGTCCGCATGGTTTGCACCAAAGCAAGGCGTTTAGTTCTAAGCTTACACCTTAGCAGGAACGACCACCTTTAAGGCAGGCGGCTTGGCGTCTCCAAGATGAAATTAATAGCAGTATTTAAACCGCATCGTCTTGTCTGCGCTTCTAAGCTCCCAAGCCATTCTCCGGCGCCAATGCCAGGCACTGAGTGGAGTCCGTTCCGTTAAATTGACCGGCCGGCTTTGATCGCTTGCTTAGGACGTTCGAGTCCTGCTCAGTTCGCCAACCAGCGCAAGTCAGGGCAGCGCTGAATGAGAAGGATTCTAGTCTAGGGTCCGGTTTCGGCCAAAAGTGGTCGTTCGTGCTAGTCTTCTTGTTTGAATCACCGCAGCGATGGGAACCACAAAGGGGAGGAAGCGCAAAATGAAGAAGAAACTCTATCAGCACTTGTACGCGCAAGTTGTTTTCGCCATCGTCTGCGGCGTCATTCTCGGCTACTTCTTTCCCGAAACCGGCGCTGCAATGAAACCGTTAGGCGACGGATTCATCAAGCTCATCAAAATGATGATTGCGCCTATTATCTTCTGCACCGTGGTCAGCGGCATCGCCGGTATGGAAAACATGAAGAAAGTCGGCCGCGTGGGCCTGTTCGCGGTGATTTATTTTGAGGTGGTGAGCACTGTCGCACTTTTTATCGGGCTGGCAATTATCAATCTGTTTCGTCCCGGCGTCGGGATGAATGTCGATCCCGCTACCCTCGACACCAAGGCGCTGGCTGGTTTCACTGCGGCAGCCAAGTCACAAAGCACGGTGGACTTTCTGCTGCAGATCATCCCCAACACAGTGGTGGATGCCTTTGCCAAAGGCGAAATTCTGCAGGTGCTGCTTTTTTCCCTGATGTTCGGATTTGCGCTGTTTGCCTATGGCGAGAAAGGCAAGCCGGTGCTGAATTTTATCGATCAAATATCCCACGCCCTGTTCGGAGTCGTGGGCATCATCATGAAAGTGGCGCCACTCGGTGCGTTTGGAGCAATGGCCTTCACTGTTGGCAAATACGGCGTAGGCACTCTGGCATCCCTGGGCAAACTGATGGGCGGGTTTTATCTCACGTGCCTGCTGTTCATCTTCGTGGTACTGGGACTAATTGCGCGGTTCAACGGTTTCAGCATTTGGAAATTCATCAAATTCATCAAGGAAGAACTGCTCATCGTGCTCGGCACTTCTTCGTCCGAATCGGTGCTGCCGCGCATGATGCTGAAGCTGGAAAACCTTGGATGCGCGAAATCGGTCGTGGGGCTGGTCATCCCGACGGGCTATTCGTTCAACCTCGATGGCACCGCGATTTACCTTACTATGGCGGCCATCTTCG
>DASPRI010000044.1:0-3505 GCA_035624535.1 Burkholderiales bacterium
AGACGCAATTTCATGGGCTCCTTGCTGTAGCCGGCGAGCTTCTGTTCGAGATAATGAATGCTGGTTACCCCGCGCAGGAAAGCGGCGTCAAGCATCAGTTCCTGATGCAATGGGATATTGGTCTTGATGCCCTCCACGACCATCTCCGAAAGCGCAATGCGCATTCTCGCGATCGCTTGCTGACGGGTATCGCCATAGGCAATTAATTTGCCTATCAGGGAATCATAATTCGGCGGCACAAAATAATTGTGATAGGCATGCGAATCGACTCGAATACCGGGCCCTCCGGGAGTATGGTAGGACGTAATGCGGCCAGGCGATGGCGAGAATGTGTACGGATCCTCGGCGTTAATTCGGCATTCAATGGCGTGCCCCTGAATCACCACGTCTTTCTGCCTGAGGCGAAGCCGTATCCCAGCCGCGATTCGGATCTGTTCCTGCACGATGTCTATCCCGGTAATCATTTCTGTGATGGTGTGCTCGACCTGTAATCGGGTATTCATCTCGATAAAGTAAAACTGCCCCCCGTCGAACAGAAATTCGAACGTTCCCGCGCCGCGATAGCCGATCTTACGGCAGGCGTCGGCACAACGTTCGCCAATTTTGTCGCGCAAACGCGGGCTCAGATTGGGCGCAGGCGCTTCCTCGATTATTTTCTGGTGCCTGCGTTGCATCGAGCAGTCACGATCTCCTATAAAAATCGCGTTGCGGTGCTCATCGGCCAGCACTTGGATTTCGATATGGCGGGGACTTTCCAAGTACTTTTCCATGTAAACGGTAGGATTGCCGAACGCGCCCTGCGCCTCGGCGCGAGTCGTGGCCACGGCGTTGAGCAGAGCAGCATCGGTATGTACCACACGCATGCCGCGGCCACCTCCGCCACCCGCCGCTTTGATGATTACCGGGTAGCCAATGTCCTTGGCGATTTTTCTGATTTGTTCCGGCGCTTCCGGCAAGCTACCTTCTGACCCAGGCACGCAGGGCACACCGACTTTTTTCATCGCCGCTTTGGCACTTACCTTATCTCCCATCAGGCGTATGGTCTCGGGCCGCGGGCCAATAAACACAAAACCGCTCTTCTCCACGCGTTCAGCAAAATCCGAGTTCTCCGAAAGAAATCCATAGCCCGGGTGGATCGCTTCGGCGTCGGTTACTTCTGCAGCGCTGATGATGGCAGGAATATTAAGGTAACTTTGATCGGAGGGTGCCGGTCCGATGCATACCGATTCATCTGCGAGCTTAACGTATTTGGCTTCGGCGTCGGCCTCGGAATGCACGGCAACGGTCTTAATGCCCATCTCGCGACAGGCGCGCTGAATTCGCAAGGCGATTTCCCCACGATTAGCGATCAATATTTTCTCAAACATGAGAGACTTTACAACATATTTATCCAGGAAACGCCGATGCCACTACGATGGGTCTGGCAGCGATCTTCTAACCCCGGATAAAAGGCAGATTTGGATCGCGCCTGTACCTACCGCCTTCAGCCGATCACAAACAACGGCTCTCCGTACTCGACTGCCTGGCCGTTCTCCGCCAGGATTTCTTTGACCATCCCGCTGCAGTCGGCTTCGATTTCGTTGAGCAGTTTCATCGCTTCGATGATGCACAAGGTTTCGCCCTGATTCACTCTCTGCCCGACCTCCACAAACGGCTTAGCTCCGGGCGCGGCAGAGCGGTAAAAAGTACCAACCATTGGCGCTTTGACCACGTGTCCCTCCGGTTCTGCCGGTAGGGTCACCTCCCCGGCTGCAGGAGCCGATGGGGTTTCCGCAATCGTTTCTTTGCTGATTGCTTGCGTTGGCGCTGCCTGTGGGGCAGTCGTGACGGTAGCTTGTGCGGTTCGGTTTACCCTGCAGATGCGAACCTTTTCTTCGCCTTCAGTAATTTCCAGTTCAGCGATTCCCGAGTCCTCCACCAGGTCTATTAGCTTTTTCAATTTTCTCAAATCCATATTGAACCTCTGGCACCTTACCTGATATCGCTTAGCTCAAAAGGGCTAATTGAGGCTTTGTCTTCGGGCAGCTAGGATTGCAAAGCGAACTCCAACGCCAGTTCATACCCTTTGGCGCCGAGGCCGCTTATAACGCCCGTCGCCAGATCAGAAAAAAACGAGTGCTGGCGGAAAGTTTCACGGGCAAAGATATTCGACAGGTGAACTTCAATAAAAGGGATTTTTACCGCAGCGAGCGCATCGCGAATTGCCACGCTGGTGTGTGTAAACGCTGCCGGGTTGATGATGATAAAGTCTACGCGCTCAGTACGCGCTTGCTGAATTCGGTCAACCAGACTATTTTCGGCGTTGCTCTGGAAGCAGGTGATTCGCGCTCCTGCCCGTTGAGCGCGTTCAGAAAGGCAGGAATCAATCTCCCCTAGGGTGCTTCGCCCGTAATGTTCCGGCTCCCGGGTGCCAAGGAGATTAAGATTCGGACCGTGGAGAACCAGGATATTTCTCATATTCGGCGAAGTTTGCAGCAATTCGACGCAATTGTCCACCGTTTCCAGAGATTTTGCCGAAATTAAGACAAATTGGCAAACAGAGTTTAGTGAGGGTCTAGAGAAGGGAGCCGATTATGGCTTCGAGCTTATCCTGAGTCAACCCGCTGTATTTGGTCGCGATTATTTTCCCGCTACGGTCAATAATGAGAGTGAACGGCAAGGCTCCGGCATGGTTGCCGGCTTTACGCGACAGGTCCATAGCTGCAAGGTCCCCCATCAACACCGGGTAATTAATGCCAACTTCATCCGCATAAGTGCGAACCGCGTCTTTTTTGTCGATCGCCACCCCGACAAACACCAATCCGCGTGCTCGGTATTTTTCCTGTAGCTTAATAAACTGAGGAATTTCCTCTCGGCAAGGCGGGCACCATGTAGCCCAGAAGTTAACAACGAGCACCTTGCCTCGCCATTGTTCAAACGGCTGATTGTCTCCCTTGAGATCGCTTAGGACGGATTCAAAGAGTATCTCGGAAGCGGTCTTGGTTTGTGTAGCTGCCAGGAAAGCGGGTGCTTGATACCGCAAGCCAGCGTACAAACCGCCGGCCAGCGCCAGCAGCGCCACCGTAATAATCAAATAGGCACGCTTGCCCACACTATTGCATGACCGAATCAAGCGTTGCCAAAAATGTCGCCGGATTTTGGTATCCGATCACTCGGGTTTTAATTTCCTTGCCCTGTCTGTCAAAGAACAGGATACCTGGGGGCCCGTACAAGCCAAACCGCTTCAATAATGCCTGGTCATCGGAATTGTCAGCAGTGACATCCGCCTGCAACAATCGCACATCGGTGAGACGTGCTTGTACCGCCGAGTCCGAGAAAGTGAAAAGCGCCATCTCTTTGCACGAGACGCACCAGTCGGCATAGAAATCGAGCATCACGTATTTGCCGCGAGCGGCCAACACGGCCTGGTCCAATTCCACGTTGCTTTTTATGCGTTGAAACTTGAGTTCCTGAGCAGGCTTTTCCGCGCCGCTAATCCCGGCAAGCGGCCCGAAATTTCCTAACC
>DASPRI010000047.1:0-14017 GCA_035624535.1 Burkholderiales bacterium
TGTTGCGCAAGATCAGCAGATTTTCTGCGTTCTTGAATTGCGCCGCATAGGTGAAATTAAATGAACCGGTGATCACGGCCGAATGCGTGGTGCCGGCGTCGATGACCATGATTTTGCTGTGCGCACTTTGGTACTGGGAGTCGAGATAGGTCGGTATGCCGGAAGCCGCAATCTCGGAAACTGCGTTGGGCAGTGTTTTTTCGGTTTGCTCCGAGTCCGCAATGAGCTGCACGTCCAGCCCGCGCTTCTTGGCTTTTATCAACGCATGGGCGATGTCCTCATCAGTGAAGCTGTATGCCTGCACGAGTATCTGCTGCTGCGCGCGATCGATGGCGCTGATGACCATCCTGTCAGCATCGTCTTCAGGCGTAAACGCTAATTCGACTGTTCCGGCAGCAGAGATGGTTCTACCGTGCGAAGATAAAGGCCGGTCAAAGGCCAGCGCGGTGAGCGCTGCGAGCGATGCCAGAATGGCGATCAGGAAAAACATCCGCGTATTAGGCATTTGAATTCTCCACAACTGCTGCAAAAAAGCCGTCGGTATTATGGGTATGGGGCAGAACCCGCAAAAATTCGCCAGTATCCAGCGCGATGCCCTGCTGCGCCAGGATATTCCCGCAATGGAGTTGCCTGAATTGCGGCTGCTGACTCAGAAAGCCATTCACAATGTCTTCGTTTTCCTCTGGCAGAATGCTGCACGAGGCGTAGACTAGCCTCCCTCCCGGCTTCACGAGCCCCGCAGCACGCTCGAGAATTTGCGACTGTTTTTGCGCGAGCTCGGCAACTGCTTGTTGAGACTGCCGCCATTTAAGGTCGGGATTGCGGCGCAATGTTCCCAGACCGCTGCAGGGCGCATCGACCAGCACGCGGTCTATCTTTCCAAAGAGGCGCTTGATTTTGGCATCGTTTTCGTGCGCGATGCGCTGCGGAAAAATATTGCTCAGGCCGGAACGCTTAAGTCGCGGCTTGAGATTGGCAAGCCGTTTGTCCGAAACATCAAATGCGTAGACACGGCCACGGTTTTGCATCATCGCGCCAAGCAACAAGGCTTTTCCGCCTGAGCCGGCGCAGAAATCCACGATCATTTCATGGCGCCTCGGGGCCGTTAAGTAACAGATCAACTGACTGCCTTCGTCCTGCACTTCGAGCTTGCCCGTAAGAAACAGCGGATGCCGGCTAAGCGATATTCTTTTCTTTAACCGGATGCCGGTCGGTGAGTAAGGTGCAAGTTGTGCATCTACACCATCGGACCTGAGGCTGTGCAGCACTTCCTCGCGACTGGCACGTACCGTGTTTATGCGCAAATCGAGGGGCGCCGGGTTTTGCATACCGCGGCCGAGCGCAAGTATGTCGGCATCCGGCATGAAGTGTCTGAGTTTTTCCACGAGCCAGTCAGGAAAGTCCGACTGAATCGCGAGGGCAAGATCATCCGTGCGTTGGGCTTTTATTTTTTGCAGCCGTTGCATTTCAGCGCGGCTCAACAGCGGCTGCATTCCGTGCAGGTTGAGGCCGGCGAGCTTCACGAAATAGACAAGCACCAGTAGGCGCGGGGCCGAATCGCCGGCCAGATGTTCGATCAAACGTTTGTGTCGCAACATGCCGAACAGCGTGTCGGCGATGAAGCCGCGGTCATGGACGCCGAGTTCGCGGTGATCTCGAAAATACCGAGTAAGCAACCGGTCAGCTGGTTTGTCCAGTGGTGCGATCATGCGCCAGGCGGCAACCGCCATATCGAGACGTGCTGCAGTGAGTGACATCTATCTTACTGGTAGCTGATTTGCGTCGCGACCTGTTCGTAGCGGCTGCCGTCCTTGTCGGTAAAGACGATGCGCACCGGCAAAAAGTAATGGTCGCTGGCAAGCCAGATATCTGCGCCGCGATCGGTTTGTTTTTCGCGCTGCTTGCTCCAGTGAATGGTTTGAATTTTTCCCATGGGCGTATCCAGGCTTTCGCTTCCGACCATCAGGTAACGGTATTCAGTAAGGCGCTTGCCATCGGTCATGGAGAATTGAAAATCGTTGCCCAGCGGCTGGTAAAAGGCGAAATTGTAGGCGATGCACAGCCTGTCATAGGCCATATTCGGCAGGGTTTCACTTTGCTCGTTGCCTTCGCGTTCGTAGGTAATCAGTTTTTTGCTCCAATCAAATTTCGCGACCACAGGTTTGTCCTTGCCACGCTGGTCGAGAAATTGCTGCGGACGCAAGCCTTGAGGAGTAATCATGCCGCGGGATTCGCGCCGAATGTTGGCTTTGGGAATGAGCGCCACGATTCCGGCAGGGTGAGTTTGGCTGACGATGGAATAGCTGCTGCCATTCGTTTCCAGAACTTCCGTGCCAGTGCCCAGTGGTAAGCTACCCCTGTTCACGTCGAACACGATGGTGACTCGCTGCGGCAGCTCGCCCGCCATCGCATTCAGGCATAGGCAGGAAAGCAAAACAAGCGCATGCCTCATTCATCAACTCCCGGTGACAGCAAAGCACGATCCATTGCTTCAGCACCCATAACGCGCACGCACTGATTTTCGATGACCAGCCGATTCTCGGCGAACCAGCGGATCGCCTGCGGATAAATCCGGTGTTCCTGCTCCAGTACCCGTGCCGCCAGAGTCTCGGAGTCGTCAGCCTCGAGTACCGGCACTGCAGCTTGGACGATGATCGGCCCGTGGTCGAGTTCGCTCGTGACGAAGTGCACAGTGCAGCCGTGAATCTTCACCCCCGCGCGCAATGCCTTGGCGTGCGTGTCCAGCCCGGGAAACGCTGGGAGGAGTGATGGATGAATATTAATGACACGGCCGGCAAAGCGCTTAACAAACGAATCGCCGAGTATGAGCATGAATCCCGCGAGCGCAATCAAATCAGGTTTGAATGCCGCGATGCGTGAGGCCAGTTCCGCATCGAACGCGGCTCGCCCGGCAAACTGCTTGTAATCAAGCACTAGCGTTTCTATGCCATGCGCTTTGGCAATTGATAGGCCTTTTGCTCGCGGATTGTTGCTGACCACTGCGGCTATCTTTACCGGCAGCCGCGCCTTCAGTATTGCTTCGAGGTTACTGCCGCGCCCGGAAATTAGCACAACAATGGATTTCATGACACGATGATCTGCGGTCTATCCTTGGGGCGTTCTCTGATTTCGCCGACGCGCCACACCTGCTCTCCGCCGTCATGCAGCAGCTTTTGCGCTTCCTGGGCACGTTGCGGATCCACTACGACAATCATCCCGATTCCGCAGTTGAACGTGCGGTGCATTTCGCGCTCCGCAAGGTTGCCGTTTTCTTGTAGCCATTTGAAAAGCGGCGGCATATCCCACGCCGAACGATCCAATACCGCGCACAAGTTGTCAGCAAGGATACGAGGAATGTTTTCCAGTAGCCCTCCGCCCGTGATGTGCGCCAGGCCTTTCACTGGCAGGTGCTGCATAAGCCGGAGCAGCGGTTTCACGTAGATGCGCGTCGGCGTCAGCAGGACTTCGCCGAGGCTTTGTCCCTTGAAATCGGATGTCAAGCTGACGCCACTTCTTTCAACGATCTTGCGGATAAGTGAAAAGCCGTTGGAATGCGCGCCGCTGGAGGCCAGCCCCAGCATCACATCACCTGCGTTAATGGTGCGGCCCGTGATGGCTCTTTTTTTTTCCACGATACCCACCGCGAATCCCGCGAGGTCGTATTCGCCAGGGGCGTAAAAGCCCGGCATTTCTGCCGTTTCGCCGCCGATTAGCGAGCAACCGGCGAGCTCGCAGCCCTTGGAAATGCCCTGAATCACCTTTGTCGCGGTAGCTACATCAAGTTTCCCGCAGGCAAAATAATCCAGAAAAAATAGCGGCTCCGCACCTTGCACCAGAATATCGTTGACGCTCATCGCCACCAGATCGATTCCCACCGTATCATGCTTGTCGAGCTGAAAAGCAAGCTTGAGTTTTGTGCCCACGCCGTCGCAGCCCGAAACCAATACCGGGTCCCGATACTTTTTGGAGATTGCAAACAGTGCGCCAAACCCACCGATTCCGGCTAGCACCTCAGGCCGCATGGTTTTTTGGGCGAGCGGCTTGATTGTCTCGACCAGACGGTCGCCGGCATCGATATCCACCCCGGCATCAAAATAGGAGAGCTGGGTTTTGGAAGAGTCAGCAGAGCTCAAGTTGAGTTATTGCCTTCGGAAGATAAAAAGTCAAACGGCAATGACATTGTTAAATTTTACCTGAAACGGGTGTTGGGCGCTCCTGTGCTTGTCCTAATTTGGGGTTTTGGCGCCCGGCAGGCTTGCCGACGCATCTGGTAATAATGCGGCAGTTCTGCACGGTTACCGTTATCGCGTTATGTGAGCGGTGTTAGTCGGCTCGAACAAGCGCGATGGTTTCGGTATAGTGATCGCACCGGTAGCGGAATTCATTTAAAGCAAGCAAAGCCCGACGACGGTATTCCAGATTAGCGATTGAGATTTCATTTTGCTGTGGAAAATCGTTGGCCAGGGGCTATATACTGCACTGCTGACCCTGCTTGCAACAGAGATTGATCATGCAGAATCAAATGGTGCTTGATTTATCCTTGCGATCTCAACCCACGCTGGATAATTTTGTGATTGGCAGGAATATGGAGCTGGTCCACGTTTTGCGCGGCATGCTGGCCGCAAAACCGCGAGAGCGTTTCGTTTATATATGGGGTAATCCGGGCTCGGGGCGCAGCCACCTGCTAAAAGCCATGGTGGATGGATTCAGGCAGGAGCAGTTGAGCGCGTCTTATTTCCGCTGCGAGCCGAACGGCGAATTTGGCTCCGGACATGAACAACTGGATGCGCTGGCGGTAGACGATGTGGAGCGTTTGAGCCGGAATGGACAAATCGCACTTTTCAACCTTTACAACCAAATGCGCGAAGGGCGGGGCCTGCTTCTGGTGAGCGGCGATATGCCGCCGGCGCAGCTTCGGTTGCGCGAAGATTTGGTGACACGGCTGGGATGGGGCCTGGTGTTTCAGGTGCACGGCCTGAACGATGAAGAGAAAACTCAGGCCCTGAAAACTCATGCCATGAACCGCGGCTTTGAGCTGCCACACGATGTGGCTGGCTATTTGCTTAGCCGCGGGAGGCGAGACATGCCCTCGCTACTGGCGATGCTCGACGCGCTGGACACCTATTCTTTGCAAACCAAGCGGCCGGTGACCGTTCCCTTGCTGCGGGAAATCATGGAACCACGGCCTTATTCGGGCGGTGGGTGAAATTCGCCAAACGTCGCATCATTTCTGGCCAAACAGTGGGAACATTGCAATGAGGCAATGCTGCTTCCAAAATAAATAGCTAAGCCATGCGACTTGCTTTATTCGACCTCGACAACACGCTTCTAGCAGGTGACAGCGATTTTGAGTGGGCACAATTCCTGATCGATAAAAAGGTTCTCGACCGCGAGGTTTATGAAGCAAAAAACCGCGGTTTCTACGATCAGTACCGGGACGGTACCCTAGATATACACGCGTTTCTTGATTTTCAGCTGAAACCTCTGTCGCGCCATCGGCGGCGGGAACTCGAATCGTGGCGCATCGAGTTCGTGCAAAACCGGATACGGCCGATGATTACCAAGAAAGCCCGTACCCTCGTGCAAAGCCATATCGATGACGGCGATTTGACCGCCATCATTACCGCGACCAACCGTTTCGTTACCGCGCCTATTGCACGGGAATTTGGGGTTGAGCACCTGATTGCCACCGAGCCCGAGGAACGCGATGGCGAGTTTACCGGTAAAGTCGCGGGAACTCCCTGTTTCCGCGCGGGCAAGCTCGTCTGTTTGGAATACTGGTTACAGGAGCAGGGAGTGAAATTAGCCAGCTTCGAGGAAAGCTGGTTTTTCAGCGACTCGCTAAACGATTTGCCACTGCTTGAACAGGTCACTCATCCAGTCGCGGTGGACCCCGACGAGACCCTGCACGGTCATGCGTTGAAAAAAAAGTGGCAAGTCATCAGCCTGCGCTAGGTCGCGCACTCTTGCCCATGCCCCGTCCCTTATTGCTTGCCGTTTTGCTGCTAATTGCGCCCTTGACCTTGTTCGCAAGCCTGCTTTGCGGGAGCCTGGATCTGACCGCTTCGCAGGTCATGAGCGCGATACTTACTAAAACGCCCGGCCTGGCCCACGACGTGGTTTGGGAATTGCGTATGCCTCGCAGTGCCGGAGCGTTTATATGTGGAGGGCTGCTTGCGCTTTCCGGAACTTATCTACAGGTTTTACTGCGCAACCCCTTGGCTGATCCTTATATTCTGGGTATTTCCGGCGGCGCCGCAGTGGGCGCACTGGCGGCGATAATTTTGGGCATGAGCTGGGGCGGGGTGAACTTGTCCGCGCTGCTGGGAGCGGTTGCGGCAATCACGGTGGTGTTTGGCTTAAGCATGCACTCTGGCAGCTGGAATGTGCACAGCTTGCTGTTGACCGGCGTGGTGCTCTCGGCGGGCTTCAGCGCGCTGATCAGCCTGTTGCTCGTGCTGGCGCCCGCCGCTGAGATGCGCGGCATGCTGTTTTGGCTACTCGGCGATTTGTCGCACGCCGAAAATATTTTGCCCTACCTTGCAGTGTTGCTCATACTCTCGGCGTTAAGCCAATGGCAAGCCGGCAGCCTCAATGTACTGAACCTCGGGCAGCTCAAAGCCAGAACACTGGGTGTTGCAGTGCTGCCGCTGCAAACCGGAATTTATTTTTGCTCGGCGCTGGCTACGGTTTGCGCGGTCATGCTGGGCGGCACCGTCGGTTTCGTCGGATTAATCATCCCGCACCTGATCCGACTTTGTGGGGTTGCCGACCACCGATGGCTTTTGCCGATGGCCATCTTGCTCGGCGGAAGCTTTTTGACCGCCGCGGACACGCTCGCGCGCACCCTGTGGGCGCCTAATCAATTGCCGGTGGGGGTGCTGACTGCGTTGCTCGGCGTGCCGGCGATGTTGCTTCTGCTTTCGCGCAAACGCTGATGCTGAGCTGCGAAAATCTTCATCTCCGATATCCCGGCAAGCTGCTTTGCCGAAATTTAACTTTGAATATCAGCCCGGGTACGTGCTGGGGAATTTTGGGCCAGAACGGCATCGGCAAAACCACCATGTTGCACGCGTTGGGCGGCCTGCACGAACCTGCGGGCGGAAGCATCGCGCTCGATGGCCGCCTGCTTCGAAACTATACGCGCAGGCAGCTCGGGCAATCGCTCGGCATGCTGCTACAAGAGGAAGATAGCTGGTTTTGGGGAAGCGTACTCGAGTACGTGTTGCTGGGCAGGCATCCGCATGTGGTTTCGCTGTTTGGCTGGACCGGTAAGGACGAGGATCTGGCATGGGAAGCGTTACAAAAAATGGAATTGACCGAGCTTGCGCAACGGCCGATGAATTCGCTTTCCGGGGGGGAACGCCAGCGCGCGCGCTTGGCACAGTTGTTGGCACAAGATTCTGTGTACTTTTTGCTCGATGAACCGTTGCAGCATCTCGATTTGAGGCATCAACTGGAAACCATGAGCCTGTTGCGCGAGCTGGCCGTAAAGCGCGGCAAAGCAGTATTGATGGTATTGCACGATATGCTGTGGATTGCCCGGTATTGCGATCAGGTACTCCTGCTGTTCGAGGAGGGGCGTGCGGTAAGCGGCACAACCGCCTCGGTGCTCACGCGCGAGAACCTGGAGGCGCTCTATGACTGCGGATTGCGTGAATTCGGCACGGGAACCGACGCGCACTTTATTCCAAGGGCCGGTTGACCGCAGTGTATAATCGGCCTTGATTTCGCTGAGCTCATGGTTATGATCCGCAGACTTCTGCGCCGCGTCTTCAGCAAGCAAGGTTCGCTTCCCGATGCGCCATTGATTATTCCGCACCAGGTGCACGGCATCAAAAAGCATCAGATCAGCCAAGGCGCGCTGCGCACCGTAATGGCGCTCAAGGAAAAAGGTTTTGCTGCATTTGTGGTGGGCGGCGCGGTGCGAGACATGCTGTTTGGCCTAGCACCCAAGGATTTTGATGTCGCCACGAATGCCACACCGGAGCAAGTGCGCGCCGCATTTCGACGCGCGCATATCATAGGACGTCGTTTTCGCCTGGTGCATGTTCTGCACGGGAAAGAGACCGTAGAGGTTTCTACATTTCGTGGGCCGCGGTCGGAAGCGCACGAGGCGCAGGAAGACGCACACGGCAGGATTTTGCGCGACAACGTATTCGGCGATCAGGCTCAGGACGCAGAGCGGCGCGATTTCAGCATTAACGCGCTGTTCTTCGATCCAATTACCGAGGAGATTGTCGATTACCAGGGCGGGTTCGCCGATATCAAGGCACGGCGCTTGCGTATCATTGGGGACGCGGAGAGCCGTTACCGCGAAGACCCGGTGCGCATGCTGCGCGCGGTGCGCCTCGCCGCGAAGCTGGGCCTGCAAATCGAGCCGGCGACGCGTGCTCCGATTCGCAAACTTGCACCGCTTTTGCAAAACGTGCCGCCGTCGCGCCTGTTTGATGAAATGCTGAAGCTGTTGCTTTCGGGACACGCTGTCGAGTCAGTCAAGGCTATGAGGGAGCATGGCCTGCACCGCGGACTTTTTCCAATGCTTGATATGGTCCTAAAGCAGCCACTTGGCCATAGCTTCATCATGCTGGCGCTCAGAAATACCGACCAGCGCATCCGCGAGGACAAACCGGTTTCGCCCGGATTCCTGTTTGCGGCCTTATTGTGGCATGAGGTGCTGGCAGAGTGGAAAAATCTTGAAGACAGCGGGCTTCATTCCATGCAGGCGCTGCATCAGGCGATGGATCAGGTGATTCGCATGCAGGCAGAGCGGCTCGCCATACCCAAGCGTTACGGTGCGGTCATGAAGGAAATCTGGTCGCTGCAGCCGCGCTTTGAAAATCGCGCGGGCAAGCGTGCGTTCCGTCTTCTCGAACATCCGCGCTTTCGCGCGGCATACGACTTCCTGATGATGCGCTGTAGCAACGGAGAAGCCGAAGCAGCGCTGGGACACTGGTGGACGGCATTTCAAAATGCCGATCATGAACAACGCCGCAGCATGCTGGTTGCCGATGAGATTCCAAGAAGACGCAGGCGCCGCGGTCGCAGAAAACCGGCGCTTCACATTGTTGGCGGAAATCGCAACGGGGGAACTGCGCCGTGAATCCGCACACCGCGTTCATTGCGCTGGGCAGTAATCTCGAGGCACCGGTCACACAAATACACCAGGCTCTTGTCAAACTCGGGAAAATGCCGAAGACTAAGCTGACTGCTCGTTCTTCGCTTTACCGCAGCGTGCCGGTCGGCAACATCAACCAACCTCAGTTCATCAACGCCGTCGCTAAGCTCGAAACCAAGCTTGCGCCGCGCGAATTGCTCAGGTCGTTGCTGGATATCGAACTGCGCCACGGACGGCGGCGCGAGTACCCCAACGCGCCGCGCACGCTAGACCTGGATTTGCTGCTGTATGATGACCTGATTTATCACGAACATGGCTTGACCATCCCCCATCCACGCATGCACCAGCGCGCGTTCGTATTGCTGCCGCTGCATGAAATTGCGCCGGATTCTGTGGTACCCGGCATAGGAAGTGTTGCCGAGTTGCTCGCCGCCTGCAGCGGCCAGGATGTGCAGAGATTGGTGGAAGATTGACCCATGTTGCTCGATAAGTTTCATTATATTGTCGTCGAAGGTCCGATCGGGGTGGGAAAAACCAGTCTCGCTCGCCTTCTGTCGCAACACTTCAGCGCCCAGCCGCTCCTCGAAAACCCGAATAGCAATCCATTTTTGCCGATGTTTTACCAGGATATCCCGCGCTATGCGCTTTCCACACAGTTGTTCTTCCTTTTTCATCGAGTGAACCAGTTGCAGGGCTTGGCGCAGCTGGACATGTTCAACAGGTTGACCATTGCCGATTTCATCCTTGACAAAGACCCGTTATTTGCGCGGCTCACATTGAACGACGATGAATTCCGCCTTTATCATGAAATCTACCAGAAGCTGCAACCGCAATCACCGCGCCCGGACCTGGTGATTTACCTGCAGGCGTCGGTCGAGACGCTGGTTGAACGGGTGCGGCGCCGGGGTCAGGAATACGAAAGAAATATTCCGGAGAATTACCTGGCGCGGCTTGCCGAGGGATATAGCCGGTTTTTTCATCATTACGAAATGGCACCGCTGCTTATCGTCAACAGTGACAATCTCAATTTTGTTGATGAGCCTGGGGATTTTGATTTATTGTTGGAGCGCATTGCGCACATGCGCGGCGGCCGCGAATTTTTCAGCTTGGGGACCTAAATGCGATTCACGCTGAACACGCTTCAAAGAATGGCGCAGGACGGGGAGAAGATCGCAGTGCTGACCTGTTACGATGCAAGCTTCGCGGTGCTACTGGAAAATGCCGGAGTGGAGGTGCTGCTGGTCGGTGATTCGCTGGGCATGGTGTTGCAAGGGCAAGAGTCCACGTTGCCGGTGACGCTCGCTAATATGGCCTACCATACACGCTGCGTAGCCCGTGCTTCGAAGCGTGCCTTCATAGTCGCCGACATGCCGTTTGGCAGCTTTCAGGTGAGCCCGCAACAGACGTTTGAGAACGCGGCACGGCTTATGGCTGCGGGCGCGCACATGGTCAAGCTTGAAGGGGGCCAAGCGGTGGTGGACAGCGTCGGCTTTCTTACCGAGCGCGGCATACCGGTATGCGGACATCTTGGACTAACGCCGCAGTCGGTCTACCAACTCGGCGGTTACCGGGTTCAGGGCAAGGGCGACCGCGAGGCAAAGCGGCTGGTACAGGAAGCCAAAATGCTGGAGCAGGCTGGTGCCGGAATGCTGGTTCTGGAAGCGGTGCCCGCGGGCTTGGCAAAACAAATAACTGCGAAGCTCGCGATTCCCACCATCGGCATCGGCGCGGGCGTGGAATGCTCGGGTCAAGTTTTGGTGTTGCATGACATGCTGGATGTCACGACGGGCAAAAAGCCGAAATTCGTAAAAAACTTCCTGCACGGCAAAAACAGCGTACAAGCCGCAGTCGAAGCTTACGTAAGAGAAGTAAAGGCTAAATCATTTCCCGGCCCTGAACATTCGTTTTAATTGGGGACCTCTAGTTAAGTCCCGCGAGGGCGCGACGCGGGCGTTTCGGGATGAGATGCGCGAAGCGAGGCGCAGCGAATGGTGATCCCCCTTCGCAAGCCGAGTGACAAAGCAGATCACCCGAAAAGGCGCCCCGGACTCGGACTCGCGCAGCGTGGAGTGGGAAGGGGTGCAAGCTGCCGAAAGGTACATTGTTTAAACGGGGCGCTCCTGCTGCCGCTCCCGCACCCCAAGCTGCGCTGACCGTGTCGCGGCAGCCGTCCCGACCGGGTTTCGGCGCAATGCGGCGCTTGCGTCGTTGCGCTCCTCGTGCTTAAGCTATGGCTAGGCACTTTCGTCGTGCGCCTCGCAATCATCCGCATTGCGCCAGAAACGCGCTCCGCGGCGGATTTAATCAGAGGTTCCCTACATGGAAGTCGTATCGACCATTGAAGCGCTGCGCGCCCGGCTGAGAAGCGGGAGCGATGTCGCCCTAGTTCCGACCATGGGTAATCTGCACGCCGGGCATCTCGCCCTGGTTGAAAATGCCCGCAAACACGCGCCGAGTGTGGTCGTGAGCATTTTTGTAAATCGATTGCAATTCGGTCCCAATGACGATTTCGCGAAGTATCCGCGCACCCTCGAAGAAGACTGCGCAAAGCTTCAAAGCTGCGACGTGAATATCGTGTTTGCGCCTGATGAGAACGTGCTTTATCCGGTCCCGCAAACCGTGATGGTGGAACTGCCGCCCCTGGCAAATGAATTGTGCGGTAAATTCCGGCCGGGTCATTTTCGCGGTGTCGCCACCGTGGTGCTCAAACTTTTTAACATCGTGCAACCGCGAATCGCAATCTTCGGCAAAAAGGACTACCAGCAGCTGTTCATCATGCGCCAAATGGTTCGCGAACTGAACCTGCCAATTGACATTGTTGCGGCGGAGATCATGCGTGCTCCCGATGGGCTGGCTTTGAGTTCAAGAAATAGTTATTTGAGCTCGGCAGAACGTCTCGAGGCGGCGCGCTTGTACCGGACGCTGGTATATATAAAGGAAGGGATTGCCGGCGGGGAACGGGATTTTGGCAGCCTCCAAGATATAGCCGAAAAAAAGCTTGACAGCCATGGTTGGCGAGTAGACTATGTTGCGGTGCGGGAGAGCTCGACCCTGCGCCCCCCGCAAGTCATTGATAAAAGACTGATTGTACTGGCCGCTGCTTGGCTGGGAAAGACCCGGCTGATCGATAACCTCGAGGTTTTTATTAGCGACTAGGCTATACTGAATGCACCCCCGTAAAGAGGGCGCTGATATGCAAAGAACCATGCTCAAATCTAAGTTGCACCGTGTGCGTGTCACCCACGCCAAGCTGCATTATGAAGGTTCGTGCGCGATTGACCAGACGCTTATGGACGCGGCGGACATTCGCGAATATCAGCAGGTTGATATCTACAATATTACCAACGGCGAGCGCTTCACCACCTATGCCATTAGTGCCGAGCGCGATTCGGGAATCGTATCAGTCAATGGTGCCGCGGCACACAAAGCAAATCCCGGTGACCTTTTGATAATCGCGGCGTACGCTGTTTATTCCGAACTCGAGCTGCAAAAATACCGTCCCGAACTGATTTACGTGGATGAGCAAAACCGGATTCTCGATCGTCGGCAACAGATCCCGATGCAGCGGGCGTGAGATTGTATCGACAAAAAAAGCGGCTTGTCAGCCGCTTTTTTTATTGGTGCCGGGAGCGAGAGTCGAACTCGCATGACCTCGCGGCCGCGGGATTTTGAGTCCCGTGCGTCTACCGATTCCGCCATCCCGGCTTAGTAATGCCTGGTCCAGACATTACGAAAAGCCTGAGGATTATCCACTAAAAGGTATTTTTCCGGCAACAATGCCCCACATGCGAACGAGCGATTTCGATTATCAATTGCCGCAGGAACTGATTGCGCAGGTTCCCACCGCGCAGCGCAGCGCGAGCCGAATGCTTCATCTTGAAGGTGCAAGCGGCAATTTGCAGGATTGCCAATTTTCGGACCTGCCCCAATTCCTGGAACCCGGCGATGTGATGGTGTTAAATGACACCCGCGTCATCAAGGCCCGCTTGTACGGACAGAAAGAAAGCGGCGGCAAAGTCGAAATACTGGTCGAGCGGGTACTGGACGAACATCATGTACTTGCACAAGTGTGCGCCAGTCATGCTCCTCGTGCGGGCGCAAGCCTGTATCTGGCAAATCAGTTGCAAGTAACCGTGGAAGAACGTCTCGCGGATTTCTACCGGTTGCGCTGTGACAGCGAGATCACGTTCTGGGAATTGCTGGAACGCAGCGGCGCAATGCCGCTGCCGCCTTACATCTCACGCCCCGCTTCAGGCCTCGATGAGGTACGCTATCAGACCGTTTATGCGCGCAATCCCGGCGCGGTGGCCGCGCCCACAGCGGGATTGCATTTTGACGAAGCGCTCCTCGACAAGCTTCGCAAGCGCGGAATAAGAATTGCTTTTGTCACCTTGCATGTGGGCGCGGGGACCTTCCGGCCAGTGAGCGTGGACGATATTGCGCAGCATAAAATGCATAAGGAGCGGTACCACATTTCCGCCGCGACGGCTTCCATCATCGAAACAGCACGACGCGAACGCGGACGTATACTAGCGGTGGGGAGCACCAGCCTGCGGGCGCTGGAATCGGCGGCTGCGGGTGAAAATTTGCAGGCGGGATGCGGCGAAACAGATATTTTTATCACGCCGGGATACCGGTTCAAAGTCGCGGAACGGCTGCTTACCAATTTCCACCTACCGCGCTCCACGTTGCTCATGCTGGTGTCCGCCTTCGGCGGCGTCGAGAACATACGCCGTGCCTACCGCCACGCTGTGAAAAACCGCTACCGATTTTTCAGCTACGGCGACGCGATGTTAATCGAGCGGCAAAAATGAGAGACGTGTGAATGGAATTTGCCATTAAGCATACTTCGGGCGAAGCGCGTTGCGGAACACTCACAGTTGAACGCGGTACTGTGGC
>DASPRI010000065.1:0-6791 GCA_035624535.1 Burkholderiales bacterium
CAAGGAACATTCCGCAACCTTGCGCGCAATGGGCGAAACGGAAATTTACAGCCTGCAGCGGCAGGCGCTTGAATCGCTCGTGGACAAACATCCGATGTTGCTTTATCGAGTTATGCGTGGGATTGTTCGCAGCGTACATAGGATCTTGCGTCGCATGAATTTTGAGTATGTTGAGCTGACGAACTACATTACCAAGCAACACGGTCGCTATTAGAAATACCGTTGGTCAGGGAAGTTGCGCCGGCGTTATTTCCGCATCCCGACGCTGCACTAACTCCTTATATGCGTTGCTCACTGACTATAGAAGACCGCAAAGCACCCCCAACAAAGAGCCAAGAAATGCAACGCCGACTAACTGTTTCCATTCGAGCGCATCATTAGAACGCGGCTTATTGCTTGGCTTTAATGATCCGCCCGTGTTGCCCACGATCGTGCGGGAAGCTCGACTCGTATAAGTGGGCGCGCCACTATACTGCGCCAACGGCGATATTTGCGCTGTGCTTAAACCGCAATACTGCGCTGCCTTTTCCATATCAACTCCTTTGGATTAAATCGTCGGCTTTCGAGTCTGGCCAGTGGCTCTCACGTCTTGCATTGAACGGTGAAACGATTCGGGTTGCGCTCGCCTCGCGCTAAACTGCATGGCTTGGTTAGGACCACGCGCTGCGCTAATGCAACCGCCTGGTGCGAATACGAACACCGAAAAAGGGAAGATGGCGAGCCGTGAAGCCAACAGGCTGAACCGATTGATCAGCAGAGCTTGCAAAACCGTCCCCACGATTTTCTAGCCAATCCCGTTCATCTTTAGGATCCAGTACGCAATCGGTGTACTTAACTGTAGGGGCATCCTGCTCCGGTTCGTTTACCTGAACGCGGGGGCCATTCAACTTGGTTTTCATGCGATCACTCCTTTGCTGTTTGCTCGATTGGCTGTCGACATGAAGCACATCATCCGTTAGGGAAACATTCCGATCGCATACGGATTGGTTACAGATGACTTACTTTTGAGGGGGAATCGCATTCCAGAAGTAGCCTGATGGGCCTTTTTTCCCGCGCCGCAGAGGAATTCGATCCGGCAAGTGCGTGTCGCAAAAACATTTCCCGCCAATATGACTTAGGTGATGGCGATAGCAGCCGACAAGACTATACCGGCTATCGGTTCATTACTCTCCGCTGTTAACGATAAGAACAAGCCCAAACGAACGTGCGTCAAGCAAGAGATGTTTATATTTCTTCAGGAGTCTCGTGCAAAATAGTGGTATACTTTTTCGGCTCCACAATGATTTTCCGCTGCTTCCAACGCGTCTAAACTCCTCTTAAAAAGAAGCCACGCTTTCCGTGTTACTGGGTCCCCGATTTTCACCCGGTCAGCGTGGCCGTTGGAATCAGATTATTTCGCGTCCCTCAAATTTGCTTTGCGCGGGTGAGCTTGCGCAGATGCATCGCAGTACTCAGAGCAACAAAAGAATAAGCCGCGAACAAACTTGTGTTGGGACTTCGCGCCATGGCTTCGCTTCGGCCCCATTTATGATCGAATGCGAAATTGCCAAAGTCAGCGGCATTCACAATTTGTGGCAGCGCGATTGCTTGAATGCGCTTACCATTAATCTGGCTTCTTATCCGCTATCCCCTTATCCTTTGCTTTGCGCTCGTTCGGCTGTGGAGATGAAGCACATCATGCGATAGACGGACATTCCTATCGCATACGGATTACTTACAGATGACTTACTTCTGAAGGGGATTGCTTTGCAGGACTGATCTGACCGCTGTTTTCCGTGCTGCCTTAAAAAGGAGATCGCTTGGAAAGGAAACGGCTGGAAGCACATCCCGCAAGCGCGCGTATTAATTGGTGCGGCGTGGCAGCATTTAGGTCGATGGTCTGAATATCGGCCCTCAGCAGCAATGACGGCTTTCGGCGGAAGCGGTTGATAGCAATGCCTGGCCCGCACAAATTATTTTTTGGGCGTGCAGAAGTCAGAGGTTTGAACCAGGCCGGATATTTCCGTCCTGGCTGTACCCACCCGAGCGAGAAAGGCGGCTATTTTTTCTCAGTGCCTTCGGCCGGGGGCTCCAATTTACACTCCACTATCTCCGCTTCACCAACATCTTTCGAGACTATAGTGAGGTGGGGATGTCCTACAACAAATCCAACGCCGACTGTTCCCTTAACATAATACGTCTCCCCTGCCTTCACATCCAGCGTCACGGAAGTTCTAGCTTCCGTTTTCGCCCAGAGTTCCAGCTCGCCTGGCTTAGCAAAATACGGGTAATAACCGCCACTGTGAAGCGTGGTAATTACGGTCGTGCCTGTCTTAACGTCGTAGTACACGCCTCCACCAATGAAGCTATTCTGTCGATAAATGTACACCAAACCCATACCGTCCGGGATCTTATCCACCTTCTGATAGCTTGGGCCAAGCGTTGCGCACCCAGGCATTAGCATGGCGATTAGGGAAATTCCCGCCAGTTTAATAAATATTTGTCTCATTTCAGCCTCCTCGTTTTCATTGGCCTCTATTTGTCGGTAATTAGCTTGGAAAGAAATACCTGATCCTGATTCATCTGCGTTTCAATGTTATCTCTGACTGCTATTAGTCCTTTTTTTCGCAGCTCAGTTAATGTGTCCCCTTCCCAATACATACTCCGTTTCTTATCGAACGCGCATGTCGCTGTATAAGTCTTAACAACGCCGTTCTCTCTCAGTATTTCCATGTGTCCTACTATTACAACCGTGTCCTCACCAACTGGAAAGCCCACTAATGTCAGCGGGTTGAAAAGGGGGATGGCCTGTGGAAGGTTGTCTTTACCGTAGGCTACCTCGTATTTGTACCGAAACACTAAGCCCGATTTGTCCAAAGAATCTTCTGCAATCGTTCTCGGAAAGTAGTCGCGGTTGCCGTCGTAAACTATTTGCCCCTTCATCCGAAAATCATTGTTGAAAGTCGGCTTCACTTCGGGCGTTACTACCATTGTCGTTCCACAACCCGGCAATAAAGTCACAAACAACGTTGTGATCACTACTGTTCGTCGTGAAAATAACATTGCATTTCTCCCTTGTCTCATTTGGACTTCTCAAGTACAAAGCGCTCTTGATAAGTTGCGACCGCCTCTCTATACGAGGAAAGGTCATGCGGCAAGGTTTTGATAACCAGCTGGTAACATTCCTCGGTATTTTCACGTTTGCACAATTCCAGGATCTCCCTGCCGAGTCGCTCTCGATATTGGCTTTGCGGGTAACTATCAAAAAACATTTTCGCCTTTTCCATAGATAACGTCGCTACAACATCCTCGTAAGCTTTTTGATCAGAAGGCTTGCCACATCCTGTAAACGACAAAATACTTACAGTTATAAAAACCCATTTACTAAGCCGCGACACGTTCACTCTGCACCCTGCGAATTACATTCCGTAGCGAGAAGAAATCAGCCTGCTTCTGATAGTGTTCACCGCGAGGGGAAGATTAATTAGTAAAAGGAATCGGAGACCTGCCTGGCAATATCTTGACAGCCCGTTGTCAGCTCGTCGGCAAGTGGCCGCCCATCATTAACGCTCCATTCGGAGTATGGTTTGGCCTGGCTTTGGTAGACAAACGAATTCTCATCGAGCACAGAATTTGTTTTCGTTTGAACTAACCGCGCCCGGGCATTTATGAATACGATGAGTGGCCTTGGCTGATCGGGATCCGAATAGGGATCACTTTTGACGCCAACGCTCGTCACAGTTATTTCAACGACGGTGTCTACGTTCTGTGCCGACAGGCCCTGATAAACGACTTCCTGGTCAAATGATGTCGGCCCTTCATTGATAAGCTTTACAAATGCTGGGCCGCCATGCTCTTTAGCGTATTGCTCAACACCATCGCGCGCTTTTTCTTGAACATTGAGCCGCGCCAATATTGCTTTTGTCTGCGCCTCTTCTTCGCGGATAGTCTTGTCGGACTCACCTTCAAAAGCGCCTGCCACTGCCCCAACCAGCGATCCTATTGCCGCCCCCACCGCGCTTATTCCAGCCCCAAGCATAAACAAAGAGGAACCGAGATTGGGGTCATTTGCTTGCGCACCAGCCTTCATCACCTCAAAGCCTGGTTTTGCCCCGGTTGCGGCACCTCTTTTCGCGCCATTGAGAGCGCCACGACCCTTCCACTGCACTATTTCGATTTGAACTGGAGCATCGAATTGCGCCGACACCAGACCAACCGTCCCATAGTTTTGAAGTGCTTGTTTAATCTCGGCTGCTATCGCTGCTTTCTGCGTATAGGATGCAACAGGAACAAAACTCGGGTTCGGGCTGCGGACCTCAACAGTGTAGGACTCGCTATTGCTTGAAGGACTGATTGATACTTCTACAGAATTTTGACTAGCCTCGCCATCCTGCTTAGCTCTGATTATCCCGTTATCTTTATTTTGTTCGACGATGGTGAGGTGTCTGCGAACTGCCGCTAGGGAAGCATTCCAGACCTCATCGTAGCTTTTTCTTTTGACCGCAATCTTTGTGGTATCGGCAGGACGGGTGTCGAATGCCGTGGTTTTTCCAGGAGAGGGGCCGAAATTCGTGGGCGTGCCAAGGAATGGCTCGCCAGTCGCAGCGCATCCCGACAGCAGTAATGCAGCTACTGCGATGAATTGCTTCATCTACTCCCCCAACGCAAGCACATCACAACACTCGCTTGGCGCAATTTGTGTCCAACACTTGCTGCGAATTGTTGGAACAATCTGGCGATTTTATTCTGGCGAATCGAGTAACCCCACCAGTTTACGATCGCGGCAGGGCTATTGATGAAAGCGGGGAGTTTGCCTTGAGTAGTAAAACTTCCGGTGCCGTTAGCGAATGGTGGGGCCAACCGGGCTGCATTGGGCTCTTGCGCAATATAAGCGCCAACAATCACCGCCGGCGCCTTGCGCCACAATCCCCAATAGATGCGCGGGAACTGCTGCACCTGCCCCCCTGAGACCAGGTGATGCTTGGCCCAAGCTGAACCAAGCCTTTACTACTGTTTCAATCTATCGGTATTTTTTCGTCTTAACTTGTGTTGCGTAGACCTTCAGGACAGCAACTAAGGGTATACAAGAAGGCACGTTGCAAGGTATATCACTTTAAAGCCTGCCATGCAACTGGCCGTTTCTCGTTACTGGAATAATACCATCAACTTAAAAGCCTTCGGGCTTGATTAACCGCTTAGTGTTGATGAGCCAACTTGATTTGCCTTGCTCAAGGTCGAGCATTCAACGTCCCTGCACCGACTGATTTCTTGGTTTTACGGTCGTGGAGTTCGTGCGTGTAGTTCCTGTGCCAGGAAATATTTCGGAAGCGGACTGAGGCGCCGATCCCAGCGATCAGTGCCCTCGAGAGGAGCACCATGTCCAGCGGCATGTCGCGCCGGCGGACATCGAGCAACAGTGCGGTACGAACGCTCTTGCCACGGTTCCACACTTCATGCGGGAAGGTATCGTCCCACAGCAGGCACTCGCCGTTGCCTATCCGGTATTCGCGGTCGTCGATCGCCAGCACCGCCGCAGGGCGGCCGTCGGCCGAGGCCGGTACTGAGAGGCCAAGATAGAAGCGGGTTACCCCACGAAAGGGCCCACGATGGCGCGGAATATGTTTTCCCGGAGCAAGAAAAGACAAGGCAGCGGAAAGGACATCCGGAACCGATGAAACGAGTGCCGCGAGGACCGGACACCGCGCAAGGTTCTCGCGCACGGACACTCCGTACGCTTTCAAGACAAGCATCCGCCAGTCGCGATTATCGTTCGCCGAGATCACTGCCTGCTCGGGCATCAGTTCGTGAAAGCGAGGAACGCTCTGCAGATCATTGGCGACCCGCATCGCTTCGTCGCTAAGTTTGGGCCATTTGTCGACAAACCGCCGGCCTTCGGGAAAATGCTCGGCGATATCGAGTACTGCCGCACCTGTAATACGGCTGTCATATATTTTCCGGATCACCTCTGTTGACCAATCATACAAGGTAGCCACGTTTGACCTTTTCTACTGAATTGAATTTGCATGCCGACATTGCCTCAATCTTAAACCATGTTTCAAATGGGGCAAATATAATTTCAATCACTCGGCTGAATCGAAATCCCCGGATCGCGTTATACTCATCCGCGTGTTGCCGATTATTTCCATCTCAAATCTGACCAAGACCTACGCTTCGGGGCTGCAAGCGCTGAAGAATGTCAACCTCGAGATCCGCGAGGGCGAGATCTTTGCCTTGCTGGGTCCGAACGGCGCCGGCAAGACGACACTCATCAATATCATTTGCGGGATCGTCACGCCAAGCACCGGAACGGTACATGTGGGTGGCCACGACATTTTGCGCGAATACCGAGTGACCCGATCGATGATCGGTCTGGTGCCGCAGGAGTTGTACACCGACATGTTCGAGACAGTGTGGGCAACCGTGAACTTCAGCCGCGGTTTGTTTGGACGCGCTCCTGCTCCTGCACATATAGAGAAAGTGCTGCGTGACCTTTCGCTTTGGGAAAAGCACGACGACAAGATCATGACGCTCTCGGGTGGTATGAAGCGCCGCGTGTTAATCGCCAAGGCGCTGTCGCACGCTCCGGAGATTTTGTTCCTCGATGAGCCGACGGCAGGCGTGGACGTGGAGCTGCGTCGCGACATGTGGGCGCTGGTGCGGCATTTGCGCGAAAGCGGCGCGACCATCATCCTGACCACGCACTACATCGAGGAAGCGGAAGAGATGGCCGACCGCATCGGTGTCATCAACAAGGGCGAATTAATAGTAGTCGAAGAGAAAACAAAGCTCATGAAGAAACTCGGCAAGAAGCA
>DASPRI010000103.1:0-5440 GCA_035624535.1 Burkholderiales bacterium
GTCGCGATGACCGGGATGACGCGAGCAATAGTCGCGCAACAGCTGTACTGCTTCCGCCCATTTTTCCAAATGTACAAGCGCAAGGCCCAGATCCAGGGTTACTTCAGAGGGGCAACCAGGCAGTACGCTTGCGCGCCGGAATGCGTCAGCGGCCTGGGCGAGATCCCCGCATGACCGCGCCGCGTTTGCGAGATTGACCCAGCCCTGAAGGGAATTTGGCGCAAGTTCGACAGCCTTGCGCGCGCAACGCAGCGCTTCGGGAAAATTACCCTCCATACCGTGGACAGCGGAGAGACTGATCCAGGGCTCGGCATTGCGTCCGTGATCGCGAACGGCTTTCTCGAATTCCGCCCGTGCGCTGACGAGGTCACCTTGCCGGGCCAGCGCCCCGCCCCGGGTCAGTAATTTGGAGAGATTACTCATTTTGAGCTTCGATACGTGTTTCTTAGGCGAGTATTGTACATGTTACAGGGGAAATCAGGGACTCAGCTTGTTCTTTCGATGCACAAAGACGGGCCATCCAGTTGATTCCCCGCTCCCATTGCATGGCTCATGTGAAAAAGTCCTACTTAAAAGTAGTCATAGTTACTGTCCGAAGGCTATGGGATCGCCGGAAAGTAAAATCGGGGGACTGAGTAAATATTGGTGTCGCTCAGGAAGTTTTGCCAGTTGGGTCAAATCACGTGACTAGTATACTGAGTAATTCTTAACTAGACGATACACACTCGTTGCCAACATCATAATCATTCTGTATAACCGAAATGTTCGATATACGGTCGCAAGATCGGCATCACTGGGTCGAATTCCTTGGCATATTGCTTCCAGCGATATTTGGCATGCTGGTAGATCGGCCGGGTTACCTGGTGGTAGCTGGGAGTATTGATGACGCTGCGTTGTTTTGCGTGCTCGACATGATTTAGCACAGCGTCATTCCAGCCAACGCCGAGGAAATCCAGAAGTGCGCGTATCTCCACTTCGAAATTGCCCACCAAATCTTCATAGCGAATACGGTGGTATCGCAATGGCAGCATGCGGTCAAATTCTTGCCACAGTCCCATGACTCTGGCGTAAGTGTGGGCTGTGTTTTCCAGGGTAAAGAAACTTGCCATGGCCTGATTGACGGCGAAACTCTGCATAAAACAGCTCAGACAGACATCACAGGGATGGCGCAGTGCCAGGATAAACCGGGCGTGGGGAAAGACCCGCCAGATCAGGGGAACCTTCACAATATTGAGGGGTAGCTTATCCACAAGCTTCGCCCCGCGACCAAGTTTTACGTGGCGCGCGACTTCCGCGAAATACACCCGCCGTAGATGAGCTATCTGCCCCGGGTCAAGTTCCGCAAGGGCGTCCTCCTTGTCTCCAGCCCAGTCAAGGAAGACTTGTTCCATAATATCCACAGCAGGTTTTTCTTCCAGCGCCTGCAAGCTCGGATGAGAGTCGAGAACCTGCTCCAGCAAGGTAGTGCCTGAACGGGGGAAGCCCACGAGGAAGACGGGATCTTCGTCGGTGGCGCCATCTTCACAACCGACAGAACCCGCCAATCGCTTGGTGAGATAACGATCGGCAGACTCAATCTTTTTCAGATAGTGATTCGCGTTTTCACCGGATTGGGTCGACAGCGCCAGTTGGCGTTTGCCTTCGACAAACAAGGGGAAAGCGCGGCCCGGCTCGCCGAGTCTGTCATAAAGCTGGCCAAGCAACACCTGGATCTCTGCCGAAATGCTGTGATCCAAGCCGCGCACGTCAACGGCTTCCAGCAGCGTAACCGCATCTTTGGTGCGACCCTCATTTCTAGCCACCTTGGCCGCCGCCAGTATCAGAACCGGATGCGTGTTATTCAATACCAAGCCGCGTTCGATGTATTTCCTGGCCTCATCCAGTCTTCCCAATCTTTCCAGCAATTCGGCCAATCTGGCCAGTACATCGACAGCATCGGGGCGAATGCGCAAGGCGCGTTGAAGAAGCGTCAGGGACTCATCAACCTGACCCGACTGTTCAGCCACACAAGCCAGATTGGTAAGCGCCTCCGGCGAATCAGGCTGAACTGCTAATGCCTGCCGCAACACCTTCTCGGCTTCGTCGAGCAGATGGAGACTTGTGAGCAAACCGCCCAGGTTGTTCAGGGCCTCAAAAAAATTAGGCTGCAGGGTGACAGCTTGGCGATAACTGGCCAGTGCCTCATCCAAGAGGCCCTTGCTGTACATTACATTACCCAATAGATAGTGGGCGCGCGGAATCTCTGGCTTGGATTGGATGGTATCGCGGAAGCTTACGATTGCTTCCTCTATTTTTCCTTGGCTGTACAAAGCCGTTGCCAGTGCATAGTGGGAAAGGGCAAGTACCGGTCGGAGACTGACGGCCTGGTGTGCGCATGTTTCTGCCTCCTGGAAATGGCCCAGACGGCGGCTGATCGTGCTCAGATTGATCCACGCTTCTGCGTCAGATTGGTCAGTGCGGCAAATTTCCACATAAAGCGTCCGCGCTTCTTCAAGCCGATTTTCCCGCGCCAGTTGATCAGCCTGCAATTTTTTTGCGTGGGATTGGGAATTCTCTGTGGCCATGGTCAATGTGATATAACTGTGACTGGAACATATTCAAACCAGCAATTTATGAATAATTACCAGAATTTCCCGAGTCTGCATATGTGGAGTGATGCGCTTTTTTCAAAGATCCAATGCAATTGCATGCGTTTTCCTCTGATCAACTCCTGAAACAGGCAATTTTGGCGTTAATGTACGGGTGCCCAGATGTGTCTGTACATTGCCTCATGGAACACGACAGGCGCCTCGGGACAGCGTTAGCCCGCGAATTATTGGCATCCGTTGGCGATTCTTATCATACAAATGCATGATAATGCAGCACTGCAGATGGCAAGCCCGGCCTCAGGTATAGTCAATGCCTCTTGACGATCGTGAGGTTGCTTTAAGAAATAAGCCTAGCCACCTGTTCGACTGGTAAAGTGCTGTTTTCAGTTTACACTTCAGGCCATATCCGCTAATGCAAATTCAAGTTAATTCAATCACGCGAGCCGAGCTCGAAAGCGAGCGCTTCTGGAAATCCTTGGCGCCCGACTTCGCGATGACCGACAGGCCGTTTCAGCAGGTTGACGGCGAATATCGTTTGTCATCGCAGGAAGCGGAACGTGTGGTCCGCCAAATACAGTCTGAGGGTTATTTTCAGACAGAACCTGTCATTCCGGAATCGGATTTGCGTCCCATCGCAGCATTGGTCGGTAAACTGCATGCCAATGGGATTTTGCCTGTTTTCGCCGCCGTCTATGACGAGCTGTGGCACCTGCTTTTCAGGTTGCGGAACACGCTGGCACCCATCCTGGACCCGGAATATATTCTGCCCCCGGATTTCTGGCTCTGGCATATTTCACCGGGCAGCAACAATCGAGGTTGGGCTCCTCATCGTGATGCCAAATTTCAGGCCGTCTCCTACCTTCGGCCGGATGGGCGACCACGCATGTGCACGGTTTGGATTCCGTTCACGGACGCGACGACGCACAATTCCTGCATCTACGTCTTGCCCCGACCCTACGATCCAGTGTTCCAGGGGTATCTTCGTGGAGAGAGCTCGGCTGCGATGCAGGCGCTAGGGCAGCAGACGGACATCAGCAATTTCCGCGCACTTCCCGCGCGCGCCGGGTCGCTACTCGGTTGGGTCCCTTATCTGTTGCATTGGGGAAGCCGATCCACGGAATGGGCCACGCATCCAAGAATCAGTATCGGCATTTATTATATTTCCGCTGACCAACCGCTTTTGGCAAGAACCTTCGACGCTTCGGGACGTAAGCATATTGACTTCAAATCCGGCGAAGCCTGCGCACTGACGCTTGCAAACAGGTTGACAATTATCGCAAACATTCTGGATACCTACCGCGCGAATGGTCAAATGGTACACGAACCTAACTTTACGGAGGCGGCAGCAGCCTTCTGTGACAAGTGGCGCTTACAGACTCCGCAGCGGTTATAACATGGAAGGACGAACCCTGGTTGCCTATTTCTTTCACTATTGCATTCGATGAGCCAGGGAAAGCGGAGCGCTGGCGAAGAGCCCGCGATAACCCGGGTAGGGGAACCCCGGCGTAGAGTCACGGTGGCGCCTCTCAGCCGCAGGACGGTCGCGGCCAAACGACACGCCGCGAGTCCCGAGGGCGTTTGGCACACGGGATGTGCCAAACGTTTACTGAGGGCCGCGGCACTACGCAGGAAATGTAAAATAAAATCAGCCCGATCCCTTTACAATCGTTTTACCATCGCCTGAAGCGCGGCATCATCGGCCTTGCTCCGTGGGTGGCGCTATTACTTTCCATCAAGGAAATTCGAACGATAGCCTCCGAGGAAATTTTTCATGGTTTGGAGAGTATGGATAGTTAAACTTGTTGCTCGAGCGCGATCTTGAGCGGATCTAACTGCGCTTCGTAGTGCCGCCACCGGCCTACAGACCTGGAATACATGGGTTCGCGAACCTGCTCGGTGCTCGGTGTGTTGACCGCGCGCTTTGTTTCGTGAAACTGCAGGCATCGATCGTTCCATTCCACACCGCAGAACTCCACCAGCCTCGGAATCCAGACGCGGGGTTCGGCGACCAGTTCCTCATATCGGACCTCGAGCAGAGGCAGATCCAGCACGGAGCGCCAGTGTGTCATCAGCTTTTCGTAAGACCGATAGTAATAACCGAGATCGGAAAGATTGTGCGCGTAAGGATGAAGTTCGTTGAACTGCTGGAAATAGATGGAGAGGCAGGTATCCATCGGATCGCGCATGGTGTGGATGACACGCGCACCCGGGAATAGCATCGCGATCATGCCCAGATGGAGGAAATTGTGGGGCATCTTGTCGGTCACGCGCACCGCCGTTTTGTCCATGGCAAGCAGCCGATCCAGATACTGCTGCGCCAGTCCATTCAGCACGGTTTGGGTGACCCAACCGAGGCAAGCCGGATAGGGGACCGCGGCGCCAAGACGGGCCTGCATGCCGTTGGCGTATTGATTGATATCGTTGAGTTCCCCCGCCCCGAAGATATGAGGGTGGCTGGCGAGGATCTGTTCGACTAGGCTGGTGCCGGATCGTGGCATACCGACGATGAAAACCGGCCGGTCCGACGTTATCTTTGCTCTTGGCATGTTACGCATGCGTTCCGGCTGAAAAAGCGCAATGGCGTCATTCACCATTTTTCCGTGCTCTTCACGCACGAAGCGCCCGCGATACGATGCATTGGCCTGACGAAAATGCTCGAATGCCTCCGGATAGCGTTCCAGCTCGTCATAAAGCTTGCCAGCCGCGAAATGCAGCTGTCGTCTTTCGTCGTCAGATGACGTATTCTGGCGGAGCATCTCTTCAGCCAACACCGTGGTTTCCTCGCGGCGGTCGATGCCTTTCGCAACTGCTGCGAGGGCGACAACGATAGACGCACTTTTTAGCCCGCGCTC
>DASPRI010000105.1:0-14141 GCA_035624535.1 Burkholderiales bacterium
AGGATCGCTGCTCGGGACGCGGCTCGCGCTTCGGCACGGCACAGCATTTGTGCGACTACTCTTTCTGCTAGTGGTCGGCGCGCTGATCCTGAAGTTCGGCTACGATACGTTGCTGCGATAATCTTTGGGGTGCCGTTAAGATTATTTTGAGTGTCCCGGACCCGCTGTCAAGCAAGCCGATTTGGCGTATCATGACGCCTCTCTACAGACAGCCAAAGTATGAACTTTCCAACGCGATTTGATGTAATTGTGGTAGGCGGTGGCCACGCCGGCACCGAAGCCGCATTGGCCAGCGCGCGCATGGGGCAAAAAACACTCTTGTTGACCCACAGCATAGAGACGCTGGGACAAATGTCCTGCAATCCTTCGATAGGCGGTATCGGCAAAGGGCATCTGGTCAAAGAAATCGACGCCTTGGGTGGCGCAATGGCGCTCGCTACCGATGAAGCGGGTATCCAGTTTAGGATTCTGAACTCCAGCAAAGGGCCGGCAGTACGCGCGACCCGCGCCCAGGCAGACCGCGTGCTCTATAAGCAGGCTATCCGGCGCCTGCTGGAAAATCAGACAAATCTTTGGCTGTTTCAGCAAGCGGTGGATGACTTGATTTTGGAAGGCGACCGGGTCGCGGGAGTGGTGACGCAATTAGGCACGCGTTTTGGCGCGCGCGCCGTAGTGCTGACCACCGGCACTTTTCTGTCTGGCCTGATCCACGTCGGATTGTCCAATTATCAAGGTGGACGTGCGGGTGATCCGCCGGCAATTAGCCTCGCAGCGAGGTTGCGGGAACTCAAACTTCCGGTGGGCAGGCTCAAAACCGGCACTCCGCCGCGGATTGACGGGCGAAGCATAGATTATTCGGTTATGGAGCTGCAGTTAGGCGATGAGCCGGTGCCCGTGTTTTCGTTCGTCGGCGGAGCGGACATGCACCCTCGACAATTACCCTGCTGGATTACGCACACCAATCCGCGCACCCACGAAATCATCCGTGGCGGGCTGGATCGTTCCCCGATGTTCACTGGAGTCATCGAGGGTATAGGGCCGCGTTATTGTCCGTCGATCGAGGATAAGATTCACCGTTTTGCGGGAAAATTATCGCATCAGATTTTCCTCGAGCCGGAAGGCCTGACCGTGAATGAAGTTTATCCAAACGGCATTTCTACGAGTCTGCCTTTCGACGTACAAATCGCCATGGTGCGCTCGATCAAGGGTCTGGAAAACGCGCATCTTACCCGCCCTGGCTACGCCATCGAGTACGATTATTTCGACCCGCGCGGACTCAAGAGCTCGCTGGAAACCAAATCCATTCATAACCTGTTTTTCGCCGGGCAGATCAACGGCACAACCGGGTACGAAGAAGCGGCCGCGCAAGGATTGCTTGCGGGAATGAACGCCGGACTGAGAGTGCAGGACAAGGAGCCCTGGTCCCCGCGCCGCAACGAAGCCTACCTCGGCGTGCTCGTGGATGATCTGATTACGCGCGGTGTAAGCGAGCCCTACCGAATGTTTACCAGCCGCGCCGAGTACCGATTGCAATTGCGTGAAGACAACGCGGATCTGCGGCTCACGGAAATCGGCAGACGACTCGGTGTTGTGGACGACGCGCGCTGGGAGCATTTTGACAAAAGACGCGATGGGATAATGCGCGAACTGGAACGGCTGAAAACCACCTGGATCAATCCTAAGCTAATCCCGCAAAGCGAAGAGAAATATTTTCTGGGAAACACCATGGAACGTGACTATTCGCTGGCGGAATTGTTGCGCCGGCCCGAGGTGACTTACGCCTGGCTCATGAGCATTCCTGGCGCGGGCCCGGCTGTCGATGACGAAAAAATCGCCGAGCAGGTAGAAGTCCAGACTAAGTACCAAGGCTATATCGAGCGTCAGCGTGAAGAAGTAGCGCGCCGCAAGAATTATGAAAGCACGCGATTGCCTCTGGATCTGGATTACCGGAGCGTTCGCGGACTTTCGGTTGAAGCGCAGCAGAAGCTAAACCAGCATAAACCGGAAACATTGGGTCAGGCAACGCGTATTTCCGGAGTGACGCCCGCCGCGATTTCGCTATTGCTGGTTCATTTGAAGCGCGGATTTCCAGCCAAGCATAAAAAGACCGCATGAGCGTCGCGAGTGAGTTGCAGCAAGGCGTAAGCGCCTTGAGGCTTAAGATTTCGCGCCCCCAGTTGCGCAGCCTGCTCGATTATCTAGCGCTACTGCAGAAATGGAATAAGGTTTATAACCTTACTGCGCTGCGCGAACCGCAAAAGATGATCAGCCATCACCTGCTTGACTCCTTGGCGGTGGTGGCTCACATCCAGGCGCACCACATTCTCGACGTAGGCAGCGGGGCCGGGTTGCCGGGAATACCGATGGCAATCGCACGGGACGATTGGCGCGTAACCTTGCTGGATAGCAGTCACAAGAAAGCCGCATTTTTGAAGCAAGTAGCGATAGAATTAAAACTTGCCAATGTTACCGTGTGCTGTGAGCGCGTGGAGACCTGGTTTCCAGAGCAGAAATTCGAGCTGATAATTTCCCGCGCATTCTCGGACCTGCCCGAATTTGTGGCTCTTTCGAAGCATTTGCTGAGGCAAGGCGGTAGGTTTGCGGCGATGAAGGGGATCTACCCCCACGAAGAAATCGCCCAATTGCCGGACGGGTATCACTTGGAACGGGTAATCCCGCTGAAGATTCCGGGGCACAAGGTGCAACGTCACCTGGTAATGGTCAAAGCGTAGATCTTGCACTCATGGCTAAAATTCTTGCGATAACAAATCAGAAAGGCGGGGTAGGCAAGACCACTACCGGCGTAAATCTCGCGGCCAGCCTGGCGTCGACCGGTCGCAAGGTGCTGCTGATCGACATGGATCCGCAGGGCAATGCCACCATGGGTAGCGGCATAGACAAGCGCGAACTGCAACGCACCATATACCAGGTGCTGCTGGGAAGCGCTGCCATTGGCGAGGTACGGCGGACATCGGAGACCGGCGGCTTTGATTTGATTCCTGCAAACCGCGAGCTTGCCGGCGCAGAAGTTGAACTGGTGGAACTGCCAAACCGCGAAACGCGTCTCAAACAGGCGTTGCATGATATTCAGAATAATTACGACTTCATTTTCATTGATTGCCCGCCGGCGCTAAACCTGCTGACGCTAAACGCTCTGTGCGCCGCGGACGCGGTGATGATTCCGATGCAGTGCGAGTATTACGCGCTTGAGGGACTTAGCGATCTGGTCTCGACCATCAAGAAAGTGCGCGCCAACCTTAATCCGACGCTGCAAATCGAAGGCTTGCTGCGCACCATGTTTGACGCACGAAATATCCTGGCGCAGCAGGTTTCAGACCAGTTGAAGCAGCATTTTGGCGACAAGGTTTACGACACTATTATTCCGCGCAATATCCGCCTTGCCGAAGCGCCGAGTCACGGGCTGCCGGCAATCCGCTACGATAGAACATCCAAGGGTGCGCAGGCATATTTGGAATTGGCCGGCGAAATCTTGAACCGCACCGGCTTACAGTCGGCTGCGGCATGACGGGGAAACAGGAGTGAAAATCAAGGGACTAGGGCGAGGCCTGGACGCGCTACTCGCTAGAGAAAACGAGGAACAAGAGGCGATCGAGCAGCTTGCCACGTTGGCTATCGGGCAAATCCAGACCGGCAAATACCAGCCGCGTACTCGCATGGACGCAGAATCACTTGCGGAACTTGCCGAGTCGATCAAAGCGCAGGGAGTCATGCAACCGATACTGGTGCGGCCGCTGGCAAAGGGCCGCTATGAAATGATCGCCGGAGAGCGCCGCTGGCGCGCGGCGCAGATGGCTGGACTTACGCACGTGCCCGCTTTGGTGAGACAGGTGCCGAGTGAATCTGCCTTAGCGATGGCGCTCATTGAAAACATTCAGCGGGAAAACTTGAATCCTCTCGAAGAAGCCAATGGCATCCAACTGCTGATTAGCGAATTCAAGATGACCCACCAGAGCGCGGCCGAAGCTGTGGGCCGCTCGCGCGCTGCGGTCACCAACCTGCTGCGCTTGATTAATCTGGCCGCACCGGTGCAGCAACTCCTGTTGGAAGGCAAGATCGATATGGGGCACGCGCGGGCACTCCTGGGCATGAGCACCGCAAAACAAATCCAGCTGGCGAACTTGGTGGCGCAAAAGGGACTTTCAGTGCGGCAAACCGAGAGGCTTGCCAAGGAGCAAGAAAAACCGGTTCACAAAAAGCTCGGAAAACCGGACCGGGACCTTGCTCGGCTGCAAGAAGAGCTTTCGGACAAACTAGGCACCACGGTGAAGATCAGGCCGGGAAGGCGCGGTACCGGCAAATTGATCATCGACTATTCCAGTCTTGACCAACTGGACGGCCTGATCGGCAAATTACGCAAGCATTGATACGTGCACAAAAACGCCGAACACGGCATGCGAGCGGCTAAGGTCTTGAGATCCTTTTGCGCGGTGTTTGGCAGCATCCTGATATTAGGCTGTGGCCAGGAACAGGAAAAAGGCGCCACCTCGAGCGCAGAAAATCTTTCCAAAGAAAAGGTCAAAGAAACAGAAAAACTTCCTGCAGCGCGATTGCGGCAAGCGGGGCAAACACTGAGTAAGGCGGCGAGCGTCGAACAGGAGCTCGCAAAGAAGGCGGAAGAAAATAATAGGGAAATCGAGACGGAAAGCAAATAGCCGAAGCCACGCTACTCTCGCCGCTGTCCGGAGGTGAGCGCTCGAGACGGTTTCCAAGCTTGACCGCCTCGAGGCGCAGCAGTTAAACTTCCAAAATTGCGCAGTGCAGCAGCTTTCTGCATAGTCCCGTAATCCCTTAGGCCTACTGCAAAAAATCAAATGAGTCATGCTGGGGAAATTCTGAGTCAGGGCATCCGTAGCGTTCTGCTGAGCCAAGTTGCCATCACGTTCATGACTGCCGCGATCGCGTTTGCGTTTCTGGGAAGCGCGCAAGCTGTGGCGGCAAGTTACGGTGGAGGCGTTGCTTTAATCAGTACTTGGCTGCTGGGACGGCGCATTTCGCGTATCCCGGAAGTCAACCAGCAAGGCAATTCCATCAATCAACTGACCTTGTTCGCTGGCGTGCTACCGAGGTTTATCGTGACCTTGGCGCTGTTGGCGGTCGGAATAGGCTGGCTCAAACTCGCCCCCATTCCTTTAATTGTTGCGTTTGCTCTTGCGCAACTGGGTTTCGCAATTGTTCTGGGAATTACACGGCATCCGCGAGCATGATACGGATTAAAAAATGACCGAAGTAGGGAAACCCAATCCAGTCGAATACATTCAGCATCACCTGACCAACCTGCAAGTTGGTGAGGGATTCTGGAGATTTAACGTTGATACATTGGTATTTGGCTGGCTGCTCGGCGGTTTTCTTGTTTTCCTAAGCTGGCGTATCGGACGGCGTTTGAGTCTTGATAATCCGCGCGGTGCGCAAAACGTTTTGGAAGCGATTCTGGAATTCGTGGAAGCTCAAATAAAAACTGCTTTTCCTAAACCCGATCCTCTAATTGGGCCTCTCGCGCTCACCGTATTCCTTTGGGTGTTTTTAATGAACGCCATGGATCTACTTCCGGTGGACCTGCTGCCCAAGGGCGCTGAATTGTTGGGAATTCATCATCTCAAGGTGGTGCCCACCAGCGATCCTTACACCACGCTGGGCATGTCAATTTCAGTGTTCATGCTGATTGTCTTCTACAATATCAAGACCAAAGGGCTGGGGGGTTATTTGAAGGGATTTCTGTTCCATCCTTTTGGGAAATGGCTCATGCCGATCAATATCGTAATGACTGCCTTGGAAGAACTTGCCAAGCCCTTGAGTATGGGATTGCGTTTGTTTGGCAACATGTTCGCGGGCGAACTGGTCTTTCTGCTGATAGCGTTGCTGCCGTGGTGGATACTTTGGGTGCCGGGTACTTTGTGGGCGATTTTTCATATACTGATCGTCACCCTGCAGGCTTTTATTTTTATGATTTTGACCATCATGTACATTGCGTTGGCCCAGCAAAGTTCGGATGAGGCGCATTGAGTGTGTAGAACCGCAATCATTTTTTGCCGTAATTTATAGGGAGAGAAAGCATGGAAGCAGGCATGATTAATCTGGTCGGCATGATTTACGCCTATACCGCAGTGGGCGTTGGCATCATTTTAGCTGCCGCGGGATTAGGCTCCGCGTTGGGCTGGGGTTTGATCTGCGCAAAATACATGGAAGGTATCGCGCGTCAGCCGGAAATGCTTCCGGTACTGCGCATACAGATGTTTATTACTGCGGGCCTGATGGAGTCATTCCCGTTTATTGTGCTAGCTTTTGCCATGTATTTTACCTTTGCCAATCCGTTCCTCGGCGCCGCGCTGAGCGCGGTCAAGGCGGCCGGGGGCTAGTCTGGCAGTCGTTCCAGCAGCAGTTACCGAGCGCGCGAAAATAGGAGTTTAGACGTGAATGTCACGGCCACATTGATCGGTCAAATGATTACCTTTGCGGTTTTGGTTTGGTTCATTCACCGCTTTCTCTGGGGCCCCTTGACACGCATCATGGGGGAGCGCAGCAAGCGTATTGCTGATGGTCTCGCCGCAGCGGAGCGCGGCAAGCACGAGCTGGAGTTGGCAACCAAACGTTCGGCGGACATTCTGCGCGAAGGCAAGCACCAGGTCTCCGAAATCATTGCGCAGGCGGAGAAACGCAGTCTGGAAATCGTTGAGGAAGCCAAGCAGGCTGCCAAGGGCGAGGGCGATCGCATTATCGCGGGTGCCAAAGCGGAAATCAGCCAGGAAGTGAGCCGGGCGAAAGAAGCACTGCGCAGCCAGGTTTCAGCATTGGCAGTGGCCGGCGCAGAGAAAATCCTGCGCCGCGAAGTAGATGCCAAGGTGCATGCGGAACTCTTGAAATCCATAGAGAAGGAAATTTAGGAGACAGCATGGCGGAGAACGTCACCATTGCGCGACCGTACGCCGAGGCCATATTCAAGCTGGCTAAAGAAACTCGCACTCTTTCCGAATGGGCAGCAATGCTATCTCTCCTGGACATGGTGCTGAAAGATGCGCGCGTAGCCGCTTACGTCAGCGACCCAAATGTGAGTGCGGGGCGAGTCGCGAACGTGTTGTTAGGCATTTGTGGAGAAAAACTCAACGGCGCAGGCAGGAATCTTGTGCAGTTACTTGCGATCAACGATCGCCTTGGCTTGCTGCCGGAAATCCGCGAATTGTTCGAGGCGCTCAAGGTGGAGCAGGAAGGCGTGCTGGAAGTAAATATCGAGTCGGCGTTTCCGCTAAGCAAGGAACAGGAAACCGAACTGGTGCAGCGTCTCAAACGCAGGTACCAGCGCAATATTGTCACGAAGCTTGGCGTTGAACCGGAATTGATAGGCGGAATTAAAATCACGGTAGGCGACCACGTTCTTGATGCCACAGTCCGCGGAAAACTGGAAGCGATGCGCGCCGCATTGACGGTGTGAACCCACAAGCGAATCAATTTTAGGAGCAGAAATGCAAATCAATCCCTCGGAAATCAGTGAACTGATAAAAAACCGGATAGAGAGTCTCGCAATATCCGCGGAATCGCGCACGCAGGGTACTGTTATTTCGGTAACCGACGGGATTTGCCGGGTTCACGGCCTTTCCGACGTGATGCAGGGCGAAATGCTCGAGTTTCCCAAGAACACGTTCGGACTCGCTCTTAATCTGGAACGCGACTCGGTAGGGGCGGTGGTGCTGGGCGAGTATGAACACATCACCGAAGGAGACACGGTAAAGTGCACCGGCCGCATTCTGGAAGTCCCGATCGGTGAAGCGCTGATCGGGCGCGTTGTGAATTCGCTTGGCCAGCCGATAGACGGCAAAGGCCCGGTTCAAGCCAAGCAGACTGCGCCCATTGAGAAAATCGCGCCAGGCGTATTTTGGCGCAAGTCAGTTTCGCAGCCGGTTCAAACCGGCTTGAAAGCAATCGACTCCATGGTGCCGATTGGCCGCGGACAGCGCGAACTCATCATAGGCGACCGCCAGACGGGCAAGACCGCAGTGGCAGTGGACACGATCATCAATCAAAAAGGCAAGGACCTCATCTGCATTTATGTCGCAATAGGACAAAAGGCTTCCAGCATTGCCAACGTCGTGAGAAAGCTGGAACAATTTGGAGCAATGGCTTATACCATCGTAGTGGCAGCTTCCGCATCCGAGTCCGCAGCAATGCAGTATATTGCACCGTATTCCGGCTGTAGTATGGGCGAGTATTTCCGCGACAATGGCCAGGATGCCTTAATCATTTATGATGACCTGACCAAGCAGGCCTGGGCCTATCGCCAGATTTCGCTGCTGCTGCGCCGTCCCCCGGGACGCGAAGCTTACCCCGGCGACGTGTTCTACCTGCATTCGCGCCTGTTGGAGCGCGCTGCTCGGGTGGACGAGGAATACATCGAGCGCAGCACCAACGGCAAGGTAAAGGGCAAGACCGGTTCGCTCACCGCGTTACCAATCATCGAGACGCAGGCCGGCGACGTCACGGCGTTCGTTCCGACCAACGTGATTTCGATCACCGACGGCCAAATTTTCTTGGAAACCGATCTATTCAATGCCGGCATTCGTCCCGCGATCAATGCCGGCATCTCGGTCTCGCGGGTGGGCGGTGCGGCGCAGACCAAGGTGATAAAAAAGTTGGGGGGTGGGGTGCGTCTTTCCCTGGCGCAATACCGCGAGTTGGCAGCTTTTGCCCAGTTTGCTTCCGATTTGGATGAGGCGACGCGCAAGCAGCTGGAGCGTGGCCGCATGGTGACCGAACTGATGAAACAACCGCAGTACGAGCCGCTACAGGTATCAGAAATGGCGTTGACACTATTTGCCGTGAACAACGGTTATTTCGACGACATCGACGTGAAGAAAGCGCTTGCCGCAGAGCGCGCAATGCGCGATTACTTCAAGACCAAGTACAGTGATTTGGTGAACCGCATCGAGTCAACCAAGGACCTGACCAAGGAAGACGAAGAAAAACTGCATCAAGCTACGCAGGACTTCAAAAAGAACGCAGTTTATTGAATCGTGCCGAATCGCTGTTTGCGCGACGCTTGACGACGCATTGAGAGTTAATAAATGTCCGGATCAAAAGAAATCAGAACTAAAATTAAGAGCGTACAGAACACGCGCAAAATCACCAAGGCGATGGAAATGGTCGCCGCCTCGAAAATGCGCAGAGCACAGGACCGCATGCGGCAAGCCCGTCCTTACGGCGAGAAAATCCGCAACATTGCGGCGCACCTTTCTCATGCCAGTCCGGAATACCGCCACCCGTTTCTGGTTGAGCGCCCGGTCGTGAAAAAATTGGGCATCATCCTGGTTACCACCGACAAAGGCCTGTGCGGGGCGCTCAACACCAATTTGTTGAGGCTGGTCCACAGCAAGATGAAAGAGTGGGAAGCACAAGGCGAACAATTCGAGGTGTGTTGCATTGGCAACAAAGGCCTTGGCTTCATGATTCGCCTGGGCGCGAATATCGTTTCCCAGGTCGTCGGTCTTGGCGACCGACCACATATGGAAAAACTCATCGGCGCTGTGAAGGTAATGCTCGATGGCTACACTCAAGACCGTTTTGGACGCTTGATGGTTTTTTACAGCCGCTTCATTAACACCATGAAGCAGGAGCCGGTGATGGAGCAATTGCTGCCGTTCTCGGGCGAAAGACTGGGCGCGCCGGAGGGCAGGTGGGATTACATTTACGAGCCTGACGCGAAATACGTATTGGACGAGGTCCTGAAGCGCTATATCGAAATGCTGGTTTACCAGAGTGTATGTGAAAACATGGCATGCGAGCAGTCCGCGCGCATGGTGGCGATGAAAGCGGCTTCCGACAACGCGGGCAAGGTGATAGACGAACTAGTCCTGGTCTACAACAAATCGCGCCAAGCGGCGATTACCAAGGAGTTGTCTGAGATCGTGGGCGGCGCGGCGGCAGTATGACGCGCCGCCTAAAACGATCGGGCGAGACTAATGTGCGACGGGCGCACGTTAAGGCGAGACCAAATTGTCCAGGCGCGGCGGCGGTATGAGCTTTATCTACGCGCGCGACGCAATTCATGCTGCTGGACGGGCAGTTCATAAAAAAATGTCTTTGCTTTCTCGGCAGTCCCGCCACAAACCGAATTTGAATTTTTAGGATGAAGACTATGAGTGAAGGCAAAATCGTACAGTGCATTGGCGCGGTGATCGACGTGGAATTCGCGCGTGAGGAATTGCCCCATATCTATGACGCGCTCACTCTCGATCCGCAATTGAAGATCGATCTTACCTTGGAAGTGCAACAACAATTGGGGGACGGTATTGTGCGCACCATTGCGCTGGGTTCCTCAGAAGGGTTGCGGCGCGGCATGAAGGTGCAAAATACGGGAGGTCCAATAACCGTACCGATCGGACACGGTACGCTCGGCCGCATCATGGACGTGCTGGGTCGCCCGATCGACGAAGGCGGCCCCATAAAATGCGATGAGAGGCGCCCGATTCACCAGGAGGCACCGACTTTTGAACAGCTGTCCGCGACTCAGGAATTGCTGGAAACCGGGATCAAGGTCATGGACCTGGTGTGCCCGTTTGCCAAGGGCGGCAAGGTGGGATTGTTCGGCGGCGCAGGTGTTGGCAAAACAGTCAACATGTTGGAGCTGATCAATAACATTGCCAAGGCGCGCGCGGGTCTCTCGGTTTTCGCGGGCGTGGGCGAGCGAACCCGCGAGGGCAACGACTTTTACCACGAAATGATAGAAGCTGGGGTAATCAAGCTCGATAATCTTCCCGAGTCAAAGGTGGCGATGGTGTTCGGGCAAATGAATGAGCCGCCGGGCAATCGTTTGCGAGTCGGATTAAGCGGTCTCACCATGGCTGAAGCTTTCCGCGACGAAGGTCGCGACGTGCTGCTATTCATCGACAACATTTATCGCTTTACCCTGGCAGGAGTTGAAGTATCGGCGCTGCTTGGCCGCATGCCTTCGGCGGTGGGCTACCAGCCGACCCTCGCTGAAGAAATGGGCCGATTGCAGGAACGGATCACTTCCACCAAAACCGGTTCGATCACTTCGATTCAGGCGATTTATGTGCCGGCTGACGACCTGACCGATCCGTCCCCCGCTACCACTTTTGGGCACCTCGATTCAACCGTGGTGCTGTCCCGCGATATCGCCTCGCTCGGAATTTATCCGGCAGTGGACCCGCTGGATTCCACGTCGCGCCAGATGGATCCCAAGGTGATTGGCGAGGAGCACTATAATACAGCGCGATCGGTTCAAGCGACGCTGCAGCGTTACAAAGAGTTGCGGGACATCATTGCGATTCTAGGCATGGACGAACTTTCTCCCGAGGACAAGCTGGTCGTGGCGCGTGCCCGCAAGATCCAGCGCTTCTTGTCGCAACCCTTCAGCGTGGCGGAGGTCTTTACGGGCCAGAAAGGCAAATTCGTCACATTGAAAGATACCATCAAGGGTTTCAAAGGCATCGTCGCTGGCGAATATGACCAATTGCCCGAGCAGGCGTTTTACATGGTGGGCACTATCGAAGAAGCAGTCGAGAAGGCGAAGACCTTGCAGTGAAAACAAAAGCCACTCAAGCGTAAAAATGCGCTTGCGCCATTCATAGCTTGTTGCTCAAGAGGAACCCGCGATGGCTCACACCGTACACGTAGACGTGGTCAGCGCCGAAGAATTCATCTTTGCGGGCGAGGCGGAATTCATGGTGCTTCCCGGCGAAATGGGCGAGCTCGGCATCTATCCTCATCACACGCCGTTGATGACGCGCATCAAACCGGGCACCGTGCGCATCAAGCTGCCGAACCAGGAAGAGGAAACCCTGATATTTGTGGCGGGAGGCATTCTCGAAGTGCAGCCGCGGCTGGTCACTGTGCTTACGGATACCGCAATCCGCGGCAAGGATCTGGACGAAGCCAAGGCGCAAGAAGCGATAAAACGAGCTGAGGAAGCTCGGGCTAGCGCCAAGGGTAAGCAAGAAGTGGCGTTGGTCGAGGCCGAGGTGGCTACTCTCGCCGCCCAGCTTGCCGCCATTCGCAAGCTGCGCAAGAAGTAGTTTGCTAGCAATTGTCTCCTGGTTAAGACTGCAAAGGCAATCCCGTCGGCCTTTCGTGCAGACTTCGCAGGCATGGCGCAGGAGACGATTGACCTACTAATCATCGGTGGCGGCATTAACGGCGCCGGCATCGCGCGCGACGCTGCGGGCCGAGATCTGGCCGTTCTGGTCTGCGAACAGGGCGATCTGGGCGGCGCCACTAGTTCGGCGAGCAGCAAGCTGATCCACGGTGGATTGCGCTACCTCGAAAAATACGCCTTCCGCTTGGTAAAGGAAGCATTGAGCGAGCGCGAAGTATTGCTAAAAAGCGCGCCACACCTCATTTTCCCATTGGACTTTGTTCTGCCCTGCGCTAGAAATACTCGGTCGGCGTGGATGTTAGGTCTGGGGCTGTGGCTCTACGACCACCTAGGAGGTACGCGCCAGTTTTCCGCGTCTCGTGCGATCGATCTGCACCAAAGCGAGTACGGTAAGGCATTAAAACGCGAATTTGCGCATGGCTTTGTATACAGCGATTGCCGGGTGGACGACGCTAGGCTGGTGATCGCCAACATGCTTGGCGCACAAAAGCTGGGTGCACGCGTTCTACCGCGCACACGCTGCGTATCCGCGAGGAGGGACGGGAAATTTTGGCAAGCGAGGCTTGAACAGGGCAACGAATGCATTGAAGTGAGGGCCAAAGCCTTAATTAACGCGGCGGGCCCTTGGGTTCGCTCGTTGTTTGATGATGTCATTGAGCAGCGGACCGAACACAATGTTCGTCTGGTAAAAGGCAGCCACATCGTGATACCGCGGCGGTATTCCGGGGAACACGCGTACCTGCTGCAGAATTACGATCAACGCGTGGTATTTGTCATTCCATTTCAGGATAGATTTACCTTGATTGGCACCACCGACATTTCTTTCCAGGGCGACCCGGCAACGGTGAGTGCCTCAAATTCCGAGATCGAGTATCTTTGCGAGGCGGTGAATCGATATTTCAGGGATGCAGTTTACCCATCGGAAGTGGTGTGGCATTACAGCGGCGTGCGCGCGCTGTATGACGACGGCCGCGCCAATCCTTCCGACGTGAGTCGCGATTACCGGCTCATACTGGAAACTGACGATATGCGGCACCTACCGCTGCTTTCGATATATGGCGGCAAAATCACGACTTATCGAAAGCTCGCAGAAGCGGCACTAAAAAATCTTGAGCCGTGGCTTTTACCCGCTAAATCTCCGTGGACTGCGCATCAGCCCTTGCCGGGGGGCAATATCCCAGGTGCTGATTTCGAGCGCTTCGTGGCCGGCTTGGAAGAAATTTACCCCAAGTTGCCGCGTACTTTTTTGCGAGAGCTCGCGTCACGGCACGGCAGTTTGATCGAAGACGTGCTGGGGGACGCGCATGATACTTCCGAGCTTGGTGAAAATTTCGGCGCGGGTCTGTTTGCTCGCGAGGTCGACTACTTCATCGATCATGAATGGGCGCGGAGTGCCGAGGATATTCTCTGGCGCAGAAGCAAAACCGGCCTGTTCCTCGGAAGCGCGCAGAAACAGGCGTTAGAACGCTACGTCTTCAATAAGCTTGCGAGGATCGGATTCCACTGAATTCTGCTGTTCATTGTGCGATAATTTGCTGTTAAGACCATGTTAAATATCGTCGTGCTCGCCGCGGGAAAAGGCAAGCGCATGCATTCGCATTTGCCCAAGGTGCTTCACAAGCTTGCCGGTAGGCCGCTGTTGCAGCATGTGCTGGACACCGCGCGCGCGCTGAAGCCCGCGAAACTTTGCGTGGTGTATAACCACGGCATGAGAGCTGGAAATGAGCAGTTTCGAGGCGCAGACCTAATTTGGGTCAAACAAGAGCCGCAACTGGGCACTGGGCATGCGCTAAAGAAAGCTCTGCCGCATTTGGACAAAAGCGGTGTCACCCTCGTGCTGTACGGCGATGTGCCCCTTATTACCGTGGACACACTCAAACGCATGCTCAAGCCCGACCGACTTACCATAATGACGGCAGAATTGGATGACGCGTCCGGTTATGGACGCATCGTGCGCGATGCTTACGGCAATGTATCGCGCATCGTGGAGCACAAAGACGCCACACAATCAGAGCGCGAG
>DASPRI010000064.1:0-3509 GCA_035624535.1 Burkholderiales bacterium
CTTTTTGCTAGCGTTGCCCGGTTGCACATCCGATGAGCTCAAGCGCAGCACCTACGAGGCGCTGTATCAGAAACAATGCATGGATCGTTCGGGAACACCCAACTGCGATCCGAACCACAAAAGTTACGATCAATATACGAAGGAAAGAGAAGAAGCTTTGAAGCAAGATCCATGAAACAATCTTTAAGAGGACACGCAGTAGAGAATCAAAGTTCGCCGGCGGCAGGGCGGCAGCCGGTTACTTTTCCTTGTCTCGCTGCTTGACAGCTCACAGGGTATACAAAACCAAAACCCTTTGATGCTGGATTCATGTAGCATAATAAAATTACGTAGGTATTTGACGTAATTAATTACGCCTTTTGGTGTGTCTATATCTAGTTGGGCGCAGCATTTGCAGAGATCCGCGATCGTTGAGGCAAAATGTGGAAAGTGTAGGCTACCATTGAGAAGATATGGTCATGAGTAAAATTTGCCCTGTCACTCCTGGCGCGTGGCGCGCCGGGATCGTCGGTACCGCAATCGTCAGCCTGTGTGCTTGCCTGCTGTTCAGTGCGCCGGTCCGAGCCGAAACTAAGTTGCCTCCAGTCGATGAGCTTCTCCGAGACCTAAAATTTACAACGGGAGATCTGGAACGTGCGAAGGAAGGCAAGATCGTCGAGCGATCTGTAAGCGAGGGATCCGAGCGGTCGCTCTCGATCGGCCTCGCCCTGCTGATCAAGGCCAAGCCTGAGGAAATCGCCAAGCTGTATCGAGAAACGCAGGATACAGAATCGGTCAAGGCTTTCAAGGTGCGCGCCACGATTCCTGGAGCAGGGACGCTCGAGGATTTCGCGGCAGTGGATCTGCAGCCGAATTCAGAAAAAGAAGCCCAGCGGTATCTGGATGCGGAACCGGGCGGCACGCTGAACCTGGATGCCAAGGAGATCTCCGCCTTTCAGGCGCTGAAGTCAGCGAGTTAAGACAAGGCTGTGCCGGTAAAGGAAGTGGAGCTGCTCGTCCGTCAGGAACTGCTGGCCAGGTATCAGGCCTATCGGACAAAGGGGCTGGTAGGCATTGCCCCGTACCAGCGCGGGAAGAACTCGCAACGGTCTGTTCGCGACGAATTGCTCCTTGCCACCAAAGAAAGCGCGGGGCTGGAAAAGTACGTCCCGGCCTTGCACGAGGTGCTGATGAACTATCCGGCTGCCAAGGATAAAGTTAAGACCGATAAGTTCGAAGAATCTTTTCATTGGTTCAACGTCGAACTCTTTGACCGTCCGACCTACATACTGACGCACCGCATGGCCATGTTCGTAGACTATGCGTATGTCAACGTCGAGCGCACATATTATGCCAGCCACGATTACAACTCGATGCAGCAGGTCGTCGCGGCGATCCCGACCAAGGACGGCACGCTGCTGATCTATGTGGCCCGCGTCTCGACCGACCAGGTCGCGGGGCTCAAGTCTGCCGCGGCGCGTCCCGTGGCTCGCGCGGTCATGTCGCCGTATATCAAGGATGTGTTAGAAGGCATTCGGAACCGCGCTGAAAAACAATGATCCGATCGGTTGCCTCAAGACGGAAAGGGTGATGAAGCAGGGCATATGAATTCTTGCGAATGACGACCACTGTATAACCTCTCGCTCAACCCGGACCCAAGCAAGCAGCGCGTGCCCATCACTATGAATGATAGGCCTCACATGGGAAATCAATATGGCGATTGAAGCGGCACTGATCAGACCGGTTGTTGACGCGATCATGCGCGTGCTCAAAAAGAGAGAACACGCTCGACTGAAGCAGAACGCCGAGAAAGCAATAGGCGAAGCGATTCGAGAGCTGCTCCTCGCAAATCCAAACGAAAACGAAGTTGCGGCCAAGCTTGCGATTGCAAAGGCCGCCGGCCTGATTTCGAGCGACGTACTTCTGGCCGAGCAGATGCTGAAAAAGGTGAAAGTTTCCAAAAAGCCCGAGAAGAAGAAGGCTGCAAAAAAGAAAGCCGTCCGGAAAAAGGCTGCCCGGAAGACCTGACCATTTTTTATCCGCTGAGGAAAAGCTGAAAACACTGCATTGCCTTTTGCTGTCATGGCAATGACACATGATGCGAATATTCTTTTTCGCTTTAATTGGAACACTCAGTTTGCCTCGAGTTGAACCTTCAGCTATCTTGAAGTTCAACGTACCGTTCTGACACAGTTGGCTAAGAGAAGCGCAGTATTAATAACAGTAAATTATTAAATCGAGGAGCATCCCAGTGAAGCAGTTTGATCGAATTTCGTTTTTTGGGCTGGCAATTATTGCCTTGCTGTTTCTTGCAGGCTGTGCAGCGACCGAGGAAAAATATTCCGCGGCGGCGGGCGAGCGAACGAGAGTCATCATTTATGTCTGGGATGGGCTACGGCCCGATTCAGTCAATCCTCAGGACACGCCGAATCTATACCAGATGCGCCAAGCCGGGGTTGATTTTTCCGACAATCACTCGACTTATCCCACGTTCACAATGATGAACGCAGCCAGTTTTGCAACGGGAGGGTTTCCCGGCTCCACCGGCTTCTACGGAAACACGCTCTGGGAAGCGAATGCGAGCGGGAAAGACGCGGCGAACAAGCCGGTTGATTTCCGTCAGCCCGTTTTCACTGAGGATTACGCGATACTCGAAGACTTGAATCAATACCTGAAAGGCGACCTGTTGCTCGTCGGAACCTTGTTTGACGCAGCACAAAAAGCCGGTTTGACCACCGCTGCCGTCGGGAAATCGGGTGCCGCGTACATCCAGGATTATAAAAGAGGCGGCATGCTGCTCGATGAGAAAACGGTGCTGCCGTTAAGCTTGGCGCAAGAACTCCAAAGCGCGGGCATTTCGTTGCCGACCACCACGCCGAACGCTTTCCCTCCAGGAGCACTGGCACTCGCGCCGGATAACGGGAACCCGATCGATATTAAAGCCGTTAAGAAACTCAAAGACGGCGTCACCTTTGATCCGACTGACTCAAGCGGCAGCCCTTACAAGCCCGGCCTCAAATACCTGGCGGACACCTATATCAACTACATCCTGCCAAAAAAGAATCCGAAACTGACCGTGTTCTGGCTACGCAATCCAGACACTACCCAGCACGTTTATGGAGTCGGCGGACCGAATTACCGCGACGCGCTCCGCGACAACGACCGGATACTTGGCCAATTGCGGGCCAAGCTCAAAGAGCTGGGTCAGGACGGCAGCACGGATATCATCGTCGTTTCGGACCACGCTCACAGCAATGTTGCGGGAGCGAGTGATTTATTTCCGCTGCGCGCTATCCGCAACGGTGCGATTGACGAAATTGATCCCAACGGGTATTCAGTATCGGGCCTCGTCCGCCTTGCAGACCTGCTCAATCGGGCGGGGTTCGTGGTGTACGACGGTCAGGGCTGCAGCTATCTTCCCGGCGGGGTCGGAATAAAAATCGACGGCACTTCGGTCTACCCCACGAAAATCGATCGCGACGGCAGCATTTGCGGAAAACCCGGGGAAAAATACATGACCGCATCTTTCA
>DASPRI010000129.1:0-3575 GCA_035624535.1 Burkholderiales bacterium
CTCGCGCCGCGCCAAGCAGCGCAATGCTCGCTCACGCAGGCTGGGCTCTTTTTTCACCTGCCTGCTTCTGAGGAGCATTCACGCCGACATTGGCGCGGATCTTGGCTTCGATTTCCTGCGCCAGCTTGGCATGTTCTTTCAGGTAATCGCGCGCGCTATCCTTGCCCTGGCCGATTTTTTCCCCCTTGTAGGCATACCAGGCACCGGATTTTTCGATGAGCTTGTGAATTACGCCGAGCTCAATGATCTCCCCTTCGCGGGAAATTCCCTCTCCGTAGAGAATATCGAAGTCAGCCTGCTTGAACGGCGGTGCGACCTTGTTTTTTACCACCTTGGCTCGGGTTTCGTTGCCGATTACCTCCTCGCCTTTCTTGATGGAACCGATGCGGCGAATGTCAATGCGCACCGACGCATAGAATTTGAGAGCATTACCACCGGTGGTGGTTTCGGGATTGCCGAACATGACGCCGATTTTCATGCGGATCTGGTTGATGAAAATCACCAGCGTATTGGATCGCTTGATGTTGGCGGTGAGTTTGCGCAGCGCCTGTGACATGAGCCGCGCCTGTAGCCCCATCTGCGGCTCGCCCATTTCTCCTTCGATTTCAGCTCTTGGCGTAAGCGCTGCGACCGAGTCCACGACCACCACATCCACCGAGCCCGAACGTACCAGCATATCGGCTATTTCCAGTGCCTGCTCGCCGTTGTCAGGCTGCGAAATCAGCAGTTCCTCGACCTTTACGCCGAGTTTCTTGGCGTACTGCGGATCGAGCGCGTGCTCGGCATCGATGAATGCCGCAGTACCGCCCAGCTTCTGCATTTCGGCAATCGCCTGCAATGCCAGCGTGGTCTTTCCAGAGGATTCCGGTCCATAAATTTCTACCACGCGCCCGCGCGGCAGCCCGCCTACGCCCAGCGCGATATCCAGTCCGAGGGAGCCGGTGGACACAACTTGAATGTCCTTCGCCACCTCGCTCTCTCCGAGGCGCATCACCGAGCCTTTTCCGAACTGTTTTTCTATTTGCGACAGCGCCGCAGCCAACGCTTTACTTTTGTTTTCATCCATAAATTGGTCCCTTCTTTTGATTAATTGATTATGTCACAAGTGGCTAAACGCAGGAAGGCAAAGTCGGATGACGTAACCTGCCGCGGGTCCGATGGGACCTCTGTAATTACAAAAAAACGTTAAGTGAAGCTTAACTTTAAGGAGTTAAGACAATAGGCGGGTCAGTTGCGGGAGCTTCATTCAACCCAACCACCCCAGGTGATAGAAGGTGGGGACTTTTCGAGCCAATTATGCGGATAGTGAATCATGCCGGGAACCAAGCGACTCCAGATCATGGCGACCAGCGCCAGGATAATGACTCCCACCGCAACCGGTTGCCATATGGCGAGCAATCCGGGATGCGCGTGTATCATAATCAGCGGATTTGCTCCCGCAGGCGGATGCACGGTTTTAGTTATAAGCATGAAGATCAGCGCCAGAACTAGCGCAAGAATATAGACCCAAAGGGCGTCCCCGAGAAACTCTAAGCAAAGAACACCGATTAGCGCGCTACCAATATGGCCTCCGAATAGGGCGCGTGGCTGTGCTGCCGGTGCACGGGTGAGACCAAATAAAAAAACTGCTGAGCCGCCGAGTGACGCGAGAAACAGAGGAGCATAAGGAGGGTCGACAAATTCAAGGACCAAGCCCACTCCTATCGCCGCTCCAGCCGCGCATGAACTCAAGCGCAGAATATCTCTCGCGAGCTGGCGCGATTTCCGCGGGGAAGCAGACTTATTGCTCATCATTCAGTAATGTAACACTTTCGTTTAACTGCAGATTTATAAGTTACCGCCAGCTGGCGCACCATTTCATAACGCATCGCCGAGCGCCATAAGCATATTTATGTCCCCCAGCTAATCCTTGCCCATACGCGTTCATGAATTAAGTAAACAATCGTCGTGTATATGTTGCTCACGATCATGAAACCGACAGCTATGCGGACGGCTCCGGTGAAAAGGTAAACCGTAACGAAGTCAAGACAGATGATGAATATGCGATACGTTACAGCCTTTACCACAGATCGCCGACCACTTACCATTCGTGGTGTGCTGTCATTATGCGGTTCTAACATAAGTGATTGAAAAATGTTGGTTGATAAATTTGTTGACACGCGCCGCCATGGGTAATGAATACATCGCGACCGTCGCAAAGCCAATAACTAGCAAAAAAGCCAGGTAATCCGATTCATATCAGCTCGTTATTTTGGAAGACATAGGGTCATCTCGTCCGTAGCTCAATCACTTTTTTGGGTGCGAACAACACGAGCACCCCTCTAAGCGCATGCTTGACCGATTGACGCCGCACCGCGTGGCGGTCGCCTTTGAAATGCATTGTCTGACTGGAAATACGGCCTTTTTTCTGCGCCCACGCGAAGCACACGGTTCCGACCGGCTTTTCGCGAGTACCGCCGGAAGGTCCTGCGGTGCCGGTTACCGCCACCGCGACTTGGGCGTGACTTATTTTAAGCGCACCCAGCGCCATTTCGCGCGCAGTCTGTTCCGAGACCGCACCGAATTTTGCCAAAGTTCGTCTGCTCACGCGAAGCACCTCGCGCTTCGAAATGTAGGTGTAAGTGATGTAACCGCGTTCGTACCAGTCAGAACTTCCGGGCACCATGGTCGCGGCTTCTCCCAGCCAACCGCCGGTACAGGACTCCGCGGTGACCAGCATGAGCTTGCGGGCTTTCAAAATTCTGCCTACGCGGGCGGCAAGTTTATAGAGTATTTCGTGTGTCATCACTCAATCAGAGTTTTCCAAAGTCCGAGGCAAAGCAGCGTGTAAAACGCAGCGATCAAATCGTCCAGCATCACGCCAAAACCGCCGTGAACCGTTTTGTCAAAATAATCTATCGGCGGTGGCTTGAGAATATCAAAAGCGCGGAACAACACAAAGGCAAAAGCCTGCCACAACAGCGTGTTTGGAGTGAAATTCAGCACCAGCAGGAACGCCGCGATTTCGTCCCAGACAATACCGCTGTGGTCATGCACTCCCAAGTCTTTGCCCGTCTTGCCGCATACCCAAATCCCGAGCACAAATAAAACAGCAATCAGTGCCAGGAATACCACCGGTGCCAATCGCGGGTTTAACAGCCAGAACAAAGGAAATGCGACCAGTGTTCCGGCAGTGCCCGGTGCGCCGCGCACCAGCCCCGCCCCGAAGCCGAACGCCAGAAAATGCGCTGGATGAGTCAATACGAAACGCCAGGATGGAGTCGCATCAGCCAAAATGGTCATACCCCCTGGTGCCGCATGGCATGCGCTCACCCGCAGCGCCAAGCAAGGTCAAGCCCCGCCCTTTTTTAATTTTGCCGATACATGTCAATGGCAGCTTAAGTCTACGCGACAGTTTTGCCAGTCTCTTGTTGTTCCCCCTAGGCGCCGTGAAGCAAAGCTCGTAATCATCTCCGCCTGCAAGCAGCGCATGCAGCGCCGCATCGTGTTTCAGGTACTTTTGCAGCACCGCGGATTTGGGCAACGAGGTAAATTCGATGACTGCGGCAACTCTTGAGCGCTCGAGAATATGTCCC
>DASPRI010000185.1:0-2680 GCA_035624535.1 Burkholderiales bacterium
CGGTACGGGAAGCGCCATAAACGTTAACCACGGGCTGTTCAAGACCGTATTGACGCGAGTATCCCGCGGCGGGTAGCGCTGCAAAATTTCTGCCGTCAACAGTGCAGATGCCGGCAAGCTTGGCAGCACGTAGGTCACCAAGATACTCGTGGTAAATGAGAATAACATTAGCGGCGCCGCTGCCCAGAGCGAAAGATAGGTGAGCCACTGGTCCTTGAGCACGGTTGAAATGGATGATTTAACGGGTCGCCCCATCTTGATAAGCAAAGCAATGAAAACAAGCGACCAGGGAAATGCGGCGGCAATCCAATATACCCAGATCGTGCCGCGCCGATAGACATGCGTGAAACCGTACATGTCGCCCTTCCAGCCGCTTTGCGTATAGCGATCCCAGTGCTCGCCCACAAAAAAATAATGAAGAAAGCCTGGGGTGCGCATTTCAGCCCAGAGGTACCAAGGTAGAACAATAGCCAACATCAGGATGGTTCCCGTTACCCAGGGCAGGTCACGAAATAGGGCACGCCATTTTTTGTAGCCGATTACCCAGATCCCTAGAGGAATCGCCGTCAGAACGATGGCCAGCAGACCCTTGGCGAGGACGCCTATCGCCAAGCCAATAAAAAATAAATAGCCCCAGAGACGCCGCATTGACTCGGTGTCGGCCAAGGCACGCCAGAAAGCCGTCATCGAAAGCGTCGTGCCGAGAACCAAGGCCTGGTCTGTCATAACTTGTCCGGACATAAAGAAGAATAATGCGGTAGAGCTCAGTACAAACACGCCGGTTACAGCGCAATTCCAACTGCGCTGCCTTAACGCCAAGTTGTAAATCAGCCAAGCGATCAATATTGCGAGCAGAAACGACGGCAATCGCGCAGCAACGTCGTTAACCCCAAAGGCGCTTAACGAAGCCGCAGTGAGCCAGAAAGATAGCGGTGGTTTACCCCAAAACGGCACGCCATAGCTTATTTGGGGCGTTACCCAATTTCCGGTTTCAACCATTTTTCTCGAGATCTCCGCGTATCGGGACTCGGTCTTATCAAGCAGCGGATAGGCACCAAGGGTAAATAACCTTGCCCCGACGGTGAACAAGAAAATAAGCAGAAAGGTCTTTTTCTGCCAGCTCATAAGGCGCAGATTCATGATTTTGCGGAACTTGAACCCGGCCTAGGCAATCGTTGCATTTCGATTACGGCTCGGGACACCTAACGGCCGAAAAGAGAACCAGCGGGAATTGACAAAGGGACAACTTTCGAAGCATTGGGAATTCACAATGATCGTAAGTATGCCACAGAAAACATGTAGCGTTACAAGCGGATAAGTTCCGATATCCGCCCCAATAGGAGAATTGAAAACGATGGCAGCGTGGTTGCCGAAAGCGGCAGTAAGGCAGATACTTAAAATTACGCTGGCGGCAATCAATGACCATCGAAGCAATGGGCATCTCACCAAATCATGCAGGTGGTAGCAATTAAAATTCTTACGGTGCCGGAATGAAAATAGTGTTGGTTCGGCCGGACGGTATCGGCGACCAAGTGTTGTGCTTGCCGGTGGCGTCGGCGCTGCGCAACATGTTGCCACAAGCGCATATCAGTTTTCTTTCGAGCCTCTACGCGGCGCCGGTCTTGCATCACCATCCGGATGTGGATGAGGTGCTCACGGTAAATGGTAAAGAACGCTTGAGCGATTTGGTTGCGCTATTTCGCAGGGGATTCGACGCGGCCATCTTTCTCAAGCCATTTCCCAAGTTAATGATCGCTGCATGGGCCGCGCGCGTGCCGGTCCGGGTCGCCACCGGCTATCGTTGGTACAGCATCTTTGCAAACCGGCGGGTGTATGAACACCGGCACGATTTCGCAAAACATGAAAGCGAATACAATTTAGGCCTTTTAAAAGGGCTTGGTCTTTTCCCCGGCCAAAGCGTGCAGCCGTCTCTAGTTGTGACTGATGACGAACAAGAATGGGCGAGCAAGAGACTAAAGGGAATGCCCAAGCCGCGAGTTATTGTGCATCCTGGCGGAATATCAACGCGTCGCTGGCGGGCCGAGCATTATTGGAATCTCGTGGAGAGACTTGCGCGTGAAGGATATAGTGTCATCCTCACAGGAAGCGTCGATGAGGCGCGGAGCTTTCACGCCGAGATGCCGCACCAGCTGGTCTCGCCGAGCAGCGCCGTCGATCTCATGGGGCAGATCAACTTGCGGGAGCTGATGGCCGTGATCAGGGCCAGCAACATGCTGGTAGCCGGGTCGAGCGGTCCTATTCATCTTGCAGCCGGACTAGATTGCCCCGTCGTGAGCGTCTTTGATCCTCGCCGTAACCAGCTTCCTGTCCGCTGGCAGCCTCTGGGAAAGGGAATCGTGCTTAGGCCAGACGTGCCGACATGCGAGAAATGCATCTACGAGGCTTGCCCCTATTGGGATTGCCTAGACCGGATCACCGTGGATCAGGTCGTGTCCCGGATCGGGCAAGTGCTCCAGCATGCAGAACCGGTGAGTGTGCTTCACGTATAGCGCTCTGTCTCGAATCTGGAGTTGGCGCCCCGAACACGAATCGAACGTGCGACCTGCCCCTTAGGAGGGGGCTGCTCTATCCACTGAGCTACCGGGGCGACCGGCGAAATTCTACCCGATCGCACGTCGATGCCGGCGATCAGCGACGACTTCGCCGCCATCCCTATAAT
>DASPRI010000196.1:0-6275 GCA_035624535.1 Burkholderiales bacterium
AATGCTCGCAGCCGCTACGCTCATGGGCTGCGGCAGCTCGCCCAAGTCGAACTTTTATACACTGACCTCCGGAACTGCGCCCGAGCGCTCGGAAACCAAGACGCAGTACAGCGTCGCGATTGGCCCGGTGACGGTGCCAGAAATTATCGGGCGTCCGCAGATCGTGACCCGCAGTGATTCAAATGAGGTGCAAATTTCGGAGTTCGAGCGCTGGGCATCACCGGTCAATAGTGAAATCTCGCGTGCGCTTGCGGATGACCTCATGAAAGAGCTGGACGGTGCCTACGTTTACGTGTACCCGCAGAATCTGGTCTTCTATGCCGATTACCAGGTACTGGTGGAAGTGCAGCGCTTCGATGCCAAGCTGGGCGATTCAGTGAGCGTTGAGGCGTTGTGGGCGGTGCGCCCCACGCAAGGCGGGGCAGTAAAAAGCGGGCGCAGCATAGTGCGTGAAGCAACAAAAGGAAATAGCTACAGTGCTCTGGTGGCCGCCTATAGCGCCGCGTTAACGGCGGTCAGTCACGATATCGCCGAAGCAATCCGATCCACCAGGCAATAATCGACGACACTGTTTTTATTTATTGGGATTTACCGCGGCACATCCGTTCCCGCCTTGGGGACAAAACACCAGATAGGTTTCACGCTTCCCGCAACCTGCGACCCCAATTGTAAACTCGGCACGGAAAACTCCACCATAAACCGGCTGGGTGACTTCTTTTGAGAGAACCGTCGCTGCCGCGTCTGGACAGTTTAGATCGAACCGCCCTTGGTTCTGGGCGGTCTGGACTGCTATCGCTTGTTTGCTGTCGAGAAGTTCGCCTTGTGATACGCACCCCGTCAAAAACAGCGCGGCAACCACCGCCGAATATTCGTATAACTTCAACATAATGATTTCCCCCTTTCTAATCCAGATCTGACTTTATCGGGCGCGCGAAGGAAATTTCGGTGGAAACAAATCTTCTTGAAGCAATGTTCTCATTTTAGGGCGTTGCGGTCAACGAAGCGGGATGCGAGATCATCAAAACGGGATCCGACGCTATCGAAGCAACAATTAATCACGAATGATGCGTTCGCGAAGCGAATCATAAATGGGCGGGGTGCGCAGCAAAGTCGGCACTGCCATTGCCGCGAAGCAGGACGCGAGCATCGGTAAAAGCAGTGTGAAACTTCCGGTGAGTTCGGTGACCAGCACGATGCCCGTGAGCGGAGCGCGCACCACAGCGGTGAAAAACCCGGCCATACCGACGATAGCGAAAGCAGTTGGCCCCAATCCGAGGTTTGGAAACCAGTAGCCGCAAACGGTACCAAAAAGCAATCCGATCTGTGCACCCAGTACTAGCATCGGCGCGAACAGGCCGCCCGGGGTTCCTGCGGCATAGGACACAGCTCCCAGAGCAAAGCGAATGACGAACACCACGGCAACTAAAAGGAGCGCATTCGTCCCGTTCAGTATGCTCTGCGTGATGAAGTCGCCGCCGCCAACTATTTCTGGCGCGGACCAGGCAAGCAGGCCGACTACTGCGCCGATTAGCGCGGCGCGCGCTTCAATCGGTAAACGTTTGAGCCGGTCTGTAAAGGCGAGGGCGCCGAGCAGCGCTCGGCAGTAGCCAATCCCAACAAGCCCTGTGACAATTCCTAGCGCGATGTGAATAGGCGCTGTTCCAAGTCCGGGGTATGGCTGCGGAGCAACGTGAAAGTCAGGTGCATCCCCAATCAATACACGTGCAACCACGATGGCGGCCATCGAGGTGCCGAGCGCCGCTATCGCAATGCGCGTATCGAAACGTCGCACCAGCTCTTCCAGCACAAACACCGCGCCGGCGATAGGCGCATTAAATGCGGTAGCCAGACCGGCACCTGCACCTGCTGCGATTAGCGATTTACTGTCTGCCCATTCGCGGCGGAAAACTGTACCGAGAATCTGAGCAGCGGATGCCCCCATCTGTACACTGGGTCCTTCGCGGCCGAGAGCAAGACCGCTGCCAATCGCGAGCAGGCCGCCGATGAATTTCACGAGGATGAGCCGTACAGGCGGACCGGGGCGTCTTCCGTTCTGCATTACCACCTCGATATTCGGGATGCCGCTGCCAATCGCTTCGCGCGAAAATCGTCGAACCAGCCAAGCCGACAAAGCAGTCGCTCCTGAAATGACGCCGATTACGAGCAGAAATCCGATCAAATTTTCACCATGCGCCCATGCGATGAGTTCGCCGCGAATTCGATCCGCTTGCACAAGCGCAAGCCGAAATACTGCGACTACCAATCCCGATACGGCGCCGACAATGATCGAGATCAGCGCGAGCGCGATCAGGCCGCCGCGTTTTTCCGAATTGATTTCAGAATCACTCTGCACTGAGCGTAGCTTCGTCGAGCCGCACGAATCAAGGCGCAGTCCGCGGTGTTTCGTATCTATCTAATTGTCAAACCGCGTCCGACACTATGGCTGCGGCAAAGAACTACTCGGGAAGTCCATTGAGCAGATACATGGCCTGAATCTCGGGGCTAGGCTTGCCGAAAGCCCCGAACCAGTGGTCGTAGATGGGAATTACATCGCCCGAGCGGTAAAGCGCGGCAAGCGCCCGGTTCACTGCCAACCTGAAATCAGGGTCATTACGGCGCACGATAAAGCCATAGGGTTCATAGGAGAACACGAAGTTCGCCAGGACAAAGCGTTTCGGATCCTTCGAAGTAATCGCGAGGCCGATGAGAATTCCGCGGTCCGTCGCGTACGCATCTGCGTCACCTTTTTCAAGAGCAGCGAGTCCGTTTGAATGGTCCTTGACCTTGACCATCTTAACCGACACAAATTGCTTCTTCAGAAAATCAGCCAGTGATTTCTCGGTGGTAGATCCGGGGACGATTGCGATGCGCTTGCCGGAAAGGTCTTCAAGACCTTTAATATTAGTGGAAGTCGTAGTCAACAAGCTTCCGCCATCCACGAAAGTCATCAAACTGAAGTCTACTTTCTCCTCGCGCGACAAGGTATTCGTGGTCGAGCCGCATTCGATATCAGCCTTGCCATCCGCCACCATCTGAATACGGTTCTCGATCGTTACGGGTACCCAATTGAGCTTGAGATCGTCCATTCCGAGCTGCTTTTGAATGGCGCTTGCCACCCGCAGACACAGATCGATGGAATAGCCTATCGGTCGCTTATCGGGTCCGTTAAAAGAAAACGGGGGAGACGATTCCCTGTAGCCGATGTTGAGGGTGCCCGATGTTTTAATTTTCTTTAGCGTACCGGTCAGCTCATCGCCCAATGCCGGGCCAGTGAACAAAAGCGCTAACAGCGCCGAGCCGATTATTATCTTTAAATATTTCATTTTGATCTCCCTTGTTTTCCGTTAGTGAAACTGAAATCGGCCACTACTCGACTACTCCTCGACCGCGCCAAGGCGATCGAAGGCACGCGACACACCAGATTGCAAGCATCAAATGTAAAATACTGGCTGGCCAGAGAGCAATGCCTTGCATACCGGATGCGATTGCAGCATATATGAGAAGCACTGGCACAGCAACGTTGTAAACAAGCAAACCGGTTACCAGCGCCTTCTGGGCAGCGCTTTCGCCTTTTCCTGCTAGCCAACAGGTAACCCCAATGGAGATAAGCGCAGATCCTGCGACTCGTCCGAGCACGAGCGATTGCGGTGACGCAAGTCCTGCTCCAAGCAGTAACTTAACGATCACAGAAGGCGCAACCAGCAGAGCAATCCCTGTTCCCGCCTCAACCAGAGCTGTCACAATCAGAAGCGATTTAGTACTCATTGGCGTGCAATCCTGGCCCGGATTCTGCGAGACAGGCGTCGCAGACCGCTTCGACGTGCCGGTGGTGGGTGCCGCAGCAGCCGCCGATCACCGAAAGCCGAGGCAGCCACGCTCTCAGCTTGCGGTATTTGCTCATAGAACTCTCCTCCGGCTGCGCGCCTGCTTTTGGCACTCCATCTCAGTCATAATCGTGTAGTGTCAGCTAAGCACATCAAAATCCGCGCATCGACCAACCTAGCATGAGAAGGCCGCTCGCGGCGATCCAGCTTCCTCCAACGCGCACAGCAATTCGGGCCCAGTGTGCCCGCAACTTCACGACGAATGCGGCTACGAGGGCGACAAGAACGGATACTCCGGCAGCGATCCCGAGGACTGCGATGACCGCCGATACGGACTCACCCATTCCCGTGCCGTTGAGGTACCCGTGTACTAGACCGAGCAGTGCGCTGAGCGCGGTCATCACCTTTATTGAGAGCTTCGCGTCCGCCGCCACCAATCCGCCCAGAAGCAGGAACCAGATCGAAGCAAAGAGGGCACCGATACTGACGGCTGCTGCGGTCATTCCGAAAAGGCTGCCCAGGAGCCACGCGATGGGAAGTGTGAAGAGCGCGCGCCGTCCGTATGGTGCGCCGCGCAGTCCGGCCAGCAGGGCTAAGGCGAGCGCGGGCACCAAGTCCTCTGGGCTCAGCAGAAAATGCATCAGGCCGTCGTAGATTGGGCCCATGCCGGTTGCATTGAGATGAGCTTCAGCGGGTCCACAGGTCAGGGCAATAACGAGGGCGATCAGGGAGCGGGCCTGCGGTGACCTCACAGTGATCATGCGACTGCCTTCCACAGGAAGAAGAATCCGCCCGCAGCGACTATCGTGCCGGCAGCGCGCAAGATCTTCTGACCCCATGTCCATCGGTGGACGGTGCCGATACCGATTCCTACCGCATGCAGACAACCAGTCGCAATCACGAAACCCATGCTGTAGAGCAACGCACTCTGGCCCAGCGGAAGCTCGGTTCCGTGCGCATGGCCGTGGAAGATGGCGAAGATACCGACCAGCAACCCGGCCATAACGATGGGCGGGCGCAATTCGAACGCGACCGCCGCGCCGAGTAAAATGGCAGAGGCGGCGATTCCGTATTCGACGCCTGGGAGCGGTACACCCAGGAAGCCGAGCATGCCGCCCATTGCCATAACCAGTGGAAACGCGACGGGCAGCACCCAGATGGCAGGCGGTCCGAGCTGCGCGCTCCATAGGCCCACTGCGACCATCGCAAGCACGTGGTCCGCGCCAGAAATCGGATGCAGGAATCCGGTCAGAAAGCCGTAAGCCTCATCCTTCAGCACATGCGCGCAGGCGGTCTCCGCCCAAAGCGTCGCCAGCAAGGTTATAGCTTGCGCCAATCGATGTTGGGATCCCGGCTTCATCGCAGTGCTGAAACGAACAGCGCCACGCGCTGCAGTGTCCAGAATGCACCCAGCGTGCCGACCGTGTAGCCGGGCAGTGCCCGTACCCAACGTGGCCAGCGGATCTCCAGCACGCGGAAGGAATGCTCCATTGCCAGTACGAGCGCGACGAACCCGAGCTGCCCGATCTCGACCCCCACGTTGAAGGAGAAGAGCGCTAGCGGCAATTCCTGACGCGGCAGGCCGGCGCTGGTAAGGGCGCTCGCGAATCCGAATCCATGCAGGAGGCCGAAGGCAAACGCGACCACCCACGGATGACGGATCGTGAAGCTCGTCTCGCCGCGCCACGAGCGAACGACCTCTGGGCCGAGGAAGAGAATACTCAAGGCGATCGCGGCATTGAGCGGCAGCATCGGCACTTCCGCGAATCCAAGCGTGGCCGCGGCGAGGGTGATGCTGTGCGCCAGAGTGAAAGCGGTCACTGTCTTCACAAGCATCCAGCGGTCCATCACAATGAGCAAGAGCCCCAGAACGAAGAGCAAGTGGTCGGCGCCGAAGAGGATGTGGCGGATGCCGTGCACGATGTACGTGCCAGCAACTTCTGACCAAGTTTGGGATGCGGCCATCTCGACCCAAGGCTGCGACGGGCGCGCGATGTTCTGCAACGTCCTGCCGTCCAGCATCTCGACGCGCACGAGCACATCGGTGATCGTGAGTTGAAGGCCGATGAAATCGATGCGCTTGCCCGCCAGCCCGTCACGGCCCGCGTCGATCCACCGGCGCTCTACGACGGAATCGGCCAGCTCCTGCACGATCGGATCTTTCAGGTTGCGGACGCTGCGGGGCAATTGCAGAGCGATCGGCAAACGCGTGCCAGCAAGGACCGGGGTACGCCACAACACGCTGAACTGGCCCGGTGCGGTTTCCTTGATCTCGAGATACGCAGGGCGCGCTTCGTGTGCCTGCACTTCGGTTGGTACGATCAGCAGCGCAAGCAGCAGAGCTGCGAGCAACGGACCGAAGCGCCACGCACAGCGCATTACTGCCCGCCCTCACCGGACGATGACGGAATTTGCCTCCTGCGCGGCGCGGTTGTGACGGCCGCCGTTTTC
>DASPRI010000017.1:0-20339 GCA_035624535.1 Burkholderiales bacterium
ACGCGGGCGAGGTTACTTATTTGCGTGACATCGCTCGAATCGAGCTCGCGGCGCGCGATTATTCAGTAAACAGTTATCTTGGCGGCAAACCCGCCGCCGCGTTGGTAATTTTCCAGTTGCCGGGCAGCAATTCGCTAGAGACCGCGAAGGCGGTGCGCGCGACGATGGAAAAGCTAAAAGAGCGTTTCCCAAAAGGCCTAGATTACCGTGTTGTTTATGACACCACCCTTTTTGTCCAGGAATCCATTCAGGCAGTCGTTGAGACTCTCATGGGCGCCATTCTTCTAGTGGTGCTGGTGGTGGTTACATTTCTCCAGACTTGGCGCGCCTCCATAATCCCATTGCTCGCGGTACCGGTTTCGCTTATCGGCACTTTTGCCGCAATGGCTGCGTTGGGATTTTCCCTCAACAACCTCTCACTGTTCGGTCTGGTGCTGGCGATTGGCATTGTGGTCGATGATGCCATCGTGGTAGTCGAGAATGTGGAACGCAATATTGCGCTTGGGCTCATGCCCAGGGAGGCCACGTTCAAAGCCATAGACGAAGTTGCAGGGCCGGTGATTGCGGTCGCAGTGGTGCTATCCGCAGTGTTCGTCCCCACCGCTTTCATCAGTGGCCTGAACGGCCAATTTTACCGGCAATTTGCGCTAACCATAGCGGTATCGACTGTCATTTCCGCCTTCAATTCGCTTACGTTGAGTCCTGCATTGTGTGCGCTGTTGCTAAAGCCCCATGGCGCGAAAAAAGATTGGTTCACGCGCTTTCTGGACCGCATCATGGGCTGGTTTTTTCACTCGTTCAACTGGGCCTTTGAACACAGCAGAAATGGTTACGCGCGATTGGTCGCGCGCGTCATCCGCATGAGCGCAATCATGTTGATCATTTATGCTGGATTGCTAGCTGCCACTTGGCTGAGTTTTGACAAGGTGCCCACTGGCTTCATCCCCTCGCAAGATCAGGGCTACCTGATCGTCTATATACAACTTCCCGACGCCGCATCGCTCCCGCGCACCGATGCCGTGGTACAACGCGTGTCGTCGATAATACGCGGAACCCCGGGCGTGCTTGACACGGTCCAGTTCGCCGGTTTTGGCGTCGTGAGCTTTGCCAATACCTCCAATACGGGAACAATTTTTGTGCCCCTTAAGCCGTTCGCCGAGCGCGAGCACGACCCGAATCTATCCGGCGAAAGCATCGCCGCCACACTGCGAAAAAAATTGAGCGTAATCCAGGACGGATTCGTGGGTGTGTTCCTTCCGCCGCCGGTGCGCGGGGTCAGCACACTCGGCGGATTCAAGATGCAGATTCAGGACCGGGGTGGCGCGGGACTGCAAAAACTGCAAGCCGCTGCGCAAAAACTTGCCGACGCGGCCAATCAGCAGCCCGGCTTGCAAGGCGTGTTTACCACCTTCCGCGCCAATGTGCCCCAGCTCTACCTGAACGTAGACCGGGTCAAGGCCAAATCGATGCAGGTGCCATTGAGCGATGTTTTCAGCACCCTGCAGATTTATCTCGGTTCGTTGTACGTCAATGACTTCAATCTCTTCGGCCGCACTTACCAGGTGCGAGTTCAGGCTGACGCTCCGTTCCGTTTAAGCGCTGATAACATCCGCTTGCTCAAGACGCGCAACGCAAGTGGCGAGATGGTTCCGTTGGGAGCCCTGATGACAGTGAACGAAGTTACCGGCGCGGACCGGGTCACCCGCTACAATCTGTTTCCGGCAGCCGAGCTCAACGGGAACATTGCTCGCGGATTTAGCTCCGGGCAGGCCATCGAAATCGTAGAAAATCTTGCAAAGAAGGAGCTTCCCCGAGAATTTGGTACCGAATGGACCGAGTTGATCTACCAGCAGATTCTCGCGGGTAACAGTGCCATCGTGATTTTTCCGCTTTCCGTGCTGTTCGTTTTTCTGGCGCTCTCGGCGCTCTATGAAAGCTGGTCACTGCCGCTTGCCATAATCCTCATCGTCCCTATGTGCTTGCTGTCCGCGATTACCGGTGTATGGCTGCGCGGCCTCGACAATAATATCTTTACGCAGATCGGCTTCGTGGTGCTGGTAGGTCTTGCCTGCAAGAATGCGATTTTGATTGTCGAATTTGCCAAACAACACCAGGACCGCGGGCTAGACCGGTTTGCCGCTGCGGTCGAAGCGTGCCGGTTGCGCCTGCGACCGATTCTGATGACGTCATTTGCTTTCGTTTTTGGCGTCCTGCCGCTGGTGTTTTCAGTAGGAGCCGGTGCGGAAATGCGCCAGGCGCTGGGCACGGCAGTATTCAGCGGCATGCTCGGAGTTACATTCTTTGGAATATTTTTAACCCCGGTGTTCTATGTGGTTATACGAAGGATAGTGGAGCGTCGCGGAAAGGAAGCCGCCAGGCCGGCTCGGGCCAGGCCGGATTCTTCGGCGAGCGGCGCCGCAAGCGAAGGGGCTCCGCTCGACAAGCTGTAAGGAATCGCCCAATAAAACAGTCGCTGGCGCTGCATGAAATTCGTCCAGGAAACGCAAACGCGCTTCCGATCCAGCTCCGAAGTCTCCGCATGTGTCAATGAACGAAGCAAATTCCGTTCAATTCTCAAAGAATAAAATCCACAGACCATCCAGTAGCCCCGTAATCCGGGGTTGATTTTCCAAATTTGTGCCCAATTTACACAAATTACCTGAGCTGAAACCGGGCCAAATTTTATCTTTTGGGAAAAATCATGTATGAGGCGCTACAGATCGTGTTGAACGAGGGCTCTCAAGCGGAAGGAAATTCCGCCCATGAGCCTTCGCCTGGAAACGGTGAACTGTTTGATGCGTATTCCCAAGCAGTGATTGATGCCGTGGATAAAGTAGGTCCATCGGTAGTAAAAATCGATGTCACGAAGAACGCTTCGGGAGCCGGTCAATATGCGGCAAGGGAGGGCGTGCAGGGCAGCGGATCGGGGGTCATTTTTACGCATGATGGCTTTATTCTGACCAATAGCCATGTGGCCACTCGCGCTAGAGAATTGGACGTCACACTTACCGATGGACGCCGTTTCCAGGCTGATTTGATCGGCGACGATCCGTATACGGATTTGGCGGTCATTAGGATACCGGCGCCAAATGTCTTACCCGCGAATCTGGGCGAATCCCGATCGATACGAGTAGGGCAGCTTGCCATCGCGATCGGCAATCCACTTGGTTTCCAGTGCAGCGTGACCGCTGGCGTAGTCAGCGCCTTGGGCCGTTCGCTGCGCGCACAGTCAGGCCGCCTTATTCACGACGTCGTTCAGACCGACGCTGCGCTTAACCCCGGAAATTCGGGCGGACCACTGGTAAATTCAAGAGGAGAAGTCATAGGCATTAACACCGCAATCATCCTGCCGGCACAAGGCATTTGTTTTGCAATCGCCGTCAATACGGCCAAAGTCGTGGTGAGCCAATTACTTAAACATGGAAAGGTGAAGCGCGGCTCAATCGGCGTCGTTGGACAAAATGTTACGCTCCCGCGGCGCGTGACACGGTTTCACTCCCTTCCTTCGGAGAAAGGGGTGCTGGTCGTCACGGTGGAACCGGGGAGCCCGGCCCAAAAATCCGGCGTACTCGACGGTGATGTGATCCTCGACTATGACGGCAATTCCATCGCGGGAATAGACGACTTGCATAAACTGCTGAGTGGAGAGCGCATAGGCAGACAATCAGAGCTCAGGGTTTTGCGCCGTAGCAACATAGTAAACATCCCGATAGTTCCCGAGGAATTAGTGTCAAAGTAAAAAAGGTCTGCGGGAAAATAGGCGAATTTACCGGGCTGGTGTCTCGGCCATTTGCATATCCTGCGGTTGCGTATCAAATTTATATTCGATCGCGGCAATCGGCTCGAAATCACAGGGATTTCAGGAATTCGAACAACGCTTCACGATCCACTGCGGAAAGTTCCCGAAAATTGCTGGATGCCGCGCTTGCTTCTCCACGGTGCCTTCGAATCGCGTCGGCAAAGGTGTAGGATGAGCCGTCATGCATTAACCGAGTGCGCAAGCGCAAGCCCCATAAAGTAGCCGTTCGCATTTTGTTTCTCGTTGCGTGCAGGTGTTTAAGCGAAAAGTCTTTCCAGGCGATTTTGTAAGCGTTGCGGCCGTAATGTTCCTGGATTGCCATAACTATGCCGTCGCCCGTTCCAACGTCGTGGAGCAGAAAATCTGAGTACGGGTGAAAGGTTTTCTGCCCCAGCGCATCGGAAATAATATAAGTTCCCCCGTTGATCTTTGTTCCCGCCGGGGCGGTTCGCAAAGTTGGCACGTGACAGGTACTGCAGCCAATTTGGTCGAACAGCAGTGAGCCTCTCTTAGCTTTCTGCGTTTGTGCCAGAACGCTGTCGCGCGGCGGAGCCTTGGTGGCACGAATAAAACGGACAAAATGATCGACATCATCCAGGCCGTCGCCTCCCACTATGCTGTTCGGTTCGCCCACCGTATTGCACAGGTTGGTCACTTCGTCTGGGAACAATCTGCTTGTGATCCCCATCTCATTGAGATAGGCATCGCCAGAGAATGACAACAGGCTAGCATGCTGGTTTTTCCAACCAAATCGCCCGACGCCGGTTCGGCTGGGAGCTTCGACGATTGGAACTCGAAGTACTTGCCCGCAGATTTTTCCATTGGAGATTCGACACTGCTTGCGGGATAAATTAATCAGCGTCTGATCGGCGATCGCTTCGACAAAGCCGTCTCCCAAAAGATTGAGCGAGATGCGGGTTGTGCGGATGGTCTCAGATTGTGGAACCCGTTCGTGGATTTCCGTATTGGGAAAGCTTTCGTTGGGACAGATGGCACGATCGTTGACCAGCGAGCGGCCAGTGATGATTTCTTTTCCGCGGGCAATTGGTATCCTTGGGTTTTCGAAGCGGTTGTCTGGTCCGAGATGGCCTACGCGCAATTCCGTGACCTGGCTCGCGCCACCCGATTTTGGATCCTGGTGGCATTCGCGACAGGACTGCGCATTATAGAGTGGACCAAGGCCGTCTTGTACCGTTTCAAATTCCCCAAACCGCTCTTGGTCGGCCTGGTGGGTCTCGTCCGTTACTATGCCGTTGCTCTTGTCGTCAAATCCAGCGGACGCTTCCGGGAACGGATCGGCGGTCGAATTTAGGGCGAAAAGCAGACCAAGGAATGCCAACACTGATCTCATGTGATGGCGTCATTCCTACGACGCAGGGTCACGGTAATCGAGGTACCGCATTTTTCTTTACGCCGCGTTGCAAAGCGGTCCGCGTAAAATACATCGTTTCCGGCCTGTGGTCAACGCGTTAGCGCGTTCAAGCTCTAGCGACGAAATACTGAAGCCAGCGGCAGATCAAATGTGAATTTTAGTGTTTTCCTCATCATTAAATATAAAATACCTAATTCGCATTTATTAGCATATGCCTTTTGCCTATTACAAACGGCTCAGTGTTGGTCAACAGCGGGTTTATCGCAGGAGCGCGAGGATTGGCAAAATTGAATTGCCTGAAACCGGGTTTAACTCTTTGCTCGATGTTCTGAGATGCGGTCTAAGGAGTGAACGGACCAAGGCAGTGGAATCAATTTGCCAACAATTACTAGACCGCATGACGACAGGTCTAGAAATAGCTGCTGTGCAAGTCAAAGTCTATGCTACCCGGCCCCACGGGCGCTGGGGTGAACTGCATGGGCTTTACACCATCGCCGAAGGTCGCAACCGGGCACAAATTGAGGTGTGGATGCGCACCGCACGGCGCAGGCAGGTTGTAGCATTTCGAACTTTCTTGAGGACGCTGGTGCATGAATTTTGCCATCATCTTGATTACGAGTTGTTAAAGCTGCCGGAAAGCTTCCACACCGAAGGATTCTATCAACGCGAATCGAGCCTAATCAATCAAATCGCGCCACAAAACGTTAGCGATAAACAAGACAGGCTGTCGCGATTCTCCGACCTAGAGGGGCATCGCAGTGATTAAGATTCGAATTCTTTTTGTTTGCACAGGCAATATCTGTCGATCACCGATGGCGGAGGCGGTGTTCAGGCATCTTGCCGAGCGTGCGCGGCTGGCTGATTATTTAGCTATAGCTTCGGCGGGCACCCATGATTACAACGTCGGACTGGAGCCCGATGACCGCGCGCGCCGCGCGGCCGCAGGCCGAGGCTACCCAATGAACGGGATGCGCGCGCGCCAGCTAAACCAAGACGATTTCGAAAACTTTCACTACCTGCTGGCGATGGACAATGGAAATCTGGCAGACCTGAAAAAAAGTTGTCCGGCCGAGTACCAACACAAGCTCGGTCTATTCATGGAATATGGCACCGGCCATCGCGGAGTCGAGATACCCGATCCGTATCCTGGGGGCAAGACTGCCTTTGAATTAGTACTGGATTTGGTAGAAAACGCGGCTGCCGGCTTGCTCGAGCACATCCGGCGCGAGCTGAATATCTAATCTGCAACGGGCAAGGATCAATCAGAACGCTTTGTGCAGATGCCGTACGAATGTTTCCACGCCATGCAAGAGCATCTGTATCGCCAGCGCAGTAAGTATCAAACCCATCAGGCGTTGAAACGCCAAGATCCCTCGCTCTCCTACCAACTTGCTGATGCGTTCACCCAAAACTAACACTACAGCAGAGATGCCAATTGCCAGAGTGAGCGCGCCGACCCACTCAATGACCTGCGAAGGCTGCTTTGAAACCAGCAATAATACTGTTGCCAAAGCTGAGGGACCGGCGACCGACGGAACGGCTAGCGGTACTATAAACGGCTCGCCTCCGATGCGATCTCCAAAAATTCCCTCTGGATGCCGGAATATCATGCGCAATGCAATTAAAAACAAAATTACTCCACCGGCGATACCGAGTGCAGCATCGGTGAGTTGCAGCAGGCGCATGAACCATACGCCAAAAAACATGAAAAATAGCAGTACCAGATACGCTATTCCGCATTCCCGCATAACGATGCCAAACCGGCGCGTGCTTTCGGTATTGGCTAGCGCCGCGATGAACACCGGAATGTTGCCAAACGGGTCGATGACAAGCAGCAACAAAATCGTTGCCGAAACAAAGGATATGTCCACCTTGCATCCGAAAGCGTTGTGAAGCTACTTGCGAGTCTCTACCTGTTCCAGCCGCTCATCATCTGCGGGAGCCTGGACCGGCCTAATGCGCCGTGGCCTAAGCGATGCCTCGAAATCCTGCGACTCAGTTGCGGATATGACCGATTTCTCAGGGCTGGTCTCAATTTGCACCAAATCGCTTGGTTCACCACCTTGAGATATTTCGGCGAGAATTTTCGCTGGTGTCGAAGCCTCTTTGACTACCACATTTTCCTGTACTTCGGGAACCGGCGGTAACGACGGGGTTTCAACAGCAAGTTTTAGGTCAACTGCGGCCACGACTTCGTCAGCCCGCTCAACGGGCACACTCTCCGCTTGCGAATATTCTGCTTCCGATCCCGGTCTTACCGGTGTGCTCGCCGCCGGTTTGGGTGGCTGCTGTGCCGGCACAGCTTGTCCTTCCTTGCGTTCGCCGCGGTCACGCCTGCCGCCGTGCCTGCCGCGCCTGCTTCTATATTCGCCTAAGTCTTGAGGCGTGGCGGGCCTTTCGGTTTTGGCTACAGTAGCTTGTGGCTTTGGCTCGGGACGCCGTTGCCGCTGTTTTTGTCGCGGCTGGGTTTCCGCACGCTCAGGCACGCGTTGCCGTTCCGCCTGCAATCCCCTCGGGGCAAATTTGCTTTCCACGCGGTCTCTCTTCATTTGGCGCCTTTCGAAGCGTTCGCGCCCGCGGCTGCGCATGGCTTGTTCTCTTTGAGGCCGTTCGACTTCTCTTTCCTTTTGCTCGGGCTTAAACCATCCGAGAATTTTTGTGATAAGCGTCTGCTTCGCCGGCCGCATGACCGGTGCGGGTTGACCAAGAGTAATTCCCTGGACGACGGCCTGTTGGCGAACTGGCTTAGGTTCTTGCCCGGTCACAGCGGGTTCTGCTTCCGCAACAGGTACTTGTACCATTTTGTAGCTTGCGGCTGATTCGGCCTGTGCCGCCTCATCGTGGCGCAGGCGGGAAATATCATAGTTTGGCGTTTCCAGATGGATGTTCGGGATGAGAACCACATTGACCCGAAATCGGGATTCAATCGTATGGATCTCGGATCGCTTTTCGTTGAGCAGGAAAGTCGCGACGTCGACCGGTACCTGAGCATAAATCGCAGCACTATTTTCCTTCATGGCTTCCTCCTGAAGAATTCTCAGGATGTGCAGTGCTGTTGATTCCGTACCGCGAATGTGGCCGGTACCGTGACAACGGGGGCAGGGCATGTGGCTCGTTTCGCCCAATGACGGCTGCAGGCGTTGACGCGAGAGTTCCATCAGCCCGAAACGCGAAATTTTGCCCATCTGAACACGCGCGCGGTCAAAGCGCAGCGCTTCTCGCAATCGGTTTTCGACTTCACGCTGATTGCGCTGAATTTCCATGTCAATAAAATCGATTACAATCAGACCGCCCAAGTCTCGCAGGCGAAGCTGGCGAGCGATTTCGTCCGCCGCCTCGATATTGGTGTGCAGCGCTGTTTGTTCGATGTCCGCTCCGCGTGTTGCCCGCGCCGAGTTTACATCTATCGAAACCAGAGCCTCAGTGTGGTCTATTACGATAGCACCGCCGGAAGGCAAAAGGACTTGGCGCGCAAATGCGGTTTCAATCTGGTGTTCGATTTGAAAGCGCGAGAACAGCGGCACGTCGTCCTTATAAAGCTTGATGCGGTTGACATTGCCCGGCATCACATGACTCATGAACTGCCTGGCCTGATCGTAAATGGCTTCAGTATCGATGAGGATTTCGCCGATTTCGGGGTGGAAATAATCGCGAATAGCTCGCACCACAAGGCTGCTCTCCAGATAAATCAGGGAAGGGGCCTTTTCCTTCTTGGCGGCGTTTTCTATGGCTTCCCATAACTGCAACAAGTAATTTAGATCCCATTGCAATTCTTCTAGGCTTCTGCCGATGCCTGCGGTACGGCCTATGATGCTCATGCCCTGAGGCACGTTAAGCTGCGCCATCATATCGCGCAGTTCATTGCGCTCCTCGCCTTCAACCCGCCGCGATACTCCTCCGCCCCGGGGATTGTTGGGCATCAAAACCAGATAGCGTCCGGCAAGACTGATAAAAGTGGTCAGGGCAGCACCTTTAGTGCCGCGTTCATCCTTGTCTACCTGGATAATGAGTTCCTGTCCCTCGCGCAGCACATCCTGAATCCGCGCACGCGCGGGTTCAACGCTTTCTCCTGGCTGAAAATAGGACCGGGCGACTTCTTTGAAGGGCAAGAAGCCGTGCCTTTCACCGCCGTAATCGACAAAGGCCGCTTCTAGGCTGGGCTCGATTCGGGTGATGGCACCCTTGTAGATATTGCTTTTGCGTTGCTCTTTACCTGCGGATTCAATATCGAGGTCAATGAGCTTTTGACCATCGACTATCGCGACGCGCAACTCCTCGGAATGCGTCGCGTTAAACAACATGCGTTTCATTTTATGCTCTCCCGCGCTCTGCACGGGCAGGGCAAACCCGACGCGGTTATAATAGCCTTGTGTATCGAGTATTCGTCATGTGCACGTCATAATTTTGGATCAATTGAAACGTACGGACCATTCACTCAACGGGTTTGTCAGTAACATCCTGTTTATCTAAATTAACGTCAGGACTTGAAAATCTGCTTTAGAGCGCGTATCTCGTTTGCTCTCGCTACTTTAATGTGGTGAGCGGAGATAACCACCTATCATGTTTATCTAAATTGTTCAAGCACTTAGCTTTGAAACAAGGGGCCGTAAAACGCTATTTGCGTGAGCCCGGGTAAACCATGAGCTTTTAGTATAAGCAAAATGAAGCATTTAAGCAAAGCTTCAGTGTCGCGAAGAACCATCGGTGAAGACGCTGTAAACCAGCGCGTAGACAATTACTTGTCGAAGGTTTTAAAAGGAGTTCCTAAAAGCCATATTTACCGTATCCTGCGGAGCGGTGAAGTCCGCGTAAACGGCAAGCGCGTCGAGCCTAATTACCGTTTAAAGTTTGGAGACCAGCTGCGCATACCGCCGGTTCGCACGGCTAAACCAGCCCAGCAAAGAAAGGTTTCGGCCCCAAGCCTGCAACTGGAAGTACTGTTCGAAGATGATGCGCTGCTTGCGATCAACAAGCCCAGCGGTATCGCGGTGCATGGCGGAAGCGGGGTCAGCAGTGGCGTCATTGAACTCTTACGCATGCGGGAACCAAAGCCTGGCTTTTTGGAGTTGGTGCATCGATTGGACCGGGAAACCTCCGGCGTGCTGCTACTTGCGAAAAAAAGGAGTGCGCTTACAGCACTGCACCAAAGACTGCGCGAGGGAAGGGTTGAAAAGCGCTACCTCGCTATGGTCAAAGGTCGGTGGCTTAATCAAAAAAAGAGTGTCCAGCTGCCTTTGCATAAATACCTTACTGCGGCTGGCGAACGTAGGGTGATCGTGAAGACGGGCGGCCAAACTGCCCACACGCTTTTTTATCTACGCAAAAACTGGCCGGAGTTCAGCTTGCTTGAAGCCGAGCTTAAAACGGGCCGTACGCACCAGATTCGTATACATCTCGCGCATCTTGGATTTCCCGTATTAGGGGACCCGAAATACGGCGATTTTGCGTTGAATCGTAGCTTGGAAATCCGCGGCCTAAAGCGCATGTTCCTGCACGCCTTCAAGCTGGTGGTAAAGCATCCGGTAAGCGGCGCAGTCTTGCATTTGGAAGCTCCCTTGCCGAGCGAACTGCAAAATTTTATTAGCCAGTTGGAATGAAGATTGCGTTGAGCGGAGATAAGTTCGCAATATATTCCGGTTCAAAGCGCTTCGAACTTTGAAACGGGATTGGAGTGCCGCCGGAGGATTCATGAGATGCATTAAGCGTTTAGGCCCGCGAAGCATACGCGAGCTCGGCCTTATTGATGTTCCCGGTAGCTTGCATCGTCAGATGTGGAACGGCCGTGCGTGACCTGACCGTCAGTTTCAATACCTTTAAGTGGGCTAGGATAGAGGTGAAATTCGCCGCATTTCCGGGTTATACTAAAAAAGTCCGGGTAATTCAGAATTACGTTTCCTGAGATCATTGATAGCGGGCCGAATAACCGCCCAGCCCATGATAGATAACAGGGATTGCCGGAATTGCATCTTCATCAAAAGGGCTGAAGCATGCCGGAAGACAATCTCCCCGATAGCAACTGGCAACGACAGGTAATAGAAAAGCTCGCATTTTCGGCACTTGAGGAGCAGCGCCGGGCGCGTCACTGGAGTATTTTTTTCAAGCTGCTGCTGTTTATTTGGTTATTCGGTTTGCTTTTACTCACCGTGGGCTGGATTGGAAAAAGAGAAGTGCCGCTGGCAGGCAAACATACGGCACTTGTTGATCTTGAGGGCATCATAGCACCCGACACCGACAGCAGCGCCGACAACATTACGTCAGGCTTGCAGCAAGCATTCAAGGACAAGAACACGCAAGGAGTTATTCTGCGCATCAATAGCCCCGGCGGCAGTCCAGTGCAGGCAGGCAACATTAACGACGAGATCCGCAGGCTGAGAGCGAAATATCCGGAGATTCCCCTTTATGTCGTAGTCGACGACATCTGTGCCTCCGGCGGCTATTATGTTGCGGTAGCTGCCGACAAGATATTTGTTAACAAGGCAAGCATCATCGGCTCGATTGGCGTGCTGATAGATGGTTTTGGTTTTACTGGAACCATGGATAAGCTCGGTATCGAACGGCGTCTCCTTACGGCGGGCGACAACAAGGGTTTTCTCGATCCGTTCTCACCCTTGAATCCGACACAGAAAGCCTACGCGCAAAAAATGCTTAACGAAATTCATCAACAGTTCATACAAGTCGTGCGGCAGGGCAGGGGCAAACGCCTGAAGGAGACTCCAGACCTTTTTAGCGGGCTGGTCTGGACGGGACAGAAAAGCGTCGATCTTGGCCTGGCCGACGGCTTCGGCAACGTGGATTATGTCGCTCGGGAAGTGATTAAGGCCGAAGAAGTGGTGGATTATACGCCCCATGAGAGCGTGGTTGAGCGCTTTGCACGGCACTTCGGCGGGGCAATGGCCAAAGCGCTGCTCGGCGGTACGCATTGGGCTTTGCGTTAGGTTGAGTAGAGCAGGAATACTGTGGGCCGTCGGTTGATGTCCGGCGGCGAGCTTTGCCAATCGCTGATGCTTTTGGTGGCGATGCTTTCGCCGGCAAGCGAAATATCACTGGCGAGGCACAACAAAGTGGTCTTCCTGCAGTAGTCGAGCAGGTTTCGCAACAACTTGCCGTTGCGGTACGGTGTCTCGATAAATATTTCCGTCTGGTTGAACGTTTTTGACGCCTTTTCAAGTTCCTCGATTTTCTTGATTCTTTCCCCGGCGTTGATCGGCAGATAGCCATGGAAGGCAAAGCGCTGGCCATTTAGCCCTGAGGCCATCAGCGCCAAAAGGATGGCTGAAGCGCCCACCAAAGGCACTACCCGAATGCCGTTGGCGTGCGCCAACCTTATCAAATCGGCGCCGGGATCGGCCACGGCAGGACAGCCGGCATCGGAAATCAAGCCAACATTCTTGCCGGACAGCAAGGGCCTAATTAATCCCGTGAGTTCCGCGGGCCGAGTATGCTCGTCGAGAACATCAAAACTGATTTTCTGCAGCGGCGTGTGAACCCCTATTTTGGCTAGGTATTGTCGTGCGGTCTTCGCGTTTTCCACTATAAAAGTGTCAAGTGTCGAAATAATGAGTCGAACGCCCTGCGGCACAACATAGGTCAGATCGCCAGGTCCGAGCGGGGAGGGGATGAGATATAGAATGCCCGGCATTTATACGACTTCCACCCCTTCGTTATTCAACATTTCGACCAGTGCAATGAGCGGCAGCCCGATCAACGCCCAAGGATCTTCGCCATATATGGCTTCAATTAATGCGACGCCCAGCCCTTCAACCTTGGCCGCCGCCGTGCAGTTATAAGGCGATTCTTTGTCCAAGTAATTGGCAATCTGTTGATCGCTTAAATTTCGGAAACGTACTTGGTTTGCAACGACCTTAATTTGGGTGCGTCCGGTTCCCGTGTTTAACGCGCACAAAGCGGTGTAAAATTCCACAGTTTTGCCGCGCAATAATTGCAGTTGTTGGAAAGCATTTTCACGGGTGCGAGGTTTGCCGAGCTGCGTGCCATTTAAAGCGGCAACCTGGTCACAGCCGATAACAAGCGCGTCCGTCCACTGGCTTGCTACTTTGGCCGCTTTGGCCTGGGCCAGACGCGCCGCTGTTTGCTCGGGAAATTCTCCTTGCAGAGGTGATTCATCCACGCTCGGAGCGACGACGGAAAAGGGAATGTGCAGGCGCTCAAACAACTCGCGGCGGTAGATGGACGAGGATGCCAGAACCAGCTGCGGGATGCTCAAATTGCTCTCGTAGATTTTTGACACAAAACTACAAAAATAATATCATGCGCCCCTTATGTCTGAACAGCTTGTGATTAACGGCCTTGAATTTTCACGCGGTGCCGAAGTTCTACGTGGTAAAATAAGCAATGCAGGACTGCGGCGGTTAAGCGACTATTTGTACTCTACTGACGGTGCAATCGAGTATGAGTTGAGCGGGGAGGTAGATTCTGAGGGAAGGTCACTGCTTCATCTTGCGATCAGAGGCAAACTTTACCTTAAATGCCAGCGCTGCCTCGAACAAATGGAGCACGACTTGAATTTCGTTTCAAATCTGTTGCTGATAGAGGAGGGAATGGCATTCCCCGAAGTTACCGAAGAAGAGGAATTGATAGATTGCATTCCCGCGAAAACGGAAATGGATGTCTTAGCCGTGCTTGAGGAAGAAATCATACTGAAATTGCCGATTTCGCCCAGGCATGAAGCGGGAGCATGTAGTTTGACCAGCTACGCCCGGACTGGAACCGCCGAATCGGTTTTTGCACCTCTTGCAGCGCTGAAAAAACTGGCAGAATAAACGAGAGGAGTCGAATATGGCGGTTCAGCAGAACAAAAAATCCCCATCTAAACGCGGCATGCATCGCGCCCATGATTTTTTGACGAAACCGCCGCTGGCGGTTGAACCAACCACGGGCGAAGTGCATTTGCGCCATCATATCAGTCGCAATGGCTATTACCGCGGAAAAAAAGTAATGCCCAGCAAGGGCGAATAACCGCCTTCCTTCCTTGGCGCACCCCGGCCAGTACTGGTAATGGATATCACGGTAGCCATCGATTGCATGGGCGGCGATCATGGCCCGCACGTCACAGTACCTGCTGCAGTAAAATTCCAGCGACGCTACCCGGATGCTCACATCATCTTGGTGGGCCTGCACGAGCTTGTTGAACCTGAACTACACTTGGCCCACGCTCAGATTAGTCCGCGTCTGCGCATCCATCACGCTAGCGAAATAGTAACCATGGATGAACCGCCAGCATTAGCGCTCCGTGGCAAAAAGGATTCCTCAATGAGGGTGGCGATAAACCTGGTCAAAAATGGTGAAGCCCAGGCCTGCGTCAGCGCCGGCAACACCGGAGCGTTGATGGCGATCTCACGGTTCGTGCTTAAAACCTTGCCAGGCATCGAGCGTCCAGCAATCGCATCGATTCTTCCCACGCTTCAGGGTCGTACTTGCATGCTTGACTTGGGCGCAAATGTCGAATGCACCGCGCAGCAATTACTCCAGTTCGGTATTATGGGGTCGACGCTCATGGCCTCGGTCGAGCACATCCCCAAACCCAGTGTCGGGTTGCTCAACGTCGGTGAAGAGGACATCAAAGGCAGTGAAGTGGTAAAGCAGGCCGGAGAATTGCTGCGCAACAGCGGTCTTAACTTTTACGGCAATATAGAGGGCGACGATATCTACAAAGGCACGACTGATGTCGTGGTTTGCGACGGCTTTGTCGGCAACGTTGCCCTCAAGACGTCGGAAGGGCTGTTGCAAATGCTGACGCTATTCCTGAGACACGAACTCAAACGCAACTTATTCACCAGCCTGACGGGATTGATTGCACAGCCGGTGATCAATGCCTTCAAGCGACGTGTTGATCATCGGCGTTACAACGGGGCCAGCCTGCTGGGATTGCGCGGCATCGTAGTGAAAAGTCACGGTTCTGCTGACAGCTTTGCGTTTGAATTCGCCATCGAACGTGCAGCCGACGAGGTCCGCAACGGTGTGTTGCGGCACATTAACGAGCGAATGGCGCTGATTCATCAAGGCCCCGGCTGATGTACGCGCGAATCGCCGGCTGCGGCAGCTATCTGCCTGAAAAGATACTCACCAACCGCGATCTCGAGGCCATCGTTGATACCTCGGATGAGTGGATTTTCACCCGCACAGGCATCCGCCAAAGGCACATCGCTGCGGATGATGAAAAGGCCAGTGACCTTGCGCTTCATGCCGGCAAGAAGGCCATACGAGCTGCGGGTATTTCGCCCGAAGATATCGACCTGATAATTGTCGCCACCAGCACACCGGACATGATTTTTCCCAGTACTGCGTGCATCCTGCAGGGAAAGCTCGGTATTAAAAACTGCCCGGCATTCGATGTGCAGGCCGTGTGTAGCGGATTTGTGTATGCGCTGGCCGTAGCTGATTTATTTGTCCGCCAGGGGCGATGCCACTGCGGCTTGGTTGTCGGCACTGAAGTGTATTCACGCATCCTCGACTGGACTGATCGCGGCACCTGCGTTCTGTTCGGTGACGGTGCAGGAGCGGTAATCGTCAAGGGCGACAGTCGGCCGGGAATAATTTCCGCGCATTTGCATGCAGATGGCAGCTACCACCAGCATCTTGCGGTACCAGGCAGTATCGCCGGTGGTAAGGTCACCGGCAACCCGTACGTGGTGATGGAAGGCAACACGGTGTTCAAGTTCGCTGTCAAGGTCATGAGTGAAATGGTGGACGAAGCCTTGGCCGCGAATAGTCTCAAGAAAAGCGATGTCAACTGGTTGATTCCTCACCAGGCAAATATACGAATCATTCAGGCCACGGCGAAAAAATTGAATCTGAGCATGGATCGAGTCGTCGTCACCGTAGACCGTCACGCCAACACGTCTGCAGCCTCAATTCCCCTGGCCCTAGACGACGCGGTAAGAGATGGGCGAATTAAAGCAGGCGAGCTGATATTGATGGAAGGAGTCGGTGGCGGCTTTACCTGGGGTTCGGTGTTGTTGCGTTGGTAGGATCAAAGATGAAGTTTGCATTTGTATTTCCGGGGCAGGGCTCGCAATCGGTGGGAATGATGCGCGGTTACTCGGATATGCCGGTAGTGCGCAAAACCTTTGAGGAAGCGTCGAACGTCCTCAATCAGGATATCTGGGCGCTTGCCGAGAACGGTCCAGAAGCTGCACAAAATTTAACGGTCAATACACAACCCCTGATGTTGGCTGCGGGTGTGGCAGTGTACCGTGTTTGGGAAAGCCGGGGTGGTGCCGAGCCGGCGCTGATGGCGGGCCACAGTTTAGGCGAATACTCTGCCCTGGTGGCGAGTGGCGCAATCAGCTTCGCCGATGCCTTACCCTTGGTGCGTTTTCGAGCAGAAATTATGCAACAAGCCGTTTCCGAAGGTAGCGGCGGAATGGCCGCCATCTTGGGACTGGAGGATGAACAAGTACGCAATGTATGTCTCGAGGCGGCGCGCGGCGAAGTGTTGGAACCGGTCAATTTCAATTCTCCGGGGCAAATCGTGATTGCGGGACACAAACCAGCCGTATTGCGGGGCATGGAGTTGGCGAGAGTCAAAGGCGCGAAGCGTGCGATGTTGCTCCCGATGAGCGTCCCGTCCCATTGTTCCCTGATGCGCGAGGCTGCAAACCTACTTCGGCAACGCTTAGAACCATTACCCATCAAAGCGCCGCGGATTCCGGTAGTGCATAATGCGGACCTCGACACCCATACATCGCCGGAAGCGATCAAGGAAGCTTTGGCGCGGCAGCTTTATAATCCGGTACACTGGGTCAAGACCATTCGGGTCCTATTGCAAAAGGGCGTTACGCGCGTCGTCGAATGCGGCCCGGGCAAGGTCTTGACTGGCCTCAACAAGCGTATCGCGGCCGAGCTGGAACTAGGCGCGCTGCTTGACAGCGAGAGTTTGAAACAAGCCTTGTCTGCGACGGCCTAGCGCGTGCTAATCGGGCACCCAAATTATTAAGCGAAAATGAACCTGGACAAGCAAATCGCGTTGGTGACCGGAGCGAGTCGTGGCATTGGCCGGGAAATTGCTATCGAACTCGGCAGGCAAGGCGCGACGGTAATTGGCACTGCCACCAGTCAAAGTGGCATTGAAAAAATCAAGGTCAGTTTTGCCACGAACCATGTACAGGGCAGGGGCGCCATTCTGAATGTGAATGAAGGCGACCAAATCCAGCAGCTGGTGCAGGAAGTACAGCGCGATTACGGTGCCGTTTCAATTCTGGTGAACAACGCGGGAATCACCCGGGATAATCTCCTGCTGCGCATGAAAGACGAGGAGTGGGACGAAATAATGTCCACAGACTTGAAATCAGTATTCCGGCTGAGCCGCGCGGTACTGCAGGAAATGGTAAAAGCGCGCTATGGGCGAATTATCAATATCACCTCGGTTTCAGGGGTGATGGGCAATGCCGGGCAGACCAATTACGCGGCTGCCAAAGCTGGGGTTTCGGGTTTCAGCAAGGCACTGGCACGCGAGGTGGCAAGCCGCAATATTACTGTTAATTGCGTTGCGCCGGGATTCATTGACACCGATATGACACGTTCTCTGAACGAGGCGCAGCGTCAAGCACTTACTCAGCACATTCCGCTCGGCAGGTTGGGACGAGTGGAAGATGTTGCCGCGGCGGTTGTTTTTCTGGCGTCTCCCGCAGCCGGGTACATTACTGGCTGTACCATCCATGTTAACGGGGGTCTGTACATGGATTAATACAACGATGCAATTGCGATTTTATAATTATTGCAAATTTGGTAGAATGCCACAGCTCTCGGATTGGAAGGATAGCAGTCGTTGGCTTTAGAATCCTGACCACCACAGAAACAGAAGGGGATTTAGATGGAAAACATAGAACAGCGCGTTAAGAAAATTGTTGCTGAACAACTTGGTGTAAACGAAGCTGAAGTCAAAAGCGAGTCCTCATTTGTGGACGACCTTGGGGCTGATTCGCTGGATACGGTGGAGCTGGTAATGGCGCTGGAGGAGGAATTTGAATGCGAAATCCCTGACGAGGAGGCGGAAAAAATCACTACCGTGCAGCAAGCCATAGAATACATCAAGACCCACCTTAACTGATCTTCCCTGTATTTAATCTTTTGCAACTGGAGTAAATTTGTCCAGACGGAGAGTTGCCATCACTGGCCTCGGCATTGTTTCGCCCGTCGGAATCGGTGTTGCGGAGAATTGGCAAAACATCATAGCGGGAAAATCCGGGATCACGAGAATTTCGCGTTTTGATCCTTCAGCACTCAGTTCCCAAATTGCAGGCGAAGTAAAGGGCTTTGATCCGAGCCAATATATAAGCGCCAAGGAAATCCGCCGGATGGATAGATTTATTCATTTGGGACTGGCAGCGGGAGTCGAGGCGATCAAGGACTCCGGCATCGCTGTCACTCCCGAAAATGCGGAACGCATCGGCGTCAATATCGGTTCCGGCATCGGCGGCCTGCCAATGATCGAAGACAGTCATAGCGCGTTGCTGAAAGGTGGGCCGCGCAAGATTTCACCGTTTTTTATTCCGGGCACTATTATAAATATGATATCGGGCAACCTTTCGATCCAGTTCGGACTGAAAGGTCCCAATTTGGCCATCGTCACAGCCTGTACTACGGCCACACACTGTGTGGGCGACTCGGCGCGTCTAATCGAATACGGCGATGCCGACATCATGATTGCGGGTGGTGCTGAATCAACCGTAACCGAATTGGCGATCGGCGGCTTTTCGTCTGCCAGGGCGCTCAGCACGCGTAACGACGATCCGGCCACCGCAAGCCGCCCCTGGGATGTCGGCCGCGATGGTTTCGTGTTGGGCGAAGGCGCGGGAGTTGTAGTGCTGGAAGAAATGGAGCACGCCAAGAAGCGCGGCGCCCGCATCTATGCCGAACTTTCGGGTTTTGGAATGAGTGCAGATGCGCACCACATAACTGCGCCGTGCGAAGATGGCGACGGCGCGGCGCGATGCATAATTAACGCCTTGCGGAACGCCCGCATCAATCCGGATCAGGTCGACTACATCAACGCTCACGGCACTTCAACCCCGCTCGGTGATATCGCGGAGACCGTAGCAGTCAAGAGATGTTTTGGCGATCACGCGAGAAAACTGGCCATGAGTTCTACAAAATCCATGACCGGCCACTTGCTGGGCGCAGCTGGGGGAGTGGAGGCAGTATATACGACTTTGAGCGTATATCACCAGATAGCCCCTCCCACGATTAACATTTTCGAACAGGATCCGCAGTGCGACCTTGACTATATTCCTAATACGGCACGTAACATGACGATCGATGTCGCGTTGTCAAATTCGTTTGGTTTTGGTGGAACCAACGGGACATTGATTTTCGCCAGAGTCTAGCGGCGACCTATTTCGCGGCTTTCAATTAAACTGCAAGCATTGCGTTCCTTGTTTCTTGAGCCACTGGCTTATTGCCGACCCCGATGGTGCTGGTAAACGGCCTTCAAACTGATTTACTGGACGTGCATGACCGCGGACTTGCGTACGGTGACGGCGTATTCCGCACTTTGCGTATCAGCGGGGGTAAAGCGTTCTGCTGGCAGCGGCATTACCAAAAGCTTCATGACGATTGCCGGGCGCTAGGCCTGTGCTGCCCGGGCCATGCAATGCTTAGCAAGGAGCTCGGCCAAATCGCGGCAGCGTATCCCCAATGTGTGCTGAAAATCATCGTCACTCGCGGTAGGGGAGCACGCGGTTACCGTGCGGTAGGCGAAATGCAAGCTACACGCATCGTTATGGCGAGTCCAGTTCCAGATTATCCATCGAGTTATGACGAACAAGGAGTGCGCTTGCGCATATGTGATTTAAAATTAAGCTTGCAGCCGCGTTTTGCCGGGATCAAACACCTCAACCGACTCGAAAACGTAATGGCCAGGCGCGAGTGGGATGATGCGTCAATTGCGGAAGGCTTGCTTCTTGACAGCGAAGAATTTGTCATCGGCGGTACCATGACGAATCTGTTTATGCGTAAAGGTAATGAACTTTGGACGCCGGACTTGACACGGTGCGGCGTTGCGGGCGTGCAGCGCAAACGTGTTCTGGAACGGGCAGCCGTTTCCGGCATCCGCTGTGCTGAACGGCGCATTTCAGTGGCCCAGTTACTGGAGGCAGATGAAATATTTCTCACTAACAGCGTGATCGGCGTGTGGCAGGTTAGAGAAAT
>DASPRI010000031.1:0-15966 GCA_035624535.1 Burkholderiales bacterium
GTAACTCTTGGCCTCGCCTCCGTATTTCTTGGCCAGCACCATGGTCATCGCCGCCGTGAGCGTCGTCTTGCCATGATCCACATGACCAATCGTCCCCACATTCACATGCGGCTTGGTCCGCTCAAATTTGCCTTTTGCCATTTTAGTTTCCTTTTCCTTATTTCCTGAATCCCACAGATTCAAACTCTGGAGCCCATGACCAGGATTGAACTGGTGACCTCTCCCTTACCAAGGGAGTGCTCTACCACTGAGCTACATGGGCAAGCACCGGTCTATGATTCGAAGCTGGAGCGGGTGAAGGGAATCGAACCCTCGTCATAAGCTTGGAAGGCTTCTGCTCTACCATTGAGCTACACCCGCTAAACAAGCCGGATCACATAGATTAAAAGCCCTCTTGCAATGCTGCCTAGTGCCGCTTTTGGTTCGACTGCTTCCGCCCTCGAATTTAACCGGTGGAGGGGGAAGGATTCGAACCTTCGAAGGCAGAGCCGTCAGATTTACAGTCTGATCCCTTTGACCGCTCGGGAACCCCTCCTCAATGAAACCGATAATTATCCTAACTCACCACCAAAATGTCAACGAAACTCTTGATTTACGTGCCCTAAGTCCCCTTGCGGAACAAAAAATTTCCGGCCGGTTGCGAACAGCATCGCCAAAACCGGAGAATTCGGCTCCTCATTTCGATACAATTCACGTTTCTTGAAAGAAATTCACGCCTCAGCACCAGAAAAATGGATGACATACCCACACTGCGACGCATACTCAAGCAAAATAAAACCGTGGCCGTCGTGGGGCTCTCCGCGAACTGGTACCGTCCCAGTTATTTTGCTGCGAAATATCTGCTTGACCACGGCTTTACGGTCATTTCGGTAAATCCGACTCATACTGAAATACTGGGGCTCAAGTGCTACGCGAGTCTGCTCGACATCCCGCAAAAAGTGGATATTGTCGATTGTTTCCGCAAGGCGGAGGACATACCGCCGCTCGCCGATGCCGCGATTGCAATTGGCGCCAAGGTACTGTGGATGCAGCTTGGCATCATCAACGAAGCTGCCGCAGAGAAAGCGCGCAAGGCCGGGCTGGAAGTCGTGATGAACCGCTGCATCAAGATCGAATATGCGAGGCTCTTCGGGGGCCTGAGTTTTGTGGGCGTGAACACCAAAATTATTTCAGCCAAGCGGCCGTTATGGCTGCCTTATTGATCCGAAGTTTCCCGTTTATATCCATTCTTCTTGCCAGCCCGGCGCTTTGCGCCGGTGACGAGTATCAGCTCGCGCGGCAGCAGATGGTCGACGAGATCAAGGCCATGACCACCGAAACCCGTTTTGAAACGGGTAGAACCGCGCTTGACGAACGGGTACTGGCAGCGATGCGAAAAGTCGAACGCCATAAATTCGTGCCAGCAAACGAGGTCGCCGACGCCTATCAGAATCGCCCGCTTCCCATTGGCTATGGCCAGACCATCTCCCAGCCTTATATCGTGGCGATCATGACCGATCTTATGCGAGTGGGACGAAACGATACCGTGCTGGAAATCGGCACCGGTTCGGGATACCAGGCGGCAATTCTCGCAGAACTGGGAAAGGCAGTCCGCACCATCGAAATCATTGAGCCGCTTGGCAAGCAAGCGCAGGAACGCTTGCAGATCTTGGGCTATCGCAACGTGCTAAGCAAGGTGGGTGACGGCTATTACGGATGGGATCAGTATGCGCCCTACGATTCGATCATCGTGACCGCAGCGGCGAGCCATGTTCCTCCGCCCTTGATCAAGCAGCTCAAACCTGGCGGCCGAATGGTGATTCCAGTGGGGGAACAGTTTCTCACCCAGTACCTGATGCTGGTGGAAAAAAACGCCGACGGCACGATTTCGACTAAACAAATTCTTCCGGTAAGTTTCGTCCCGCTGACCGGTGGACATTAAACTGAGCCACCGTCCTCCCTTTTTTTCCATCGCGCTGCTCTCGGCCGCGGTGCTGGGCTACGAGATCCTGTTGACGCGGCTGTTGTCGATCATACAGTGGCATCACTTCGCTTATATGATCATCAGCGTCGCTCTCCTCGGTTACGGGGTCAGCGGCGCCCTGGTGAGCCTCGCGCAGGAGAAACTTAAGCAACGCTATGCCGGTGTATTTGTGGCCTGCGCCGCGCTGTTTGGAATTTGCGCAATGGGGTGTTTTTTTCTGGCGCAGCGGGTGCCATTTAATCCTCTGGAGTTTTTCTGGGATCCGCGCCAGCCGTATCGTCTGCTGCTGATCTACCTGCTGCTTTTTCTTCCATTTTTCTTCGCCGCGACCTGCGTCTGCCTGACATTTTTGGTATTTCCGGACCACATTCATCGCATTTACAGCTTTGACATTCTCGGTGCCGGCGCTGGAAGTTTTGGCATCGTCGGGGCACTTTTCGTTTTTTTTCCTGTTGGCGCACTGAAGCTGCTGGGCTCTTTGGGTATCGCGGCGGCGGCACTGGCATGGGTGGAGTGCAAGCTGCGTCCTCGCTGGCTGTCTATGCTATTTTTGGCGGCAGCTGCGCTAATGCCCTTGGCTTGGTCAGGAAATTTCTCTCACCTTCGCCTTTCGCCCTATAAAGAATTGAGCCAAGCATTGCAAGTGAAAGAGGCACGAATCGTAGATCAGGTTTCCAGCCCCCTGGCTTTGCTCACCGTGGTTGAAAGCCCGCTCGTTCCGTTTCGCCATGCGCCCGGCCTCAGTTTAAACGCCAGTGGCGAACCGCCTCCGCAACTCGGGATTTTCAGCGATGGCGAATCGATGAGCGCGCTCAATCAATTTGGCGGGAATTACCAGGCCCTGGGTTTTCTCGACTATCTCACTTCGGCATTGCCCTATCATCTTTTCGGTAATCCGCGCGTTTTGGTGCTTGGATCGGGAGCCGGAGCCGATGTCTTACAAGCGCTCTATCTCCACGCGAAGCAAGTTGATGCGGTGGAGCTCAACCCGCAGTTGGTGAAACTGGTGCAGAATGAATTCGCCGAATTTTCCGGAAAACCGTACAGCGTACCCGGTGTGCGGGTACACATTGCCGAAGCGCGGGGTTTTGTCGCAGCCAGCAGCGAGCGCTACGATCTCATTCAGGTAGCGTTGGTCGATGCCTTCGGCGCTTCCTCTGCTGGATTGTATGCGCTGTCGGAAACGTATTTGTATACGATCGAGGCATTCCAGGATTACCTCCATCATTTGCGCCCGGGCGGAATTCTGGCGGTGACTCGCTGGATTTCGCTTCCCCCGCGCGATACGCTCAAATTATTCGCTACTGCAGTTACTGCCCTGGAGCGCGACGGGGTCTCGCAGGCCGGGAAACGGCTGGCTCTTGTCCGCGGCTGGAAAACCAGCACCCTTCTGGTAAAAAACGGCGAATTCAGTGAACCCGATATTGCCGCAATCAAATCCTTTTGCCACGCCCGATCTTTCGACCTGGAATATTACCCGGGAATAAGCGCCTCTGAAGCCAACCGCTACAACATTCTGGACCAGTCCTATTTTTTTGAAGGCGTCCAGGCGCTGCTCGGCAATCACAGGCAGGATTTCTACGAACGCTACAAGTTCAATGTCAAACCGGCGAGTGACGACAAGCCTTATTTCTTCCACTTTTTCAAATGGCGCGTGCTTCCGGAGATCATTTCACTGAAGGAGCGCGGCGGGCTGCCATTATTGGAATGGGGATATCCTTTGCTTGTCGCGACTCTCGTGCAGGCTCTGCTTGCAAGCCTGGTGTTGATCATCGTTCCGCTATGGGTCATCGAAATTCGCCGCGACAAATCCATCGCGCTTGGAATTTCGCGCAGCCGCATCGCATGGTATTTTTTATCCATCGGCTTCGGGTTTATGTTTATCGAGATTGCGTTCATTCAGAAATTCATCCTTTTTCTGAGCTACCCGCTTTACGCCGTGGCAGTGGTGTTGTGCGCTTTCCTGATATTCGCAGGCTTGGGGAGCCGTTTTTCCAAAAGCGTGGAACAAAAAACCCGAAGTCTGCCATTTTGGACTCTTGCGTGGGTGGTATTCGCGATTTGCCTGGTCGCAGTCGTCTATCTCGCAGCCCTGCCGATGGTCTTCAAGCAATTCATCGGCCTGCCCGATATTGCAAAAATCGCCATCTCGATTGTTCTCATCGCGCCGCTCGCTTTTCCGATGGGAATGCCTTTTCCTTTAGGGCTCAGCTCACTTGCGGGCCGCTCGGTGCAGCTGGTTCCCTGGGCGTATGGCGTCAACGCCTGCGCCTCGGTGGTGGGGGCAATCCTCGCGACTTTGCTCGCGATCCATTTGGGATTTACCGTGGTGGTCATTGCGGCGCTTGCCTTCTATGCTCTGGCCGCGGCATCTTTCGCGCAATCGAATCCTGTAAAATCGGCATCAACTTCTTAGAGGATGAGCACCCATGGCTGACAGAAAATTCGGTTTCGGCACCTTGTGCCTTCACGCCGGCCAATTGCCGGACCCCGCCACCGGCTCCCGCGCAGTGCCGATTTACCAGACGACGTCCTATGTCTTCGATAGCCCCGACCACGCTGCAAGCCTTTTTAATCTGCAAACCTTCGGCAACGTCTACACGCGCCTGATGAATCCCACCACCGCAGTGTTCGAAGAGCGCATGGCGGCGCTGGAGGGCGGGCGGGCGGCGGTGGCAACGGCCAGCGGAATGGCGGCACAAATGACCGCGATCCTCACCCTGCTTGAACAAGGCGACGAACTGGTCTCGGCCAGCACTTTGTACGGCGGGACTTATTCGCAGTTCGAAGTGAGCTTCAGGAAATTTGGCATCAACACCAGGTTCGTCAATCCTGACGACCCGCAGAACTTCAAGAAAGCGCTCACCAAAAAAACCAAGCTGATTTACGCCGAAACCATTGGCAACCCGCTGATGAACGTGCTCGATATCGAGCCGGTGGCGGCAATCGCCAAAGACGCGGGCATTCCGCTGGTCATCGACAATACCTTTCCATCGCCTTACCTGTGCCGCCCGATGGAGCACGGCGCCGATATCGTCGTGCATTCCGCCACCAAATACATCGGCGGGCACGGCACCACCATGGGAGGAGTGATCGTCGAATCCGGTAAATTTCCCTGGGACAACGGCAATTTTCCGGGAATGATGGAGCCTTCGCGCGGCTATCACGGAGTGCGCTTTCACGAAACATTTGGCGATTTCGGCTACACCATGAAGGCGCGCATGGAAACGCTGCGCACCTTTGGTCCCGCTCTTTCTCCCTTCAACGCTTTTCTACTCTTGCAGGGACTGGAAACCTTGCATATCCGGATGGAACGTCATTGCGAAAACGCGCTGGCGGTTGCAAAGTTCCTGCAAGATCACCCGCTGGTTTCCTGGGTGAATTACCCCGGGCTGCCTGACAACAAATACTACGGCCTGGTAAAAAAATATTTGCCGAAAGGCGCGAGCGGCATACTCGCTTTCGGCATCAAAGGCGGCGAGCCTGCCGGGGTGAAATTCATCGAGGCTGTGCAGTTTCTAAGCCACCTTGCCAATGTCGGTGACGCCAAGACTTTGGTGATTCACCCTGCCTCCACCACTCACCGCCAGCTTTCCGAAGACGAGCAAATCAAGGCCGGCGTCACGCCCGACATGGTGCGCATTTCAGTCGGGCTGGAGGAAATTGACGACATTCTTTGGGACATCGACCAGGCGCTTCAACAGTCACAACAAGCCTAAGTTCATCGCGACACACCGGGAAACGGTGGATTAAATCCTCTGCGAATTGCGTAGGCGAGTAGCTCGCTGCGTCTGCAAAAATCAGGTTTGCGCTCCGGCTTGGCGGGGCTCGCCGGCTGCTACGCTGGAAGCAGGCCTTGCGCCGTCGGCCGCAAAAATGGCATCGCACAGGCGCTGGAGCATCGGCACGCCGCGGACCTCGGTCTCGAACAAGGGCACAATGGCGCGGACACTGCCATCGAACTCCCGCCAGATCGTTTGCATATGATCCTGCTGCATGGCGACGCGGTTCTTGACGAATTCGGCTGCGTCAGGACCGACTGAAGCGCGGTCGATGACCATGTTGACCAGCACGCCGCCCACTGGAATCCCGAAATCCTTGAACCACTGTATGAAGCGTGTGACGACCGCAATAGGTAGCGCTTCCGGCAGCGTCACGAAAAAAAAAGCAGTGAGCTTCGGGTCAGTGAGAAGAACCCGTGCATGCGCCATCCGGTCGCGGAATGAAACGAGGTAGTCCATCAGCGGGTCCGCTTCCTTCTTTTTGGTGAACGAGAGCATCTCCCGCAGCGTGCGCGCTTCCTCGCGGCTCTTCAGCATCTTGTTGACCCACAGCGAGTAGACCTTCGACATGCCGAGCAGGCGCCGCGCATTGGCGGTGGGCGCAGTGTCGAAAACATAAACGTCGTACTCGTTCTTGAACATGAGATCGATCATGTTCTCGAACATCGCCGACTCTTCGAACGCCGGGTTCATGGTCGCCGACTCGACGAAGTCATCGGCCTTGGTAGTGATGTCTGCAAATTTAAGGAACCAGCGGATTTTTTCCCGGATCTCCACTTTGCTGCGCTCGATGCTCTGGCGTGTGTCGATCTCGTTGGCCCAGAGGTTCGGCACGCCCTCGATGGGGACATGCTTGCCAAGCATATCGCGGCTGAACAGGCCGGTAAGGCTGTGCACGGGATTGGTGGACACGAGCAGGGTCCGCCGTCCCTGGCGGGCAAGCCCGATGGCAGCAGCGGCAGCAAAGACCGTCTTGCCCACGCCGCCCTTGCCCCCAAAGAAAAAAAACTTCAGCGTCGGGTGCTCCCTTAGGTACCCGCCCATCGGTAGAGTGATTTCTGGCATCGCAAATCTCCGCTACGCAAACATGATGTTGGCCAGCTTTTCGATCATCGGCAGCCCGGTGATGTCGCGCTCCATCTCTGGCACCAGCGCCATCACCTTGTCGCCGAAGGCGCTCTTCAGGTGGCCCATGTGCTCGTCCTGCATGGCGATGCGGCGGCGCAGATACTCCGGAATGTTCTGCTGGAGCAATTCGTGCGGAATGACCCGGTTCACCACGTAGCCGGCGATCGGAACGTCGAACTGAGCGAACATTTGCGCTGCTTTCTGCGTGTCGTCGATGATCATGGCTTCGGGCACAACCACGAAGAAGAAACCGGTCTTGGTTTTGTCTGTAAGTATCCCGGCTGAAGTGTTGATGCGGTTCTTGATGTAGAGCAGCTCCTGGAGGATTTGGTCCTGCTCGGTCTGCTTTTCGCGCCTGAGCCTGCTCACCATTTCCTCGTACTCGCGCATTTCCTCCCGCAGCTTGGTGACCTTGTTGATCCACTCGTCATAGACCTTGGCCATTGACAGGTAGTAAAGCGCATGACCGAGCGGGACAAGATCGTAGATGTAATAGTCGTAGTCGCCTTTCATGACCACGTCGACCACAGCATCGAAAATTGCGCTTTCCTCCATCGCCGGCTCTGCGCTCGCTGCCTGGATGTAGTGCTCAATCTCCTCTGGAACAGCTTGCAATCCGTACATGTCCAGTATTTTCTGGCGAATCTCTTGCTGGTAGGCATGGATATGGCTGTCGGCATCGATCTCCTGCGCCCAGAGGTTGTTGATGATCGGCACCGGCCCTTTGCCAAAGATATCGCGTTTGAAAATGTCGGTGAGTGACGCCTGGGGGTCGACCGAAAACACCAGCACCTTTTTGCCCTGACTCGCGAGCCAGTACGCCGCAGCCGCTGAGAAAGTGGTTTTGCCTAGCCCGCCTTTTCCGCCAAACATGATGTAACGGCGCTCGGGGTGCTGGAGGAAGACGTCTTTAAGTGCCATCGCTTATCCAAACATCGCGTCAGCGACGTCTTTTTCGCGTAGCATACGCCGCTTCCAGGTTGCGATTTGCGGCACGACGTAAGGCAAAAGCCGCAGGCTGTAATAGGGCGGCAGAATCGGAATGCCAAGCAGGTCGCCCATGGTGATCAAAATAAATAGATGCTCCATCGAGGCGCGCGTTCGCAGGGCAGCGCGGCTCATATCGTGGGCCGCCATGCCATATATGGTGTCGCGCAGGTTCTGCCATAATCTTTTCAGCGCTCCCATTTTTTCTTGCTCTATCATTGCAATCTCCTTTTATAGTCCGTGTAAATGATGTTCGTGGTCGCTGCCCAGTTCGCGCTCGCGCAGGACGCGGCGCTTCCAAGTTTCGATTTGCGGCACCACGTAGGGCAGAAGCCGCAACCCGTAATACGGCGGCAGAATCGGTACGCCGAGCATTTCGCCGAACACGCCTAACATGAACAGCGTCTCCATCGAGGCGCGGATTTCCAGCGCCTGCTGCGCAATCTCAAAGCCGAACAAACCGTAGAAGAACTCGCGCAGCGTCTGCCTCCACCCGCGAGCGGCGGGCGTGCTATTATCCCGCCCGCGATGATGGAACTCGTCGGTATTGCCGCGGTCGGGGCTGTCGCCTGGTTTGCTGCCGGCACGATCTGGAACGTCCGCAAAGGACATGCCCTCATGCGCTGGATGCAGGGCGGCTTGCCGGTTCTCGGCGAACGCACTACCGTTCGTTGGTTGGGCTCGACTGCCGTACAGATGGTGATAGATGAGGGCAAGGCCCCTTTCGCACGCGTGACAGTGCTCGTATTCCTCGAGCCGCGGGATGTGCCGTGGTGGCCGCTCAGTCGCTTGCGCGGTCGCCGTGACACGCTCATCATCCGCGGTGCGTTGCGCCGAACCCTTTCCCTCGAATTCGAAGCGCTCAATCCCGCCAGCTGGTCCGGTCGCGATGCGCTCCCTCGTGTTCCCCGCGAGTGGCCGATGCGCCAGCCGACCATCCCCGGTGGTATTGCCGTCCATCACTCCGGCCCTGCTGCCCTCAAACTCGCCGACACTTTGCTCGAGGTCGCCAACCGCGCCGGGCTGGCCGTTGAGCGCTTGTCGGTGCGCCGAAGCGAGCCCAACTTTCAGCTTCATGTTAGCCTTCCCGATCTGCAACAGTCGTCGCGCGAATTCTTCGATGCCGTGCGCTTCATTGCCGAAAGTGCTCTCGCCTGACACGGATCGGCCCGCCTAACCTGTGCGCGGCGCAGCGGCCGCATGCGGGGCCGGGGCCGAGGGAGTCGCGCCGTGACGCAGATAAGCCTTGTAGCCGTCCCATCCAATCAGGACGGCGGCTATGAACAAGAGCGCGGAAACCGCGATCATGACCCACGCGCCCGTTACAGGCAGCAAGGTCATCTTCGGATTCGCCGCGATCGTTACATAAAGATTCCGTGCCGTGACAATGGTTGCCGCAAGCGTGGTCACGTACATGAAGATCATCGGGAACAAAACATAGCTCGGGTCGCGTTTCTCCGACTTGAGCCACACCGCCACCACCAGCATTCCCAATGCCGCCATCAGCTGGTTCGACGCACCGAACATTTGCCAGAGATAGACCCATGTTCCCGTAAGCACGAGCGCCAGCGTGAGGAGCATTGAGATCACGCTTGATACATGCATGTTCCGCACAGGCGGGATGGTATCGCCCACCCACTCGGTGAGAGTAACGCGCATCACGCGAAACACCAGCTGGGTAACTGTGAGCACGATCATCACGAAAGTGCCGAACCCGAGCGCAGTGCCGAATATCTCGGGAATGACTCCGAATGTTCCAGCGTACACGAGCTTTCCGACCCCGATCGCAAACCGCCCGCCCCCGCCGCCGACACCGGCGATGGAAACAGCGGTGAGCGAGAGCAGCGCCAAGGCGTTCTCCCCGAACATTGCACCCCCGCCTACGGGCAGGCCGTCTGTTTCATATTCGAGCTGCCGCGCAGTACCCACCGAACCAACTAGCGCGTGCCAGCCAGAGATGGCGCCGCAAGCGATGGTTACGAAAAGCATCGGCCACAGCGGCTGCCAGGCCTTGCCCGCGTGCATCTCGAAGCCGAGATCCTTGAGGGCGGGCAGCGCGAAAGCGCCGATGAGGTTGCCCGCCGCGTCCTTCACATCGAAAAGCGGCGCGACAACCATTCCAAATGCGCTCAAGAGAATGGTGATCAGTGTTATCCAGAAGCCGATATAATTTACCGGCTGCGCAAATCGCCAGATCGGCAGATTCGCCCCAAGGTAGCTAAACACGAAAAGGAACAACATCCACAAGAGGTAATTTGGCAGCGTCTTCAACTCGCCGGTGGCCGAATCATAGGCGCGCGTAGTTGGCCGCACGCCGTCCTTGCCCGGCGCAGGGATTCTCGGATCGGCCATCGTCGGGTCCCCCACCGAGAAAAGCGGTTGGTCATTAGTAATACCGTCCACCATGTTGTTCACTTGTGCCACCGCGGCCGCCACCGGGCCATTGATCAAGGCCCCCTTCTCGTCGCGGTGTTGGCCCCACGGTCCGGCGGCCATTCCGCCAATCGTGAGGGCAACGACCAGGAAAGTGACTCCCATGATTCCCATCTTCCAGCGGTACATCATTTGGCCCGCGAGCAGTCCCATCAGGGCAAGCATGATGATGCCGAACGGAACGTCAGGGCGCGCGGACAAAATCGCCGCGAGAATCCCGACAAACGCGCCGGCCAGCAGCATCAGGTAGAAGAAGATGAATACGAAAAGGATGGTGCGAGTGCGGGGCGCGATGAGTTTGTGGGAGATTGCCGACAGGCTGTTTCCATCATTTCGCACCGCGACCATGATGGCTGAGTAGTCGCTCGCCCAGCCGATAAAACTGACACCAAGGATTAACCACGCCAGCGAGGGCGCCCAACCCCAGAGATTTGCTGCGGTGATCGGGCCCACGATGGGCCCCGCCGCTGCAATCGCCTTGAAGTGGTACCCGAAGAGCACGTTGCGGCTGGTCGGCATGAAGTCCACGCCGTCCATGTACATCCGGGCCGGTGTAGCCCGCTTGGCATCGGACTGGACGACGTTCCGGTCGATGCGTTTGCCGTACATGTTGTACGCCAGATAAATCGTTAGTACACTGATGACGACGATCCAAAGAGTATTCATGACTCTCCTCCTTCATCTGCTGGTCACTTTTAAGCCGCTTCTGAGAGATTATTGGCTGCCAACGAGGGGCTCGTATTGATCTGGGTCAAAAATCGAATATGCGGCACTCCCGGGCTGCCCCACCTCCCGAGGCTCTATGCTCCCGAAAGCTAAAGGCAGGCGCCGCCAATCGCCTGCGATGCCTTCGATTTGATGAGGAATACCCCGCTAGCGAATCCGCTTGGCGCTGAACTCTTCCTCGATGTTGTCCTTGAAGAAGCTTCCTATGGTCGGGGCAGCCATCAGCTTGCGGTAGATCTCCGGCGATACCCTTGAATATTGATAAATGCTCCCGCTGGTGAACTCGATTTCGAGGGTTTGGCTCCCGGGCTCGTAACCCACCGAACGAATCGTGCTTGAGCTGACGCTTTTACGCTGCATGCAAGCCTCCTCTACAGAGGCCATTCTAGCAACTCTTTTTAACCTCTTGAAAATCCGCGCCTTGCGCCCATATAGCCCGTAAAGGCAAGCTGGAACGATTCATGCTTAACCTAGAGTGAAAGCGTTCGGCCCAAATGAGATACGAGGTGTGACTATGAACTCTATGAATGTTGTATACAGTAGCCCGCATTACTATGTGGCGGAATACCCGGTCGAGAACGGGTTTGAGCTGATTAACCTGCATCAGGGGACCGGCACGTTCCTGCGCGGAGAGGTTGCGGCCTCCTTCCGCCGCTCGCTGGCGACCGTCATTGCTGGGAGTCCCACTGTTGAAACAGTTGACGAATTTTTGGAAAGATTTGACGGGCTCATGACACAACCCGCAGTTCTCCATTAAAAGCAATTGAAACCGGCCCGCCTGCATTTGGGGGGAGCAGGCGGGTCGCGTGGGGTTCAAACCGGGCCCTGAAAATCCATTCAAGCAGCCCCTATTCGCAGCAACACAAATCCTTAGTTTCATTCATTCCCAATCGCCGCTTTCACTGGCCGGTCGCAAGATCGCGTATTAGAATCGAGCTGTTTTCTTAGCGTGTAGGCAAAGGCCAGATCATGAGCGCGGGCAGCTCAGCTTCAAAACCGAGTATTGCTTGTCTCCCCAACGGGCCTTATTACCTGCTTCATGACCTGACGCCGGCGGTCGTGCCCAATTTGCAAAATGCCAAGGGCGAATCGTTGTCCTCCGTGCGCGGCGTGGCTTTATGCCGTTGCGGCGGCTCCAAGAACAAACCGTTTTGTGACGGAACGCACGGCACAAACGGCTTCAGCGACAAGAAACTCGGCGACGGCAAGCTGAACAAGCGGGTGAGCTACCGGGGAAAAAGCATCACCATCCATGATAACCGGGGGATTTGCTCGCACGTCGGGTATTGCACCGACCGGCTCGCATCGGTTTTTAAAATGCGTGCGGAACCGTGGATTGATCCCGACGGTGCCGCGGTCAAGGAAATCATCGAGGCCATCAAGCGCTGTCCCTCGGGAGCGCTGAGTTATTCGATTGAAGGTATTGAACACCGCGACCAGGAACGGCAGCCGATGGTCACCGTCACCAAAGACGGTCCTTATGCTGTGACTGGCAGCATCAAACTCTTTGATCAAGTTTTTGGCGACGGCGCATCAACTGAACATTACACGCTCTGCCGTTGCGGCGCTTCGGCGAACAAGCCGTTTTGCGACGGCAGCCATTGGAAGATCGGATTCAAGCACGAATGAATTCGAACATTCACTGGTCAATCGAATCTAAAGCTCGAATGATTTTCCACAAGAGCCAGCCGGTAGGCACCGGCTGATTTGTGTTATAAAATTACCGACATGAGAAGCGTTTTTCGGCTCATCCTGGTCGCAGCAGGAATTTGGCTTGCTGGTTTCCTGGCCGGCTGCACTTCGAGCCCTATGGTAAGTTCACCGGGCACCAAGGAATCCTTGGAGCCGAGCAAATTTGAGCCTCTCACTGATATTCCGATTCCGAGCGGTTCCAAGCTGGACCCCGATAATTCCCTCATACTCGGCGGTCCGGAAAACTGGGTGGGACGCGCGGTGTTAAACGTGAACCTCTCGATGGCGGATGCGACTGTTTTTTACCAGAAACAGATGCCTTCTTTCGGTTGGGACCTTGTTACCGTCACCCAGGGAAAAATCACCAGCATGACTTTTACCCGCCCCGAGCGCGTCGCTTCGCTGCAAATCGAACCCAAGACGTTTGGCGGCTCATCGGTAACCATCATCATGGCCCCGCGCCAACCGAAAACAGAGCCCAAGCCAGAAGCAGCGCCAGCGCCTCAAGTCAAGTAATTGCAGCGGCCCATAACAAAACAGCCCGCTAAGACGGGCTGTTCTTATTTCCAGAAAACGAGTGAGAATTTGAGAGAGTTTATTGCGGGCATGGGCCGAGGCGCTTGCCGCTGAAGGTCTCGGTCACCTCTTTCTCCTGGCCCTTTTTACCGATTGTTGTTTTGTTCGTTCCGTCAAAGCTGGTGCCGCTATAAGTCACGGAGCCCGTACCCACGACGGGATTATCTCCTGTACAGACCAGGTTCCAACTTGCCCGGTTTGCTTCCACCTTGTAATTCTTCACTCGGCAGTCTTTGCGGTGCATGCCGGGTTGGTGCATTCTGCCTTTACCTTGTTCGATGTCTTTCTTGGTAATGCAATGCTTCAATGTGTATTCCTGCTGCTTCTTTACTGGCCCCGAAATTTCCCTCGTGGTAGTGATCTCCCACAAACCTTCCTCCAAATTGGGTAAATCGGCAGCCGTCGCGGGACCGGATACCAGGCCCACGACGGGAAGGAGATAGACTAACGGATGCTTCATGCGCCTCTCCCTTTGCAGCAGCTTACCCATCATACCAGAACCGGCCTTCATTCCAACCCGCGCCCAAGCTAGCGGCGCCCGTAAGCGTCATCGAAGCGTACGATGTCATCTTCGCCGAGGTAATCGCCAGACTGCACTTCGATTATTTCTAGCGGCACCTTACCCGGATTTTCCAGCCGATGCCGAGTGCCAATCGGAATATAGGTGGACTGGTTTTCCGAGACCATGAACGTTTCCTCTCCGCGCGTCACGCGGGCGGTGCCGCGTACGACGATCCAGTGTTCGGCGCGCTGATGGTGCAGCTGCAGCGAAATCGCAGCGCCCGGATTGACCACAATGCGCTTAACCTGAAAGCGGTTGCCGGAGTCAATGCTGTGATAGTGCCCCCACGGACGGTAGACTTTTCGATGAACTTCCGCTTCGGGCCTGCCCTCGCGCTTGAGTTGCGCTACCACGTCCTTGATTTGCTGCATTTGGCTCTTGTGTGCTACCAGCACCGCATCTGGCGTCTCCACCACGACCATATCGGCGAGCCCCACCAAAACGACCAGCCGCGATTGGGATATGGCCAGCGTGTCGCGCGTAGCCAAGGCAATCACATCCCCGTGCAGCACATTCTCATGCGCACCCTTGGTTCCGAGTTTCCAAAGCGCATCCAATGCGCCAACGTCCGACCATCCCGCGTCAAACGGGATCACTACGCCCATACCGCTGGGAAGCTTCTCCATCACTGCGTGGTCGATTGAAATTGCCGGGCACAGTTTGAATGCGTCTTCGCCAATTCGAAAAAAATTCCCGTCGCGGTGGCGCCCGGCAAAAGCGCTGCGGCAGGCCTCCGCTATGTCAGGCTTGATCGCGTCGATCAGCTTCAGCCAAATTGAAGCTCGCATCATGAAGAGGCCGGAATTCCAAAGATATTCTCGGGACGCAAAATAGCGCTCGGCAGTAGCCGCATCAGGCTTTTCGACAAAGGAGCCTATCTTCCGGGCGCCGTCCCGTCCTGGAAGAGCTGCTCCCGCTTGAATATAACCGTAGCCCGTCTCAGGATGAGTCGGCTGGATGCCGAAGGTCACAACTTTCCCGGCCCCTGCATACACTGACCCATGTGCAATAGCTGCTCGCAGGGCTTCCACATCGCCGATGATGTGGTCGGCGGGCATAACTACCAATACCGGATCCTCGCCTGCTTCCAGCGCGAATAGTGCCGCAAGCGTCAATGCCGGCGCAGTATTACGGCCCACCGGCTCGAGCATAATTGCCGCGGCGGTGACACCGGCCTGGCGCAGCTGTTCAGCGGCGACGAACCGGTAATTTTCGTTGGCCACCACGATCGGCCCGAGCACCTTGCGGTCAGCTGTACCAAACGAGGTATCCACCCGCCGCGCAGTTGCCTGCAAAAGCGTTTCCTCGCCGGAGAGTGTGAGGAGCTGCTTTGGATGCTGTTCTCGTGAAAGCGGCCACAAGCGCGTGCCCGAGCCGCCGCAGAGAATGACTGGTTGCAGGTTCATTGCGTTCATCTTGAAAAGCGAATCATACGGCAATCACGCAAGATTCTCTGCCGCCCAGCGCTGCCAGCGCCAGGTGTCCGCACACATCGCGTCTATGCCGCGCTCTGCATGCCACCCGAGTGTTTTGCTGGCGAGCGTAGGGTCTGCATAGCATTGGGCAATATCCCCCGGCCGACGCCCCACAATTTTATAAGGCACCGGCTTGCCGCTCGCTGCCCTAAACGCCCGCACCATTTCCAGCACGCTGTACCCGCGTCCAGTACCCAGGTTCACAGTCAGTACTCCGGAGTGATCATTCATCGCGTCGAGAGCCGCAAGATGACCGCGGGCCAAATCGACCACGTGAATATAATCGCGCACCCCAGTGCCATCCGGCGTTGGATAATCATTGCCGTATACCGGTAGTTCTTTCAGCTTTCCAGCCGCCACCTGGGCAATATAAGGCATCAGATTATTGGGTATGCCATTTGGATCCTCGCCGATTTTCCCCGACGGATGCGCCCCGACTGGATTGAAATAACGTAAAAGCGCAACGCGCCATCCTGGATCAGTTTTTGCTGTGTCACGCAAAATATCCTCGATCATCAGTTTCGTGCGTCCATAGGGATTGCTTGGCGATACCGGGAAATCTTCGCGGATGGGCACTGAGGCAGGCTCTCCATACACACAGGCGGAAGATGAAAACACAATCGTTTTTACCTTCGCTTCCAT
>DASPRI010000049.1:0-2455 GCA_035624535.1 Burkholderiales bacterium
CTTCGATTTGTTTAAATGGAAAGGGCTCGTGTTGGCCGCCATGCTGGTCACTGTGCTTTCCGCCGGGGCATATTTTGGCTCGGATGTTTTCCGCTCGCGAGTCACCAAGGCAGCGAATGAGTTTTCCCAATGGCACCCAGACAAACCAGCGTCGATTCTTGACTCGGTTGGATTGCGCATGGAATGGTACCGGAACAGCCTCAGCATTGTTCGCGAGCACCCGGTTTTCGGTGTTGGGACTGGCGGATTTGCCAAGGTTTACGCCGAAAAATTCACAAGCACGGAGCCGGTGAACAATCCTCACGATCAGTATCTTCTGACCGCAGTTGACTTAGGTCTCCTTGGTTTGGGAACCTTGCTCTATTTATTCTATGTTCAGTGGCGCCTCGCGAGGAGGCTGCCTTCCGAATTGGAACGCAGCCTTGCGCATGGCTTGCTGCTTGCAATAATGTCAGGCTGCCTATTTAACTCGCTGCTGCTGGACCACACCGAAGGCTTGCTGTACGGCTGGCTCTCTGGACTGCTTTATGCTGGTTTAAGAACTCCTACCTATAACGTCCAGATTTCCACATGAAGCCAGGCACGGCCAAACTGTCTGTTTGCATCATTGCCTATAACGACGAAGACAAGATCGAGGAGGCATTAAAGAGCGTTGCCTGGGCAGATGAAATCGTGGTCGCCGATTCTCACAGCAGTGACCGTACTGCCGAAATCGCGCGCCGCTACACCGACAGCGTAGTGCAGATCGACTTCCAGGGATTCGGCAAGCTCAGGAACGCGGCACTCGCTCACTGCAGCCATGAGTGGATATTCTCGCTGGACACGGACGAGCGCTGCACCGCCGAAGCGAAGGAAGAAATTGTTCGCATCATAAACGATCCGCATGCCGCCGACGCCTACTTGGTACCACGACGCAATCTGTTCATGGGGCGCTGGATTCGGCACTCAAGCTGGTATCCGAATTACCGGCAACCGCAGCTGTTTCGCAAAGGCAGGATGCGTTACACCGAAGAGCTGGTACACGAGGGCTATATCCTCGACGGACGCTGCGCAAAAATGAAAAGCGACTTATGGCAAAAGCCGTTTCGCGATTTTTCTCAAATCATCGCCAAGATGGACCGCTATTCGACGCTCGGCGCGCAAAAACTCTCGGAAAGCGGTACGCGGGGGTCGATGGCTAAAGCTTTGTTTCACGGCGCGTGGGCCTTTATCCGGCTGTATATATTCCAGCTGGGTTTCCTCGATGGCCGGGCTGGCTTCATGATCGCGCTTGGAAACTTTGAAGGAACGTTCTATCGCTATGCCAAGCTCGCCGAAATGCAAGAGCGATGGAACGATAGGCAACCACCGCTCGGGTAAGCACCGATGCAAGTAGTCACCTCCGCTTGCAATCGGCTTGGCAGTTTAGGCGGCACCGGAAGTTCATCACGCACCGACTAACCGGCAACTGATGTCAGCATGACGGATAAACGTTCATCCGCCATGGCAGTATGCTCGTCAAAGCAGCGACACTAGAGCATCAGTGGCAGACTTTTTTGGTATATTGCAACCAGAACTTCTGCCGAAAACAGATATGGCGACAGAGACGATTCATATCATTGAGCCGACCCTTGAGCGCGAATCGGGTCACTACGGTTTTGTAGCCAGTTTGTGCCATGCCGACACAAGCAACAGGATTTGCCTGTGGGTCAGCAAACGCGCGGACTTGTCGGTCTTGAAAAAACTGCGGGTCGAGTTCAGACGGTTTTTCTACCGCAGACTGCGGCGCGTCCAGGCGTATTTTCTTTATAGGAAACTGCTTGATCTTCCAGGGCGGCTGTTTGTGGCCACTGCTGGTCGGGCAGATTTGCTGCTGCTGAATTGGGCTGCGAGACAGCAAATCCCGCCTTCAAAAGCCTATCTGTATTTTCATTGGGTGAGGCCAACACCGAGCAAGCTTGCAAACTTCAGAAAAATCGCCCGGGCCCAGCCAAATATCGTCATATTGGGACCAACGCCTTCGGTAGTCGGTGTCTTTCGCGAATGCGGTTTTGAAAATGCGCGAGTGGTTCCAGTTCCAATTAACCCCGACGTCGGCTTAAAGCCGACTCAACAACAACCGTTCAGACACCTTTTCTATCCCGGCTCCGCAAGACATGACAAGGGGTTCTCAAAGATAGTCGACTTGGTTGAATATTTGGCCGCGCGGGGAATACAAATACCTTTTTCTGTCCAGATATCCCCTGATCACTACGATAAGTACGATCAGGCCTCGAGAGCAGATATCGTTCGCCTCGGGAATATAGCTTATCCCTCATTACGCACCTATCCGGACACGATGCCGAGCGCGGAATACCGGGAGAAATTTTTGGGGGCAATTTGTCTGCAACCCTATAGTGTTGATGATTTCGCCGACCGCATGAGCAGTGTGACTCTGGACGCTCTGTCCGCGGGCTGTCCGGTCATTACAACAGCC
>DASPRI010000073.1:0-22953 GCA_035624535.1 Burkholderiales bacterium
TGATGCCGGCGAATTTCGCTGCGGCGGCTCCACCCGCGCCGACCGTCGAAGTCAATATCGCGAAGTTCGCGTTTTCGCCGCAGGAAATTACCGTTGCACCCGGCACCAAGGTCATGTGGACAAATCGCGACGATACGCCGCATACAGTGACCAGCAACGACAAGAGCTTTGCCTCGAAAGGTTTGGATACCGACGACAAGTTCGAGCATACTTTTGCCAGCGAAGGTGACTTTAGTTACATCTGCACCTTGCATCCGTTCATGACCGGGGTCGTGCATGTGCGCAAGCAGTAAGCGGTGCTCAAGCACGCTCGGGGAAGAGAGTCGCGACAAGGAGTCAAAGTTGCCGCCGATGTGCCGGCCGTGTTGCTGGGGGAAGCACTAGCAAACTGGGTTCCCGTGCGGCCGGTCCTCTGGGCCTCCACTTTGCTTGTCTTCGGTATCGCGACTTTGTCTCACAGGCATTAAGCGGACTTTATCACAAATTGCATAATTTACCGGGAACCTGGTTAAAATCAGGTATGCTTAATTTTGCCTCCGGAACTTCAATGAAACAGTTCAAAAGAGCAATATTGCTTGCCAGCGTTGTGCTGTGGTTCTCATCACCCGCATTTGCGGAAAACGAAACGGAGTTTTTGCTCGACCAGGGTATCGCAGGAAAACACCGCGATGAAAAAAACAGGGCCCGAGACATTTACCGCCATCCCAAGGAAACATTACTGTTCTTCGGGCTGAAGGCAAACATGACAGTGGTGGAGGTCTGGCCGGGCGCCGGCTGGTACACTGAAATCCTTGCTCCGGTTTTGCGCGACAAAGGCAGGCTCTATGAGGCAAGCCTCGCCTTGCAATCGAAAGCGACTCCGGAAATTCGCAGGGAAAGTGCCCAAGAATACCTGAAAAAACTTGCCCAGCATCCCGAAATTTACGACAAGATCATCCTCACTCAGTTGCAGGCGCCCGAATACACCGCGATCGCCCCGCCCGGCTCGGCAGACATGGTGCTGACTTTTCGCAACGTGCACAACTGGGCAAAAGACGGCAACGCTGAAGCCACTTTCAAGGCGTTTTATGAGACATTGAAACCGGGCGGCATTCTGGGCGTCACCGATCATCGAGCCCAACCCGGGACTCCGCTGCCGGAGATGATACGCAGCGGCTATGTAACCGAAGATTATGTCATCGAGCTTGCGCAGCGCGCCGGTTTCAAGCTGGTCGCTAAATCGGAAATCAACGCCAATCCCAGAGATACCAAGAACTACCCCAAAGGTGTGTGGACTCTTCCACCGACATTGCGCCTGGGCAATCAGGACCGGGAGAAATACCTCGCCATAGGCGAGTCAGACCGAATGACCTTGAAATTCGTCAAGCCGAAGTAGCCGCCCTTAATCCTCCGGGAATCAGCCAGCGGTCAAGCAATTCGAATCCGCCTTGCAGCAAAAGCGCCAGCGCCGCGGCAGGAATCGCCCCGGCAAGCATGGTGGCGGTGTCGTTTAGCGCCAATCCCTGTACGATCCGCTCACCATAACCGCCGGCACCGACAAAGGCGGCGATGGTCGCCGTCCCGACATTAATGACCGCCGAGGTTTTTATACCGCCAAGAATCGCGCGCGACGCCAGCGGCATTTCAATCAGCCGCAGGCGCGCGAAGAAAGGCAGCCCCAGCGATTGCGCGGCCTCCGACAGCGAAGGCTGGATATCGGCTATGCCGACATGAGTATTGCGCACGATTGGCAGCAACGCATAAAGAAACAGCGCGATCAGCGCCGGGATGACACCGATGGTGCCGAGCATGGAAATCAGAAATGCCAGTAGCGCGAGCGAGGGCAAGGTCTGAATCACTCCGACCACAGATAAGATCGGCTGCCTGACTGCGGGCACATGGGCGGCGCACACCCCAAGCGGGATGCCGAGTACGATGGCCGCGCCAAGCGACACGAATACCAGAAGCAAATGCTCTGCCGTAAGGCGCCAGAAATCGGCAGCAAAAATGCGCTTCAGTAAATTTTTGCTTGCCGATCCGTCCGGCTTGGGTCCTGTTCCCGACGCCAGAAAATCGGCCGCGATGGCGGAAAAAGTTCTACCCTCGAGCTCCGCTTCAGCGTTCATCTGCGCCATTTGCCTTGCCGAAATCCTTCCCTGTAGTTTCTCCAGCGCCATCCAACTTTTGGGAAAGCGCCTTGGCAGATCACCGCGATAAAGCAGCAATGCATCGTAGGACGGAAAAACGTGTTGGTTGTCGTTGAGCACGCGCAAACGGTATTTGGCGATCTTGGCATCCGTGGAATAAATGTCCATGACATCTATCTTGCCTTCGGCCAGCGCTTCATAGGCTAGCCCGTGATCGAGACCGAGCGGCTCAAATGGCAGCGAATATGCGCTTTTGAGCAGCGGCCAACCGTCCTTGCGGTTCAGAAATTCCTGCGATAATCCCAATCGCAGCCCAGGTTGGTAGGCCATATCGCCGATACCGGAAATGCCGAGTAGTGCAGCGCGCGCGTCCCGCATTGCGAGCGCATAGGTGTTGTTGAACCCCAGCGGAACGCCGGCCGCCAAGCCGAGCGGTGCGAGCTCGTGATTGAGCGCCGCCAGATCGCCGGCCGCATTCTTTTTCAGCAACTCGAACCAGATTGTTCCGGAATACTCCGGATAGATATCGATGCTTCCGCTTTGCAACGCGGCAAACAATATTCCCGTATTACCGAGTCCCTGTTTGTGAATTACTTTCGCTTCCTCGGCGTGGCTTGCAGTTTGCGCCAGTATTTCCCCGAGAATATAGGATTCGGTAAAGCGCTTGGAGCCGACATTGAGCGTGGCTTGGGCAAAGACCCCGGGCGCGACTAGCAGCAAAAAAAAGCACAGCGCTCTAACCTTCATCACAGCAATTCCGCGGTCATCGGACGCTGCGACTGGATAAACTGCGTCACATAAGGTTCGGCAGGATGATGCAGCAAATCATTGAGCGTACCACGCTGAACTACCCGGCCCTCACGCAGCAGCACGATGTCAAGCGCCAGATAGGCCGCTTCATTCATGTCATGAGTCACCAGAATGACCGTCTTTCCGAGATGCGTAAATATGCCCTTGAGCTCCCTTTGCAATTCGCCGCGCACAATCGGATCGAGTGCGCCCAATGGCTCGTCGAGCAGCAGCACTTGGGGATCAAGCATTAGCGCGCGCATTAAACCGATACGCTGGCGCTGTCCTCCGGAAAGTTCACCCGGGTAATGCGATAACGCGTTGCGCGGCAGTCTTACGAGCTCCGAAAGATCATTCACCCGCTGCTCAATCCAGGACGGATTCCGCTTTAAAAAACGCGCAAGCAATACCACATTCTCGCGCGCCGTTAGATGGGGAAACAGGCCGCCGTCCTGGATTACGTAGCCAATTGAATGGCGCACGTGCTGCACATTATCAGCGGTGAGCGGTTCGCCGCCGAAAATCACGCGACCTGTGTCAGGCTCGATCAGACCCAGCATCAACCGAAGCAGCGTGGATTTGCCACAGCCGCTAGGACCGATCAATGCGCAAACCTTGCCCCTTTCAAACTGCAGGCTGGTGGGCGCGAGAACCAGTTGCTTTCCATAAGATTTCGAAACGTTTTCTAGGGTGATCATCAATTTGGCGCTGGTGCGTGTCGAGCTAGCCTAGCATTACGGGAGTTGTTATACCACTGCCCCTTGCACGATTATCGGTTAGAATGACCCCGCCCATATTCAGGAGAGCTTTGTATGGACTCACAATTGCTTAGCTTAGAGGCGAAAACCGAATTTACCAGGCGCGAATTTGTGGTGCGCATGTTGGCCACCGGTTTCGCGCTCGCCGTACAGCCCGTGTCTGCGCAAACCATACACACCGACGACAAAGGATTAATAGCTGGTGAAGTGAAGATCCCGGTGGCGGACGGCGAGATGCCCGCCTATCGCGCTATGCGGGCCGCGGGCTACGGGTTTCCGGTAGTGCTGGTAGTGCAGGAGATTTTTGGGGTGCACGAGCATATCAAAGACATCTGCCGGAGGCTCGCCAAAATCGGCTATCTGTCGATCGCGCCGGAGCTCTACGCACGCCAAGGCGACGTATCGAAGCTTTCGGACATTCAGCAAATAATCAGTCAAGTCGTATCCAAGGTGCCCGATGCGCAAGTCATGTCGGATCTTGATGCCAGCGTTGCCTGGGCCGAAAAATCCGGCAATGGAAATACCGCCAAGCTTGGTATCACCGGTTTCTGCTGGGGCGGGCGTATCGTCTGGTTATATGCGGCTCACAGCAATAAACTAAAAGCGGGCGTGGCCTGGTATGGACCGCTTGCCGGCGAAGCCAGTGCACTGAAACCCGCCAACCCGATCGATGTTGCGGGGTCGCTCAAAGCCCCGGTGCTCGGTTTGTATGGCGGCGCCGATCAGGGCATATCGTTGGAAACAGTCGAGCGAATGCGCAAGGCGCTCAAAGAGGCCGGCAGCAAGTCGGAAATTATCATCTATCCCGACGCGCCCCACGGCTTTAACGCCGATTACCGGCCAACCTACCGAAGAGCTGAAGCTCAAGAGGCGTGGCAGAAAATGCGTGACTGGTTCAAGAATCACGGGGTGGCTTAGACAGATAGGAAACGTCATGCGTCTGGTTCCGCTTCTGATATTCGGGCTGGCACTGAGCCCGCCCGTGAGCGCAGTTGATTTAAACAGCCTTAGCAATAAGGACGCTGTAGGCGGTTTGAAAGAAGCTCTAAACGAGAGCACCAGTGCCGCAATAGGTAAACTGGGTATCAAAAACGGTTTTCTCGGTAACCCGCAAGTCAAGATTCCGTTGCCCAGCGAACTAAAAACAACAGCCGCAGTAATGCAAAAATTTGGATTCGGCAGTTACGCGGATGAATTGACGGTAACCATGAACCGTGCGGCGGAAGCTGCGGTTCCTGAAGCCAAGCCGCTGCTGGTGAAAGCAATAAAAAAAATGACTGTGCAGGATGCCAAAGGAATACTCGCCGGCAGCGACGACGCAGCGACCCAGTATTTCCGCAGAACTACGGAAAGCCAGTTGCGCGCCAAATTCCTGCCCATTGTCACCCGGGCTACTCATCAGGTCGGAATGGTGGAAAAATACAATGCATTCGCTGCCAAAGCATCCCAGTTCGGGTTGACCAAGACGCCTAATCTGGACCAATATGTGACGCAAAAAACGCTGGACGGATTGTTTCTTGTGATGAAAGAGCAGGAAAAAGCGATACGCGCGCATCCTGCCGAGTACAGTGGCAAACTGCTGCAAAAAGCATTTGGCGCTGTAGCGCATTAGCAAATCCCGTTGCCCTTGACTCGTACTCGGAAGTTGGTGAAATTTTGTCGGGATATCCTGCAAGAGCTGAAATGGAAGCACTTTCGCGATTCATGCTTGAGCTGCTGTAAATGAGTGACATTCAAATGTTGCCCATGCCGCTGCCCGAAATTCGGCCTGGAACCGTTACGGCGCTGGGTGACCCCGCTTCGTGCAAACGCTGGATCGAGCAACTACCGCTCACCAACCCGGCGCAAGTACAACAGCAATTGATTTCCGAGCTTGCGCGTTTCCTGCAATTCCGGACAAATCCCGTGGAGCGCCTCAAAATCCTTGAGGGGCTGCGCGAGACAGTGGAATTGGTACAATCCGACTGCGCAAAGAAATACGCAGGTAAACCGCTTCCGCTTACCGCCGCAGAGACAGCGATGTGGAAACAGGTGGTGGAACTTTGGCAGATCTTTCGCGCGGCATATCAGCGCTGCCTTCAGGATGCTGTCGAAGGTAATGAAGCCGCAAGAAAAAACGCAGCCCTCTTATCTCAGCGTTGCCTTCGATATACGAGCCTATCCATCTTGGAGTATTACCTTACCAATCAGGAGGTTTTCCCGGATTTGTGGCGACACTTGCATGCACTATATCTGTTCGCCGAAAAACACAGCCTTGCGGAAACTGCGGTGCAGGACAGCCTCAATCGTGAGTCGGGCAACACCAGTTGCGCGACAGAGTACGCGCAAGCGCTGGTACTCGGCCTTGGCAATCCCTATTCGCTCACTACCAAGCAACTCGAACTCGCTAGGCGCTGGCTGGTAAAGTGGGGTGATAAAATGGGCGTTATCTCGGCGTCGTCAGACAGCGCATTCGTAATTCCCGTAGACGTTGAAGGCAATCAGGGTGCGAAGCCTTGGTTGCAAGAAACCACTCCAGAGTCGACGCGCTACATCGTTGTTGACGATCTTGCCAAAAGCCTGCTGAAAAGAATCTTGCTCCTGGAACAAGGTCAATCGCCTGCGGATCTCGGACTGGGCACAGATTGTACGCAACCGGGATGTGAAGCACTTCTCAAGCTCCTCTACCAGCAGTGGTGCAAGCCGGGCAGCGGCGCGGTTAACCCGCGGCGCGAGGCAAATAGCTTAATGCAGGTTTGCACCGGTTTTCCGGCAATTCACTACCATATAACCGGCAAACCATTCAAACAGCCGGGAGTCCCGCGACTTTCGCGTGAAGAGGAAGAAGAGCTGGCAACTTTTGGTCATCTAAGCAAGCAACGCGAAGAACTGCGGGCTTCCCAAAAGGGTTATGCCTTAGAAACGTGGAAAACCATAAACGAGGGACCCCAGGGCTTCGGCTTGGTGCGGTCTGCGGATGGTGGCGGATCAAGACTCAACCTCCACCAACTTGTCGGGGCCTGCCCGGCGGGCGGAAAGACATTTGTATTGTGCGTGGTACAGTGGCTCACTCTTAAGCAAAATGGCGAACTGCATGTTGGCTTAAGAGCCTTGCCCGGGATCCCGGAGCCGGTCGCGGTTCGACCGGCCGGTGTAAGCATGCCCCCTCCGTATGTCCAGGCCTTTGTTCTGCCGGACGTGGCTGACCAGAAAACTGAACCTTCGCTGATTCTTCCGAGCGGGTGGTTTCAAACGGGGCGCGTGATCGAGGTATTTACCAGCGAGCCGCAGCGCGTGAAACTCACCAGACTCATGGAAAAAGGCAGCGACTATGAGCAGATCGACTTCAGTAGCGCATGAACCCGCCTAACACCCGCTCGAGAAAAACCACTTTAATAACATTAGTTTTTGATTTACGCCGAGTCAGATATTATGATTTCCTGAACTCAATAGCAGTTTCTGTGCAGGAGGAACATGGCGGGGCTCGACAAAGGCACACCAACCCCGACCGAAATCAAGCTGCATCAGAGGTCGCGGGTCATGGAAATCTCGTTCTCTGACGGAAAAAACTTTCGGCTTCCGTACGAATTCCTGCGGGTATATTCCCCCTCGGCTGAAGTGCGCGGTCATGGACCCGGTCAGGAAACACTGCAGGCCGGTAAAAAAAATATCGAGATCACTGGAATTGAACCGGTGGGTAGCTATGCAATTCAGCCCTGTTTTTCCGACGGACATGATACCGGCATATACTCGTGGGATTATCTGTATATGCTTGGGGAAAACCAGGACAAAATGTGGCAGGACTATCTGCAACGCATGGAAAGCGCCGGGGCCAGCCGCGAGGCAGTCCCCGGCGCGTTTGAGTCGCGCCCTAAATCGAAATAACAACACCGCATAATGCGCTACCGGCCAGAATTCCCGGCAGTTGCGAGTCGAGCAGTCATTTATCAATTGATGTGATTTTCATGGGATTGATCTTTTGGATTTCGGATATGAGCAAGTCCGCTGACTTCGGTTTTCAAAAAGTCGCCGAGAACGAAAAGGCCTCCCGGGTTGCGGGCGTATTCGACTCGGTGGTGAGCCGCTACGATCTAATGAACGACCTGATGTCCCTGGGCGCGCATCGGCTGTGGAAACGCTTTGCCGCCGAGCTGAGCGCAACCAAAGCCGGCGATCGCGTGCTGGATATCGCGGGCGGCACTGCGGACATGAGCCTGCTCTTCGCTAAGCGCGTGGGCCCAAGCGGCACGATTTGGGTCACTGACATCAACAACAACATGCTCCGGCTCGGCCGCGACCGCTTGCTCGACCACGGCCTGCCGCTGCCGATCGCGCAATGCAACGCGGAACAACTTCCATTCCCCGGCAATTACTTTGATTGCGTAAGCGTTGCCTTCGGGCTCAGGAACATGACGCACAAGGATTTGGCCCTTCGGGAAATGCTGCGCGTGCTAAGGCCCGGGGGGCGGCTTCTCGTTCTGGAATTTTCCAAAATCTGGAAACCGCTGCAACCGGTCTACGACGCATATTCGTTCAAGGTATTGCCGGCCCTGGGCAAGCTCGTGGCCAAGGATGCAGACAGCTATCGCTATCTTGCCGAATCCATTCGTATGCATCCCGCACAGGAGGAACTGAAGCAGATGATGGAACAGGCCGGTTTCGAGCGCGTCGAATATTTTAATCTCAGCGCCGGCGTCGTGGCGCTGCACCGCGGCTACAAGTATTGATCGTGAATCCTGTTTCCCTCGACGCCGCCGGTTCGCAATCCTGTTCAGTCGACAAATTCAAAGTCGTATTGATCAACCCGTACGAGTTGGGGCGACAGCCCTTCGCGCTGGCTGAACCGGCAGCATGGCTAAAGCGCGCCGGATTTGAAGTGAGCTGTATTGATTTATCATTGCAAAAACTCGAGGCGCGTGAGCTAGAGAAATCATCGCTGGTCGCCATACACGTGGGAATGCACACCGCGACCCGTATCGCGGTTGAAGCGCTGCCGCGCATTAAGCAGCTCTGCCCCAAGGCGCATTTGTGCGCTTACGGCTTGTACGCACCGATGAATGAAACGCTTTTTAGAAGCCTCGGGATGCAAAGCGTGCTGGGCGGCGAATTTGAGCCGGCGCTGCTCGATGTCGCACAACGGCTCAGGAACGGGCAGGTCGCTGCCAGGCAAGTCGAGCCGGTCATCAGTCTGGAGAAAATCAGTTTCCTAACGCCGGAGCGCTCCGTTCTTCCAGGTTTGCATGGTTACACTCGATTGGAACTTCCGGACGGCAGCAGCCGATTGGTGGGCTTTGCGGAAGCAAGCCGGGGCTGCAGACATCTATGCCGCCATTGCCCTGTGGTGCCGGTGTACCAGGGCAGGTTCCGCGTTGTGCCGGCGGAGGTGGTGCTGGCAGATATCCGCCAGCAGATCGCAATGGGCGCGCAGCATATTTCTTTCGGCGACCCCGATTTCTTCAACGGGCCGACCCATGCCCTGAATATCGCGCGCGCACTTCACGCGGAATTCCCCGAAGTAACTTACGACGCGACCATAAAGGTGCAGCATCTTATCGAAAATGCGCGCCTGTTGCCGGAACTGAAGAGGACTGGCTGCCTGTTTATCACCTCGGCAGTGGAATCAGTAGATGACCGTATCCTTGAATACTTGGCAAAAAACCATACCAGTGCGGATTTCAACCGCGTTGTCGCGCTAATGCGTGACACCGGCATCGCTTTCGCTCCGACTTTTGTCGCATTCACCCCGTGGACGACACTCGATGGATATGTCGAACTGTTGCAGCGCATTGCCGATCTCGAACTCGTGGAAAGCGTACCGCCTGTGCAACTTTCCCTTCGCCTGCTGATTCCCGCAGGATCGTACCTGCTGCGATTGCCGGGATTTCGCGATCTGATCGAAGATTTCGACCCGGTTCTTCTGGGTTACCCGTGGCACCATCGGGACCCGCGCGTGGACCGCCTGCAAAGCGAGATATACTTGCTGGTTGAACAATCGGGTAAGTTGCCTCGCGGCAAAGTGTTTGAACGTGTCTGGAATCTGGCGCACCGCAGCCTGGGCATTCCGGCTTGCGCTTTGCCCGAAGCAAATCCAATTTCGATTCCCCGATTGTCGGAGCCCTGGTACTGCTGCGCCGAGCCGACCTATCAGCAGTTGCAGAGTTTCTAGCGTTGAGCCCTGCGTGTTTGCGCTGTAGCAGCTTGGTATTTGAAAAATGAGGCACATACTCCTCCTTCTCCCGACCACTTCTTACCGTAACCAGGATTTCCTCGAGGCCGCCCATACACTCGATGTCGGCATCCTCAGCGCAGCGGACTACTGCCATCAACTCGCACCGCAATGGGGATTGGCTCCGATCATGTCGGTGCATTTCGATTTGCCCGAGCAGGCGGCGGAGACTATTCTCCAGACAATTGCGCACCGACCGGAAGCAGTGCTGGCGGTGGACGATCACGGCCTTGAACTGGCGGCACTGCTCAATGAACGCTTTGGGCTGAACGGAAATAAGCCGGCGTCGGTACGACGGCTGCGCGACAAACTGGCATTCCGCGAGCTGCTGAATGCGCACGGATACAACTGCCCTGAATTTCACCATTTGCCGGACAATGCAGATGCCGTCGCCTTGATTCCCAAACTGCGTTTTCCGGTCGTGGTCAAGGCCCGAAGGCTGTCGGCAAGCCGGGGTGTAATCCGTGCCGACAATGCACTGCAATGCCTGCAGTCGGTACGCCGGGTGCGCGCTATCCAGAATAAAGCCGACCGCGATGCTGCAGCGTTAGGCGTGATCATTGAAAGCTTCATTCCGGGGATGGAATACGCGCTCGAGGGCTTGTTGGAAAATGGCCGTCTGAAAGCGCTGGCGCTATTCGACAAGCCTGATCCGCTGGACGGGCCCTATTTCGAGGAAACACTTTACGTCACTCCATCCCGCCTCCCGCGGGAAACCCAGGATCAGATAGCAGATGCGGTGCAGTGCGTCTGCCAAATCGCGGGGCTTACCACCGGGCCGGTGCACGCCGAGATGCGCGTCAACAGCTCGGGAATTTGGGTACTGGAAATAGCGGCACGTTCGATCGGCGGCTTATGCGGCCGCGCGCTGCGCCATCTGTTGGGACTGAGCGTCGAGGAACTGATCTTACGCCAAGCGCTGGGCGAAACTCTGCCGGCATTCAATTCCGAGAAATCGGTGGCGGTGATGATGATACCCATTCCCGTGCGCGGCATATACCAGGGAGTCCGCAATCTTGAGCTTGCCAAGAAATTGCCGGGCATTACCGATATCCAAATCACCGCTGAACAAGGGCATATAGTCATGCCGCCCCCCGAAGGCGCCAGTTATCTCGGCTTTATTTTCGCAAGGGCGGTGAACCCGCAGGAAGCGGAATCGGTCGTAAGAACAGCACACCGCTATTTGCAACTCGATATTCGCCCGGAATTCCAAGTGATAGAATCTTGAATATGCGCGACGTGGGCTTAAACAAATTTGCTTTGCTGTTGGTCCTGGGCTTGTTAAGCGTGGGGCTGGCCGCTTTCGACGCTCATGCGACCAAACGGCTCGGTAGCGGAAGTAGCATCGGCAAGCGGCATCATCCGGCACGGCATCAGACCTATCCGCTGCCCGCTCGCCCGGTCCAGCCGCCCGCATCCATACCGGCTCCTGCAAGGGAACCCTGGTTCCTGGCCGGGGTAACCGCCGGCGGATTGCTCGCAGCCCTGTTAACCGACTCTAGTTTTGACAGAATTCGCTTTGCCGACGTCGCGATGCTAGCGCTTTTGCTCGGCGCTACGCTCTACCTCTTCCGCGTGCTGCGCAGGAAGCCAGTAAATGAAACGATGCAGTATGCGGCGCTGGGAGCCGAAACCACACCGTCACTGCCTGCAAGGATGTTCGGCGGCTCGGCAAGACCTTCACCCTATCCGATCGGTTTTGAGGTCGAGCCATTCCTGCGGAATGCCAAGGAAGGTTTTTTCCGCCTCCGAGAAGCGATTGATACCAAGGACCTTGATGTGGTCCGCGACTACACGACGCCTCAGGCATTTGAGGAATTGAGCAAACTGATCGCGGCGCACGGCACCCAGCGGCCGAAAACCGATATCCTTACGTTGGATGCCGAATTGCTGGAACTCGCGATCGATGACCATGTGGCCAATGCCAGTGTGCGCTTTAGCGGACTAAACCGTGGGGCCGACAACGCCCCGGCGCGCCCATTCTATGAGATCTGGAACGTGCAGAAAATTTTGAACGACTGCAATTCAGTTTGGCTGCTTGCCGGAATCAGCCATGTTCGGTGATTGCCATACATGTTGCAAGCGGCGCTGAATCACTTATTGCGCGGCGCAAGCTGGTCGCGCGAACGGCTAAAACCCTTTGCCGGTAAGACCGCACAGTTCCTGGTCCCGCCGTTTTCTTTGTCGCTCACCGTTACCCCTGGCGGCGAAGTAACAATCAGCGCTGCTAATTCGGTGCCCGACTGCAAATTTTTTCTTAGCCCATTTTTGTTGCTGCGTCTTTTAGCACGCGACGAGGCCGCATACCAGCAAGTTGCTATCGGCGGGGACAGCGAATTTGCCGGAGAAATCGCCTATGTCGCGAAAAACCTGCGCTGGGATGCGGAGGAAGATCTGAGCCACGTCTTTGGCGATATTGCTGCCAGGCGCATAGTGGACACCGCGAAAAGCTTCAACACTTGGGGCCGACAGACCTTTGACAGTTTTAGCCGTTCTTTCTCGGAATACTGGACTGAAGAACGGCCACTGATCGCCAAATCCGCGCACGTCAAGCAATTTATTGCCGAAGTCGATGCCTTGCGCGATGATGTCGAGCGCTTGGAAAAGCGGCTGAAGAATATCTCCCGTTGATAACTAGCCCGTTGCGCGTCCGGCGGTTACAATCCGCGCATGCGGCTATTGCGCTTCTTTAAAATCATTTCTGTCAGTCTGCGCTTCGGCCTCGATGAGTTTTTTCTCGGGCATGAACGCGTGCGTGCTTTGCGCGCGCTGCTCAGAATTCTGCTGTTTTGGCGGATTCTAAAAAAGCCGCGCGCCGAACGACTGCGTCTGGCGCTGGAAGCATTGGGACCGATCTTCGTCAAATTCGGACAGGTGCTATCGACGCGGCGCGACCTGCTTCCCATGGACATCGCAGACGAGCTGGCGAAGCTCCAGGACCAGGTCCCTCCATTCCCTTCCGCACAAGCCATCGCAACCCTGGAAAGGGTATACGGCAAACCTTTAGATTTGGTATTCCAGAAATTCGATCCGCAACCGGTTGCCAGCGCGTCAGTCGCGCAGGTGCATTTCGCGGTGCTCGATGACGGCCCCGAGGTCGCAGTCAAGATCCTGCGCCCGGGTATCGCGGCAGTAATCGCCAAAGATTTGGCATTGCTGCATATCGGGGCCTCGCTGATCGAAACACTGTGGTCGGACGGCAAGCGCTTGAAGCCGCACGAAGTGGTTGGGGAATTCGAAAAACATTTATACCACGAACTGGACCTCATGCATGAAGCGGCCAACGCCAGCCAGCTGCGTCGCAATTTTGAAAATTCTCCGCTGCTGCGGATTCCCGAAGTGTATTGGGATTACTGTTCCACCGAGGTCATGGTGATGGAGCGCATGCAGGGTACGCCGATCAGCCAGGTCGAGGCATTGCGCGCGCAGGGTGTGGATATTCCCAAACTAGCCCGTGCCGGCGTCGAGATTTTCTTCACCCAGGTTTTGCGGGACGGCTTTTTTCATGCCGATATGCATCCAGGCAATATTTTTGTCACTCCGCAAGGGCAATACGTTGCACTCGATTTTGGGATCATGGGCACGCTCAATGATGTGGACAAGAATTACCTGGCGCAGAATTTTCTCGCATTTTTCCGCCGCGACTACAAGCGCGTTGCTCTAGCGCACATCGAATCGGGCTGGATTCCCAAGGAAACGCGGGCGGAGGATTTCGAGGCCGCCATCCGCGCCGTATGTGAACCGATTTTCGACCGGCCACTCAAGGACATTTCCTTCGGCAAGCTGCTGTTAAACCTGTTCCAGGCGGCGCGCCGCTTCAATGTGGAAATCCAGCCACAGCTGGTAATGTTGCAGAAGACCCTGCTGAATATAGAAGGGCTGGGGCGCGAGCTCGATCCCAACCTCGACATATGGAAAACGGCAAAGCCTTTCCTCGAGCGGTGGATGAGCGAGCAAGTGGGCTGGCGCGGTCTACTGCGCCGCATACGCCAGGAAGCGCCGTACTGGAGCACGCTCCTGCCACAACTGCCCCGCCTCATTCACGGCGCGCTCACCCAAGACCGCATTCAAGCTCTGAAACAGGAGTTGCAGCAGTTGCGCGCGGAATACAAGGAACAGAACAAATGGCTATCGGTCATCGCGCTATTGCTCTCCGTAATGCTGGTGGTCCTGCTTTTGTATATTTGAAGGCCGGCCCTGCCACGGTTTCAGTTGCAACGCGCTGACCGAATTCATCTCCGACCTTTCGATTCCAATCGTTTTCATATTTGCTAGAATAACCGGTTTTTATCGGCTGAATTATTCATGGCACTTCTCGAAATCCGCAATGTTACCCGCCGCTTCGGCGACCTGATCGCAGTGGATAACGTCAGCATCGATATCGAGGCAGGAGAATTCTTCACCCTGCTCGGACCTTCCGGATGCGGTAAGACCACGCTGCTTAGGATGATCGCCGGATTCGATTTGCCGGACGGCGGGCAGATTTTGCTCGACGGCAAGGACCTGGTCGGCACGCCACCTGAGAAACGCCCGATACATACGGTATTCCAGAGTTATGCGCTGTTTCCGCATATGACCGTTTCCGGAAATATTTCTTTCCCGCTCAGGATGGCTGGAAAAAGCGCGGATGAAATCACCGTCAGAGTCAAAGAAGCGCTGGAGCAGGTTCACCTTTCTGATAAAGGCGGAAGTTTCCCGCACGAACTATCGGGAGGCCAGAAACAGCGGGTCGCGCTCGCGCGTGGCCTAGTCAATCGTCCACGACTGTTGATGCTCGATGAGCCGCTGGGTGCACTGGATGCCAAATTGCGCGAGGAAATGCAGATCGAACTGATAACCTTGCAGCGTGAGGTTGGCGTTACTTTCGTATTTGTAACCCACTCCCAGGCCGAAGCGCTTGCGCTTTCCCATCGCATTGCGGTCATGAACGCCGGCCGCATAGAGCAGGTGGACGTGCCCTCCAAGATTTACAGTTTTCCCGTGAATCGTTTTGTCGCCGACTTCATCGGCCGTATCAACATGCTGCACGCAGAAGTACTGGAAACGCGGCCCGATTATTTGCGCATCACCATTCCCGAAATGGGAGAAGTAAGGGCGCCTGCAAAAAGTGGTACCGCGCCGGGCCAGAAGGGTTTCCTGGCTTTGCGCCCTGAGCAAGTGCGTATCGCTGCGAAAATCGAGGAGGTCGCCGGCGAGAACCACTTTCCGGGAAAAGTACGCGATTTGCTGTACGTCGGCGATGTCACCACTTATATCGTTGATCTCAATAGCGGCGCCCGGATCGAGGCTTTGCTTCCGAATTCGGCGCCCGGGCGCGGCAAATTTTTCGAAACCGGAGACCGGGTCGAGGTCGCATGGTCGAAGGACACAGGATTATTTCTAAATGAATAAATTTTTGACTTCCGGACGAATTACCAAATGGCTGGTCAGTGGGCCGCCGTTTCTTTACCTGACCATGTTCTTTTTGCTTCCCAGCATCATCATCCTGGTCGCCTCGTTTCGCTATCCCGGCGATTACGGCGGTCTCGCTCCGCTGTTCGGAGGAGAAGCGGGAAGGGAAACCGGGCTTACGCTGGAAACCTATAAGTTCTTCTTCAGCGATTTCATCTACACGCAGATATTCATCAAGTCTTTTGGTGTCGCCATGGCGAGCACCGTGATATGTCTGCTGATGGCCTATCCGCTGGCGTTGCTGATTGCGCACAGCCCGAAGAAGCACCGCGATTTTATGGTCTTGCTGGTGATACTGCCTTTCGCCAGCAATTTCCTTATCCGCGTTTACGCCTGGATGATCATTCTGGGTCCGCAGTCGGCCGTTAGCCTTGCCGTCAACCATGTTCTCGGAGTGTTCGGGGTTGCGCCGGTGCCCCTGCTGTTTTCGCCCTTTGCAGTCCTGGTAGGCATGGTATACGTGCACCTGCCGTTCATGGTGCTGCCGCTCTATACCAATTTGGAAAAGCACGATCCGGTATTACTCGACGCCGCACAGGATCTCGGCGCAAACGCGTGGTACCGATTTTGGAAGGTTACTTGGCCTTTATCTCTGCCCGGTGTGTATTCCGGATCCGCTCTGGTATTCATCCCGGTGCTCGGCATGTTTGCTATTCCCGACATCCTCGGCGGTACCGGCGATATTCTGATCGGCAATCTTATAAAGGACCAGTTTCTCGGAACTCGCGACTGGCCTTTTGGAAGCACGCTATCCATCATGCTCACGATCGCAGTGCTGCTGCTTGCCGGCATTACGGTGCTGATCAGCCGTCGCGGGGTGGAGAATGTCTAAGAGCTCGTGGCTGTGGTCGGCCTCGGTCCTAGTGTATGCGTTCCTTTATGTGCCGCTCATCATTGTCGTGGTATATTCCTTCAACGACTCGCGGCTGAACGCTGAATGGGTGGGCTTCACGCTTAACTGGTATCGCGTATTGTTCCACGACAGGCAAATGATCGGCGCGGCGGTCAATTCGCTAACCATCGCAATCGTTTCCAGCCTCGTCGCCACCGCGTTGGGCACAATGGCCGGGATCGCCATTCACCGCTACAAGCCAAAACTTCTGCCGTTTATGGTCATCACACCGGTGGCCATGCCGGAAATCTTGTTGGGCGTTTCACTGCTGCTGTTTTTCATTCAGGTGATGAACCTCACCTTGGGTATGCTGTCGATCATCATAGCGCACATCACGTTCTGCATCGGATTTGTCGCGATCGTCGTGCGAGCGCGGTTAGCAGGAATGGATGAAAGTATTTTTGAGGCGGCGCGCGATCTCGGCGCCACCCCGTGGCAGACATTCAAGCTGGTCACTTTTCCGCTGATTATGCCCGGGGTCGTGGCCGGCGCGTTGATGTCGTTTACCCTATCGATCGATGATTTCGTAATCACCTTTTTTACCGTCGGCGTGGGAGTCACTACCCTGCCGCTGCAGATTTACTCGATGATCAAGATCGCCGTGACGCCCGAAGTGAACGCAGTCTCCACCCTGCTCATGCTGCTCACCCTGACCACCATCATCGTCGCTTCCAAATTCGCGCCTGATGTGCTGCGCGGAGTCGCGAAATGAAGCGCTGGGTTTTTGTCTGTGCGCTGCTGTTCAGCAATGGCACGTTGGCGGAAGACGCATTGCACCTCTACAACTGGAACAATTACATTTCGGACGATACGGTCGCGCGCTTTGAGAAATTCTGTAACTGCAAGCTGGTTCAGGATTATTACGGCGATAACGAGGAAATGCTTGCCAAGCTTGCTGCCGGTGCCACCGGCTACGATATTATTGTGCCGACGCAAAACGCCGTGGATTCGCTCATCAAGCAAAACGCGCTGCGCCCGCTCGACAAAGCGCTATTACCGAATCTCAAGAATATCAAGCCGGAGTACCTAAACCGCGATTTCGACCCCGGCAACAAGTACTCCGTGCCCTACGCCTATTCGACCACCGTGATAGGCTACAACGAACAGAAGATGCGGGAACTGGGGCTGCCGACCGATACCTGGGCGGTGATTTTCGAGCCGAAATACCTAAAAAAAGTGAAAGGCCGGGTCACCGTGCTCGACTCGCAGCGCGAGCTCATGGCGGCCGCGATGAAATACCTCGGTTATTCCATCAATGACACGGACGAGGAGAAATGGAAACAGGCGCGTGACCTGATCATCCGCGCCAAGCCTTACTGGGCGGCATTTAACGCGCAGAGCTATATCAAGGAACTCACCGTCGGGAATATCTGGCTCGCGCACGGTTATTCCAACGATTTTTTCCAGGCGGCGCTGGACGCGAAAAAAGCGCAACGCAACTTCACGATAAACTGGACCATCCCCAAGGAAGGCGCGGTGATCGGAATGGACAGCATGGTCATACATTGGTCCGGGCCGCGGCCGGATCTGGCGCATAAGTTCATTAATTTCATGCTCGAAGGCCAAAACTCGGCTGAGTTGACCAATCTGATCGGTGCGGGAAATCCCAACGCCGCAGCACTGCCCTACATTAAACCGGAGATCGCACAAAACCCGGCCATTTTCCCGGACGCGGAAACCATTAAGCACCTGGAGTTCATGAAAGACTTCGACCGCGCGCACCGGCGAATCATGTCGAGAATGTGGACCGAGATCAAGCTCAAGCAGGGAGAGGATGACGGGATGTTTTGGAAGGCGCTCGCAGTATTGCTGGGCCTCGTCGTCCTGTATGTAATCGGGCACGCCCTTTACCGCGCGTCCAAAGCGGCGCGGCCTTCTAGCGGCGCAAGATCCACAGTATCAACGTAAGCACGCCCGAGACAATCAGCCCGCTGGTGAGCGGAAAATAAAACACGAAGCCTTTTCGCTCGATGCGGATGTCGCCCGGCAGATGGCCGAGGCCCATCTTGGCCAGCCACGGCCAGAGCAGGCCGGCAATTACCAGAATCACGCCCAGAATTATCAGCCATCTTCCCGGCATAACCTCATTCCAGCTCGATGGTACCGCTGACGACAACGGTGATTTGGCTGGTGCCTTCCTCCAGGTTAGGCGCCGCAACTTCCTGCGCGGCCATCGCGCGGGCAAGCACCGGGCGGGGAAAAAGCGCGCCGGTGTTGATGTTCATTTTGCGCAGCTTGTAGCCGCGTCCGTTGAGCGAGCGTTTAACGATATCGGCCCGTTCGCGGAAATTGGAAATCGCCTGGGCAATTAATTCATTTTCTGCCTGGTGCCGCGCATCAGGCGATACCGTAAACACTAGGGAAGAAAGACGCATCGTGGATTGCAGCTTGCCGATAAGACCGGAAGCGGCGTTGAAATCCTTGCTTTCAAGACGAATTGCGGAGCGCACACGCCAGGTCTCCAACCTGTTGCTCTTTCCGTAGACCGGGTAAGTCTGGTAACCCTCAGTGCGAACCTTTACGGTTTTAACATCCTGCGCGACACGCAGGGCCTCATTCACAATTTTGTTCACCTCGTCCGCGACTCGCGATGGATTCTCGCCACTTTGCTCGGCGTAAAGCGACGCAACCATCCAATCGTTCTGGATATCGCGCTGCGCCTCGGCTTGCAGCTCCACGACGTTATAGCTCGGCTGCTCCTCTGCGGCATACCCGTTTCCCGCAGCAGCGAGGAGAACATTCGCAATCAGCCAAGCATAGCGGGTGGGTCTCATGTTGCAGTGTCTAAATCTGTGAAGTGCAGTTGGGACAGCGCTTGGCTTTAATCGGGATGGTCGAAAAACATTGCGGACATTCCTTGGTCGTAGGCGCCGCCTGTTCCTTGCGCTTCAACTGATTGATGGCGCGAACCAGCATGTACACTGCAAATGCCACAATCACAAACCCCACCACTGCGTTAAGAAACTTGCCGTAGTTGATCGTGACCGCTCCCGCTTTCTGCGCTTCCGCCAGACTGGCATAAGGCGCGGCGGCGGCGCCTTCCTTGAGCACAATAAATAGATTGGCGAAATCCACGTTGCCGAGAATCAAACCAATCGGCGGCATGATAACGTCGGCGACCAACGATTGAACGATGGCACCAAAGGCCGCGCCTATGATAATGCCCACTGCCATGTCCACCACGTTGCCGCGCATGGCGAACTCCCTGAACTCTTTAAGCATAATCCTGCCTCCTATTAATTCTCGATTAACCAGCCGCATCTTGCGCCAGTCCTTTATCCGGCCGGAGCGGTGATGTTTTTCAAGGACTGCGCAATCTGTTCAGTTGAAATCTACACTGTCGCCTTGTGGAGTGTCCTCTTCAGGCGGTGGATGGTGCGCCGGATGTTTTTGAGATGGACATGGTCATGGGCTGCAAGAAATTCATCGCGTTTCTTTTTGAGCGCCCGGATCTCGGTCTTGATGGCGGTTTTGTTTATACCCACCACCTCATGATGCCCGTGCATGGCGATATTCAGAGCCTTGCACAATGCAACCAGCAAATGGTCCTTATTCAGCTGGGAATAACCTTTCACCGCCTCGTGTTCAATTCCTTTGGCGATTTCCCGAAGCTCGGTCACGGTTTTGCCTTTCAGCTCCTCAAAGGTGTGTGCCATAGCTGCTCCTCACTCAATCGTCGTTTAAATTAGTTGCTAAAAATACTGGCTATCTCAAATGGCGTGTGCCGGGCGCGGTTCGGTTCCGTGACTACCTATCATATCCTAAAACCGGCGCGAGCCACCTTTCGACTTCAGTCAAAGTCATCGCTTTTCGCCGAGCGTAGTCCTGTGCTTGGTCCTTGCCAATTTTGCCGACTGCAAAATACCGAGAATCTGGATGAGAGAAATAAAAGCCGCTGACCGCCGCGGCCGGAAGCATTGCGAAACCCTCGGTTAGCGTGATACCCACTTCAGGCGCTTTCAACAACTCGAACAAAGCGGCTTTTTCGGTATGGTCTGGGCAAGCCGGATAGCCCGGCGCCGGGCGGATGCCGCGATATTTCTCGGCAATCAGCCCTTGGGAATCAAGGTCCTCGTCCTTTGCATATCCCCAAAATTCTTTTCGAACGCGCAAATGCATGTGCTCCGCGAACGCCTCGGCGAGCCGGTCGGCAAGGGCTTTTAGCATGATCGCATCGTAATCGTCGTGCTTTTCTTCAAAGGCTTTCACCCGGGAATCGATCCCAATGCCGGCTGTCACAGCAAATGCGCCGATATAATCTTTGACTCCGGATTCTTTGGGGGCAATGAAATCAGCGAGGCACTGGTTGGGATTGCCTTGCGGCTTGACGTTTTGTTGGCGCAAGTTGTGAAAAATCGCCAGTACCTTGACGCGGGATTCGTCGCTGTAAATCTCGATATCGTCGCTGTTGACCGAGTTGCATGGGAACAAGCCGATCACGGCATTTGCCTGAAGCCATTTTTCCGCAATGATGACTTTCAGCATCGCCTGCGCGTCCTGGAAAAGGTTGTGCGCGGCTTCACCTACGACCGGGTCCTGCAATATCGCCGGATAGCGGCCCGAGAGTTCCCAAGTCTGAAAAAATGGCGTCCAGTCTATGCATGGCACCAATTCCTCCAACGGATACTTGGTAAATGTTTTTAGGCCTATAAAATTGGGTTTGGGCGGGAGGTACTGCTGCCAATCCGTTTTCCAACCATTTTTTCTCGCCTGCGCAAGCGTGAGCAGCGGCTGGCCTTTCTTCTCCTTGTGCTGCAGGCGCACGTTTTCGTACTCCTGCTTGACGCCTGCTATATAGCCGGCACGCTGTTGGTCGGAAAGCAGGTTGCTGCATACGCCGACGCTGCGCGATGCATCAGGCACCCAGACGGTAGCGCCGTCATACCCGGGTTCAATTTTCACCGCGGTATGCACTCGGGACGTAGTCGCCCCGCCTATTAAAAGTGGAATGGTAAAACCCTCGCGCTGCATCTCCTTTGCGACATGCGACATTTCTTCCAGCGAAGGTGTGATTAATCCGGACAGCCCAATAATGTCCGCCTCTGCCTCGCGTGCTGTCTGCAGAATTTTCTCGCACGGCACCATCACCCCGAGATTAATGACCTCGTAGTTGTTGCACTGTAATACCACGGCAACGATATTTTTGCCGATGTCATGCACATCGCCCTTCACCGTTCCAATCACAATTTTGCCTTTTGACTTTTGCCGTTCGCCCGATTTCTGCTTTTCCGCCTCGATGAACGGCACGAGGTGGGCGACCGCGCGCTTCATGACCCGCGCCGATTTCACCACCTGTGGAAGGAACATTTTGCCGGAGCCGAATAAATCGCCCACGACGTTCATGCCGTCCATCAGCGGCCCTTCGATTACCTGAATCGGATGCTGGTATTTGAGGCGCGCCTCTTCGGTGTCCTCTATAATGAAGGCATCGAGGCCTTTCACCAGTGAGTGGGTAAGCCGCTCTTGGACGGTTGCTTTGCGCCACGTCAGGTCTTCAGTCAAAACCTTGCCTTGTCCCTTGACGGTTTCCGCGAATTGCACCAGGCGCTCGGCGGCATCCGGACGACGGTTTAACACGATATCCTCGACCCGCTCCAGCAAGTCCTTGGGAATTTCCTCATACACGCCAAGCTGCCCGGCGTTGACAATGCCCATGGTCATGCCGGCTCGAATCGCGTGATACAGAAACACCGTGTGAATCGCTTCACGTACCAGGTCGTTGCCTCGGAACGAAAACGAGACATTTGAAACGCCGCCACTGACTTTGGCATGCGGCAGGGCGCGCTTGATTGCGCGGGTCGCTTCGATATAGTCCACCGCGTAATTGCTGTGCTCCTCGATGCCCGTGGCAATCGCAAATATATTGGGATCAAAGATGACATCTTCCGGCGGAATCCCCGCGTCTTTCACCAAGATGTGATAGCTGCGCGTGCATATTTCAATTTTCCGGGCACGCGTATCTGCCTGGCCTTTTTCGTCGAACGCCATTACCACCACCGCCGCGCCATAGCGCCGGGCGAGCCTGGCGTGCTTGACAAACTCCGCTTCGCCTTCTTTGAGGCTGATGGAATTCACCACGCATTTCCCTTGGACGCATTTCAGGCCGGCTTCGATCACCTCCCATTTCGAGGAGTCGATCATCACCGGTACGCGCGAGATATCGGGTTCGGAGGCCATGAGATTCAAGAACCGGGTCATCGCCTGCTTGGAATCAAGCATCGCCTCGTCCATGTTCACGTCTACCATCTGCGCTCCGTTCTCCACTTGCTGGCGCGCCACGTTCAGCCCCTCTCCGTAATTGCCATTGAGAATCAACCGCGCGAATGCCCTGGAGCCGGTCACGTTTGTGCGCTCGCCGATATTGACAAAAAGGGAATCATCTCCAATGTTGAGCGGTTCCAACCCCGAGAGTCGCAGTTTTTTCTCAATCTTTGGCACCATGCGCGGCGCAATGCCCCGCACCGCGTCGCAAAGCACTTCGATATGCGCCGGAGTGGTGCCGCAGCAGCCGCCGACGATGTTGAGAAATCCGCTCTGCGCAAATTCCTGGAGGAAACCGGCGGTATCGTTCGGTCCCTCCGGAAAGCCGGTCGGAGAAAGCGGGTCTGGAAGCCCGGCATTGGGGTAGGCGCAAACGTATGTGTCGGCAATGCGCGCGAGCTCTTGGATGTATGGACGCATGAGTTTCGCACCGAGAGCGCAGTTTAGCCCTATGGAGAGCGGTTGCGCATG
>DASPRI010000074.1:0-5206 GCA_035624535.1 Burkholderiales bacterium
GCCTTGATTATATCCGCCATGGGGCCCTTGTATGGCAAGCTTTTCAACCAGCCCATAGGCGACTACTTCGCTTATTTGGCAGTGAGCTATATCATTTGGCAGCTCATGTCGCAGATAATTACGGATGCTTGCTATGCATTCATCACCGCAGAAAGTTATATCAAGCAGGTGCGTCTGCCGCTCACGGTGCACATATACCGCATCATGTGGAGAAATCTGATCATCTTCCTCCACAATTTCGTCATAGTGCTGTTGGTACTTGCCTATTTCAGGCCAGCACTCGATTGGCATCTGCTACTTTTTCCGTTCGCAATATTGATGTTTTTGGTAAACGCTGTTTGGGTGAGCATCACCTTGGGGCTGGTGTGCGCGCGCTTTCGCGATATTCCCCTAATCGTAAACAACCTTGTTCTTGTGGCCTTTTTTGTGACCCCGATCATGTGGAAACCTGAGATGCTCGGACGTTACCAATGGACAGTGAACTTAAATCCTTTTTATCACTTCCTCGAGATCATTCGCCAGCCCTTGTTGGGCGGGCCGGTCAATTTGGTTTCGTGGTTGGCGGTAGCGGGCATCACAGTTGTAGGCTTTGCGGGCATGCTGAAACTGTTTAGCAGGTTCCGCACGCGCGTAGCTTACTGGGTTTGAACGATGAGCCATATCCACGCAGACGATTTGGTTGTTGAATTTCCGATTTATGGAGCACGCAGTCGCTCTCTCAAGAACACAGTCATTCGAGCCGCCACGGGAGGAGTGCTTGCGACGGACGCGGCGCAGCGCACAGTTGTCAGAGCCATTGATCACCTCAGTTTTGACTGGAATGAAGGCGACCGCATCGGCTTGGTAGGACACAATGGTTCCGGAAAAACGACGCTGCTTCGGGCGCTCGGTGGTATCTATGAACCGATTGGCGGAAGCCTCAGTGTGAACGGGCGAGTGGCCTCGATGTTGAATCTCACGCTCGGCATGGACGACTACGCAACCGGGTATGAAAATATTTTTATCCGAGGAACTATCCTAGGTCTAAACCGCCGGGAGATTGCGGGCATGGTGGATGAGATTTGCGAATTCTCTGAACTGGGCGATTTCATCAACATGCCGATGCGCACTTATTCGAGCGGCATGTCGATGCGGCTCGCATTTACCATCTCCACCAGCGTCAAGGCTGATATAATTTTAATGGATGAGTGGATTGGTGTCGGCGACGAGGCATTTTCAGAAAAGGCGCAACGACGTTTAGCCGAACTCGTCGGGAAGGCCAAAATTCTCGTTCTCGCCTCGCACAGCCCGGATATCATCCGGGCGAACTGCAACAAGGTGGTACGCCTTGACCACGGTCGCATTGTCGGGGAAATTTGACCGTGCTTCGATTGTCGATCCAAAGCACAGTGAATCGCAAACCAATAATCAGCACTTGGAAATTACAGCGGCTTGCTATCGAAATCCCCAAATAAGAAGCGAAGTTCGGCGCAAGAGGGGAGGATGCGAGTACTTTACCAATTGCTGGTTTCCAGGGGACTCCGTTGAAGTTCTCGGTTGTCATTCCGACGCATAATCGGCTGGAGCTGCTTCGAGAAGCAGTCGAAACAATTCTCAGGCAGGATTATCCGGGATGGGAGCTGGTGATCTTTGATAATGCTTCATCGGATGACATCGGTGGATATATTGCAAGCGTCTCTGATCAGAGAATCCGCTATGAGCGATCGGATGACTTTCTGCCGGTAACGGATAGCTGGAACCGCGCGATCAATCTCGCAAGCGGTGACTATGTTACGGTTCTCGGAGACGACGACGGCCTCACGCCAGGCTATTTCAGCAAGCTCAACCGGATCATTGAGGAATTCGGCTCGCCCGATGTTCTTTATTCCTCAATTTACCAATTCTGGCACCCTGGCGTTGCCCCTTGGGAGCGGCGCGGCTTCGTGGCGGATGTCAAAAACGGTTTTTTCTTCGTCGGGCGAAAAACACCATTTTTGCTGGCAGCCGAAGAGGCCGCAAAAGCGGTCCGTGGATCGATCCGGCTACGCAGGAACTTCACTTTCAATCAGCAGGCGTTCTGTGTTCTGCGGGAGTTTCTGGAACGTCTCCGCGCAGAGGGTCAGGTTTTCAGCGCGCCATTTCCGGATTATTTTTTTGCCAATATTGCTTTCGCCAAGGCGCGTACTATCGTCGTGATTCCGGAGCCCATGAGCATTGCCGGGGTTTCCAAGGCATCGTATGGATTCATGTTATTCAATGAGCTCGAGGAACAAGGCGCCGAGCTATTGCATACCAGGCTGGCGTCGGATCCTCTGTATTCCGACATCGAGAAATTTCTGTTGCCGGGCCCGCTTTACAACACCAAGTATGTCATTACCATGGAACACGTATCCAGGCATGTTCGTGATCTCCTGCATTGTGGAGTCGCATACGATCGATACCGCAGGCTGCAAATTTTCAGGGTGCTGAGTGCCAACCGCGGGAAGATAGGACGCGCAACTCCGACCGGCAGCTTGCTTTGGTCTCGCCTTAATCTTTTCGAGAAACTCTTGGCTTTTGCGTTGAGCGCGGTAATACGGCTTAGCGTTTCATTGGGAATATACGACAACTTCGTCCGTCGCGCGCTGGGGTTTCTATTGGGGCCGTATGCGTACCGGCATCCCAAATTGATAATCAGCCGAGGCCGCTATACGCGGTTGATGCAATTCTTTACTGACTTGCAGTCTGGAGAATGCGCCTCAGCGGCGCCTGCAAGCCGCCATTCGCTCAAGGTGCGAGAGCGTTGAGCGAAACGTCCACCATAGGCTCCAAGCCGGAGCGCGATCGAATTGTGGTCATTTATCTTGCCCGGAATGCGGAAGGCATTGCGCCATTGGAGAAGTTCGTCTCCAGTTATATGCGGAACCCCGCTGGCATTGAGCACGCGCTGGCGGTGGTCTACAAGGGTTTTAAACGGCATGATGAACTAAACGCTGCCAAGTCGGTTTTCGGTTCGCTCCCGCATATCGGGGTCGAGATCTCCGATGAAGGATTTGACGTTAACGCCTATCTCGAAGCGGCGCGCAGACTGGACCACGACTACGTCTGTTGCATGAATACGTTTACGGAAATCGCTTGCGCCGGGTGGCTGTCAATGCTTTACCAGCATGCGGCATCGCCGCGCGTCGGGATTGCAGGCGCAATGGGATCCTACGAAAGCCTTTATGATTCCTATGCCCTGATCAGAAAGGTCATCTGGCTGTGCAACGAAATAGCAGTTGGCTATGATGAGCAATTCGCGTATTTTTACGATTTTATCATCGACAATTATTGCAAGTCCTGGAAAGCGAGAGCAGCAGGTCAAGCCAACCCGATTGCGAAAATATTTGCTCCCTCGATCATCGCTGCCATATCCCGGTTAAAGAGGTCTGCTTCGCTCACCGAGCTGTTGTGTCTCGCTCGGCCACAAGGTTCGCTCGATGAACGGTTTCAACACATCTGGACTGGTCTCACAAGCCCAGGAAGACGCCTGGTCGATTATTCAAGGTTCCCGCCATTTCCTGATCCACATATACGATCGAACGGGTTCATGATATCCCGTCAACACTTTCTTGAATTAAAGACAGACATAAAAACCAAACTTGATGCTTGCGCTTTTGAAAGCGGGAACAACAGTATGACCAGTCGGGTTAGGCGCAAGGGCCTCGGCGCAATTGTTGTCGATCGTGCCGGGCAAGGCTACGATGTCGCGGACTGGGTTCAGAGCAGAACCTTTCGGCTCGGCGATCAGGAGGATCTGATTTTGACCGATAATCAGAGTCGCACTTTTGATGCCATGACGCCAGGCTCGCGCGCGACCCACGTTAGAATGAGCTGGGGTGATTATCTTGGACCCCCGCCGGCCGGGTTTCCCGATTTAGGTTTCAAGTTTGGGGTCAATCCTCTGTTCCTCGCGGCACAAGGACACAAATAGGATGAGGGTCTCTTTGAGTCCTATACGCATTGCATCAAGGGACGCGCCACAGGCCGATTGCCCCCAGTGCCGCAGTACCAGTCCGCTGCTGTTTTCCGTCGGCGATCTGAATCAGAAAGTACAAGCGCAGGAATTCGATTACTACCAATGCCGAGATTGCGGATTGATTTTCCTATCGCCAATACCGGGTGATCTCGGCGTTTTCTACCAGCCATCGTACTACGCGATTCCCGGCTCAGTTGAAGATCTCAAGTCCGGGACTGAGCCTGAGTTCTACAAACTCGAGGCTATCAAGAGTTTCGCCAGCGGGCGCCGCCTCCTGGAGATAGGGCCGTCTTATGGCCGCTTTGCGTTGCTGGCCAAATCGGCGGGCTTCGAGGTGCATGCTTTTGAGATGGATCGCGCTTGCTGCGCTTTCCTGAACGATGTCGTGGGCATCTCGGCGCTTCATACCACCGATGTCATCGAGTCGATGCGAAAATCCGGGCCGCATGAGGTTATCGCCATGTGGCATTCGTTGGAGCATTTGCCCGATCCGTGGACACTTCTCGACTTGGTTCATGACAGACTCAGCCCTGGCGGAATTCTTGCGATTGCCACACCCAATCCCGGTTCATTTCAGTTCCGAATTTTCAAACAATCATGGGTGCATGTAGATGCGCCGCGCCATGTCGAGTTGATCCCGCCCGAGGTATTGACCCGACGGCTTTCGTCGCGCGGCCTCAAGCGGGTGCACTTTACGACTTCAGATCGGGGTGCCCGCGATTGCGACGCACTCGGGTGGCAGGTGTGGCTGCAATCGCTTTCCCATCGGTACCCGGAAAGTTCATTTGGAAAGTACGTGGAATTTGTCGGCCTGCAACTGACGCGGATCGCGCGCTGTGTCGAGATGCTTCCCGGCTTGGGCAGCGCCTACACTGCGGTTTTTCGAAAAACTTGACTCTGCTGAGCATGGAATTGCGGGCTTCGATTGGTTTTTCGGAAAGGTGGACGCGGTGAACAGCGCATTGTCTCAGCCGCTGGTGAGCATCTGCATTCCGGCGTTCAACGCGGCCCACCAGTTATCCGATTCGCTAGGATCGGCCATGCGACAGAGCTATGCCAACCTCGACATACTGGTTTTCGATAACGCCTCAACCGACGGCACCGAAAAAGTGGTGCGGAGCCTCGCGGAAGGCGATGCCAGGGTGCGCTACCTGTGCCAGGAGTCGAACGTGGGAATGGTGCGCAACTTCAGCGCCTGCATCGAGCAGGCGCGAGGTCAGTTCGTCAAAT
>DASPRI010000100.1:0-8301 GCA_035624535.1 Burkholderiales bacterium
ACCTTGTTCTCGGGAGTGCCGCGCTGGACCTACGAAGATCCCTTTAATCCGCAATTGGATCCAAACGGACCGGTCAAGCCCAAACCCTACCTGCGCCCCGAGTCGATGCATTATTGGGCCAACGGCGAGCGGCTCATGAAAGCTGGCAACAAGAAGATCACCACCGGCGCCCACGTGCCCACGCCCACCAAGACCATCTGGCAGGTCAACTCGAATTCAAGCCTGGGCAACCAGAAAGGCTTTTACGACGTGGTCTTCAACACACTGCCCAGGTGCGAACTGGTGGTCTATAACGATTGGTGGTGGACTGCATCCTGCGAGTTCAGCGATATCGTGTACGGAGTGGATTCATGGATGGAATTCAAATACCCGGACATGACCGCCTCGAACACCAACCCGTTCGTGCAGGTTTTTCCGCGCACTCCAGCAAGGCGCGCCTTCAATACCGTGTCGGATAATCAAACTTACCAGGGTGTGGCGCGCGAGCTTTCCAAGCTCACCGGCGACAAGCGCTTTGAGCAGATGTGGCAGTTCATCGCGGAGGAGCGTGCTGACATTTACCTGCAGCGCGTGATCGACGGTTCCACTTCGCTAAAAGGTTACCAGTTCCAGGACCTGGAAAACCTGGCGAAGCGCGGCATTCCGGCGCTCATGAACACGCGCACTTATCCGCGCATCAACAGCTATGAGCAGGTGCAGGAATCGAGGCCATGGCACACAAAGACCGGGCGCCTGGAATTCTATCGTCCCGAAATCGAATTCATCGAGGCGGGCGAAAACCTGATCGTGCACCGTGAGCCTTCAGAGGCCACCTTCTACGACCCGTGCGCGATCGTGGCCGCGCCGCATCCCGCCCTGCGGCCGAAGCGCCCCGCTGATTGGGCAATTGCTGCCGACGATCGCAGTTATATAACGCGGCAAATGCGCAATACCACCTATGAAGTGGGCGAGCTGCTCGAGACCAAACATCCCTTGCGCGACCAAGGTTGGAACCATGTATTCCACACGCCCAAGTACCGCCACGGCGCGCACACCATGCCTATCGACACCGACTTCATGGCTGCGCTGTTCGGACCTTTCGGCGATATGTACCGGCGCGACAAGCGGAGTCCTTCGACAGGCGAGATGTACGTCGACATCAATCCGCTGGATGCGAAAAAGCTCGGCATCAACGACGGAGACTATGTGTGGGTGGACGGGGACCCCAACGACCAGCCTTTCCGCGGCTGGAACGACCCCAATCGCAAAGCTGAATACAAGGTGGCGCGGTGCATGGCGCGCGCCCGGTATTACCCGGGCACGCCTCAGGGAATTACTCGCATGTGGTTCAACGGCTACATGGCAACGCCGGGCTCGGTGAAAGGCGAAGAAACGCGGGCTGATGGTGCGGCCAAGAATCCAGAGACCAATTATCAGGCGCTGTTCCGTTTCGGCGGCCACCAGAGCTTGACTCGTTCCTCGCTGAAGCCCACGCACCAGACGCATACGCTGGTCAGCCGCAAGACCTGGACTAACGAAGTCACCAAGGGCTTTAACTACGACGTGCATAACGTCACCAGTGCGCCGCGCGAGTCGATCGCCAAGTTTACCAAGGCGGAAGACGGGGGCATCGGCGGCAAAGGGGCTTGGCGGCCAGTGGCTCTGGGATTGCGGCCGACGAACGAAAACCCCGCCATGAAACAGTATTTGCAAGGCGGGTTCGTAAAGATCACCAAGGCGTAACCGCCCGAAAGGACCGACAGTGGATTTTTTCAAGGTTCCCGAACCGCTGCAGCAGGAGCATGAAGTGCTCTATGAAGAACTGGTAAACGCCGCCAAGGAAAGCGGGGCAATCGGGGAGGCAGCAAAGACGGTGGCGAAGCTCATGCATCCGCATTTCGTGAAGGAGGAAGATTTCGCGCTCCCCCCGCTCGGGCTGTTGCCGCATTTGATTGCAGGAAAGATTTCCCCGGTCATGCGCGGAGTAACGGTGATGACCGACAAACTGAAAACCGACCTGCATGAAATGCTCAAGGAGCACGGAGCCATCGCGAAGGCCATCGACAATCTGGAAGCTGTCGCAAAGCGCGAAAAGAAATGGAAATTCGCGCGCCTGGCAGAGAAGCTGAAACGGCACGAGATAATGGAGGAACAGGTGCTCTACCCGGCGACAATTCTTATCGGAGAATTTATCAAACTGAAACTCAAAACCGAATCGGCCTCAGCCGAGCCCTCGCAAGCGGATTTACAAGGAGGCAGTCATGCCCAAGGTTTATAACTGGCAAATCGGTCGCGAAATGGAGTACCCCTACGAAGGGGCGCGTCCACAGAAGCAGTTCGCGATGATCATGGATACCAACAAGTGCATCGCCTGCCAAACCTGCACTGTAGCCTGCAAGACCACCTGGACTTCGGGGCGCGGGCAGGAAGCGATGTTCTGGAACAATGTGGAGACCAAGCCCTACGGCTATTACCCGCTGGGCTGGGATGTCAAGATTCTTGAGAAGCTCGGTGTGCAGGACATCAGCGGGCCCGTCTATCAAGGCAAGACGCTGTTCGAATCCGCCCCGGCGGGCGAGCGCATCCTGGGCTATCTGCCGGACGATTTGGACTATGCCTATCCCAACATCGGCGAAGACGATTCAGCCGGTCTCATGGAGCAGGGCGCGTTCCTGCAAGTGCCGCATATGCAGTGGATGTATTATCTGCCGCGCATTTGCAACCACTGCACCTATGCGGCCTGCCTAGGTTCCTGCCCGCGCCAGTCGATTTACAAGCGGCCGGAGGATGGCATCGTGCTCCTCGACCAGCAACGCTGCCGCGGTTACCGCGAGTGCGTTCGAGGCTGCCCGTACAAGAAGACGCATTTCAACCCGATCACACGTGTATCGGAAAAATGCATCGGCTGTTATCCGGCGGTGGAAAACAACAGACAAACTCAATGCACGATCACCTGCATCGGAAAAATCCGCACCCAGGGTTTTATCGCCACCCCTGACAAGGCGCGGGAGGACAACCCGATCGACTACATCGTGCATGTGGCCAAGGTCGCCAAGCCCATGTATCCGCAATTCGGGCTGGAACCCAACGTCTATTACATTCCGCCGGTGCATGTGCCTCCTCAGTACCTTTACCAGATGTTTGGATCGGGAGTGGACAAGGCAATCGAGAATTACCGCAAGGCATCCGAAGACAAGAGACTGCTGGGCGCGCTGCTGCTTTTTGGAACGACTCCCGAAATCATCCACCACTACAGAGTGGAAGGGCGCTACACCATCGGCTATGACGAAAAGGATGGAGAACTGGTGCGGGTTCCCCTCAAAGAGCCGATTTATCTTCGCGTCGTGTATGACGACAAGTACCAGACGCACCGCAGCAATATCACTTGAAGCGAGGGGGCGGCGATGAACAAGATCATCCGATTATTCGCGGTAGCCGCAATGACCATCGCGGTCGCGCCGGCCTTGTCCGCCGAAACGGCGCTGCAAGCGATTCGGGTGAAGGGCAATGGGCCGATCCTCGATGTAGATTCGCCGATGTGGAAACAGGCCAAGCCGGTCAAAGTAGCGATGCTGCCGCAAACAGTGGCTACACCAAACAACCCCAAGCCAGCAGTGAGCGAACTTAAAGTGCGGGCCGTGCACAACGGCCAGTGGCTGGCGCTACTGATCGAATGGAAAGACCCGACCAAGAGCGATCGCATCGTGGTCGATCAATTCGGCGACCAGGTGGCTGTGGAGTTTCCCATTCAATCGAAACCCGCTGCTCTGCCCAGCCCGATGATGGGGAATCCCGGTGGTCGAGTGAACATACTTCAGTGGCGGGCGGCATTCCAGCACGACATCGATAGAGGCGAGCCGCAGGTGCGCGATCTCTATCCCAACGCGATGGTGGATTTGTACCCCGACCAGGTGCTGCGGGCGACCGACGCGCGCCCCTACACCGGAGCGCTCGGAGTGGATAATCCGATCTCCCGACCCAAGGCGAGCCCGGTTTTGGACCAAATGGCGGAAGGCTTCGGCAGCATGACGGTTAAACCCGACCAACACGCCGACGGCAAAGGCATATGGAAAGACGGCATGTGGCACGTGGTTATCACCACGCCGATGGCCACCGAGAGCGTCAATTCGCCGCGTTTTGAGCCGGGTGAGAGCACCCTGGCCGCGTTTGCGGTATGGGATGGGGGAAACCGCGAAGTCGGTGCGCGCAAGGCGTGGTCCGGCTGGGTACCACTGAAACTTGCAAAGTGAGAATCGAATGTTAGTCAGACGGCAGAAAGGCAAGAGCGATTTGGAGGATCTGCTGGCGAAAGCGGCCATTCTTCGAGTAATGGCACAGGCATTCGCTTATCCGCAAGTGGGCTATAAAACTCGCATGTTGCGGGAATTTGCGAAGCTAAAAAAGGCGTGCGACCGGCCTGGGCTTGGGTGCATCGCTCATGCAATTAATTCAGTATCCCGTGCTTTGAGAAATGCCGACGACACGACGTTGCGCGCCGAATACTTTCGCCTGTTTCTTGGCAATGGCCCGGTCTTACTCCATGAAGCGGCCTACGGCGACGGGCAGAGAATTGCCGGACGCCCGCACGAATTAGCCGACATCAGTGGTTTTTACAGCGCATTTGGATTGCGGCTTTCCGACGACGATCCAAATTTACCCGATCATCTCAGTTCCGAGCTGGAATTCTACAGCCTGTTGTTGGTGAAACAGGCTTATGCCGACAGGGGCGGTCAAAAACAAAACCGCGAAGTCACTCGCCGGGCAGCAAAGGTGTTTCTGGAATATCATCTTGGCCGCTGGGTGGAAGCCTTCGCGCAAACGCTCAGGGAGAACGAGCCTCCTGCTGTTTACCGGGAACTGGCGCACGCGCTGCAAACCTTGATCCGAGGGGAAATCAAGCGTAGTCGCGTGCGCCCGTTCCTCGCTTCTGGCCGGTTGCCTCATGATGTGATGCAAGAAGATGAGTTGGTCTGTCCAATGGCTGCGTCAGCAACAACCGGGGAAGATATTCGGCTCGCGGGGGCGACGCAAACATCGTAACGTTCCGGTCCACATAAGAGCTCATTATAAAACAGCGTACCGAGTCCGCCGTTAATTGCTTAGGAAGCATGGCAAGTTTCTCTGCGCCGCGAACGGTCGCTAGATCCGACTTTAAACACAACTGCCACTTCCAGCTAGCGTCAGGATTTCGTGTTTCAAGAATGAAACACTCAGAGAATGTACCGTCTCGCTCTTCGTTATCTTTCTCATTTTTAGATCAGTAGACTGAATTTCTTACTATTCATTACAAGAATAAAACTCTGTTCGTTAGTTCTCTTTGAGCTAGAACTTCTAAGGTTGTATCTATATCGTTACATATCTCACTGATTTGATCGATCAGTTTTTTCAAGCAATTGCAGTCAGTACAGCCAATTGATGCATTGGCATAAGTATTGCTCGGTTCCATTTTGTGCCTACGCATGAATCTCATTCATTGGTCAGTTAGGGCGGAGGTTCGAATGCAACTCAAAACATATTTTCAGATAATAGGCGCGGCCGCTGCGTTTCTTTGCATGCCTGCGGTCGCAGACGTAACTGTCGGATTGCCTGCGGACTCAAGTACCGGGAACGCTTACCCGTTTGGTTCTTTCTATTCGGGTCAGTATCAGCAGGTTTACACCGCTAGTGCGTTCTCTGGACCGATAACCATCAGCGATCTGGAGTTCTTCAACACGCAGTCGGACTCGGGCGCAACGAGTATGACCTCGGGCAATTGGACGATTTCCCTTTCCACGACCTCTGCCGACTGGAACACGCTGTCCTCTACCTACAGCTCGAACATCGGTGGAGATAACACTCAGGTATTCAGTGGAAACCTGACTCAGCCCTGGGCATTCGGAGACACGCTACAAATCAATTTGAGCACCCCCTTCGCGTATAACCCGGCGAACGGAAACCTGCTCATGGATGTGATGGTGTCGGGTGTCTCCGAGCCTGGGGGCGCGGACATCTTTTTCGATACTAATGGGTTCAACAACGGCACAGAAAATGGCAATACGATCATGGGCCGCGTGTATTTCAATACTTTTTTTTCCCAAAATATCGTAGATTCCGGGTACGGGCTTGTCACCGGTTTCAGCACGGTGGCTGCCATTCCCGAGCCCGATATCTACGTCATGATGGGCATTGGGCTAGCCCTCATGGGTTTCGTGGCACGTCGAGGAAAACTGATGGAAGCCGCCTAGTCACATTTAATAGCAGTCGTACAAACCCCGCTTCGGCGGGGTTTTCATTTACCGGTCAGCCACAACAGGTTTTTTGCCCAGAGGTCGTTTTGGGCGATCACATTGTCCACTTCATCAAAAGGAACGCCGTAGCTGAAAGATTGGCAGAGCTTATAGACGGTTAAAATAGCGCCGGCAATTGCGATGATGGGAGTGGAATACATCAGTACCCATTGCCACTTTCTCCGGTCGCCGAGATTCTTTTCCCTAATCATTCTTTCCCTCCCATTCCGCGAAGGTTTAACGCTGCTCTGGCACGCAGGCCATCCTGCCCGCAGGCGAGCGGCAGGAGCCGGTAACTTTATCGCCATAAGGTGAAATGAACCTGCATGATGCGCCTGAAGGCAAACCGTCACAGGCGGTGATCGCTTCAGGCGGTGGCTGCCGCGGTCGGCCTTCCGGCGAGGGCATCGATTGGGCACCCTCATCGCTTGCCTGCACACGCACGGGTACGCCGCGAAAACAGCCGACTGTGTAGGGATACTCGCGAGTAAGCACGTAGTGGTACATGTTTACCAGCTTCCCGTCCCAAACAATTCGGCTTACCCGCCCGTGACATTCATCGAGATCGGCGTTGGTCAGTTCCTTGCCGTTTTCGTCATACATGCTGTAAATGCCAAAGCCATCGAGCGCGTAGCCGATGAGCGTATTGCTACCGGTTGCGCCGATAAGGCAGGGGCTTGGACCGTGATAGTGATACACGCCTCTCCTTTCGGGATGGCCGTTGCAATGGTCTTGCACCTCGTGGGCTACAGCATCGCGCCCTGCTGCGTCGAGTGCATTGAAGATTGCCACGCCATTCAACGCGACGCCGATTATTCCCATCGGCACGCAGGAAGCCGTCTGAGCCGGAACGGGAAACAGTGGCAGGGAAAAAGCGAAATGCTGCGCCTCAATTTGATTCGGGTTGCGGTCGATTTGAAACGCGGGGTCGCTGCGCTGCACTGGAAAGATCCCGGTTGTATGGTTGAAGGGCAAACCATTGCCATTGATCCGACGAATGCCGTTTTCGTTTGCGATGGCTAACACCGCGTCTTGCCATTCGACGTTGCCCTGCACGTGAATTTTCGCGGTCGAGTCCCAGATCGTGCCGCGGATCCAGTTCCCCGCATGCTCCGCACCGCCGCCACGGAACTGCGTCATGCAAGAGTACACGTAGCCGCGTCTAGGCTCCGAACTTACCTTGCCGTCGCCAAGCGGTAATGCGTGCGGATCAAGAACATCAATATTCCCCGTCTGAGCGCGGGTTTCATCAATTCCCAGCATGCCTGAGAAAACCAAGGCAAAAAACGCCATCAATATATTCGCGCAAGTCTTCATTTATAAATAAGTCCCCGTTTGTTTGTATAGGAATGAATGGAGCCAATGTCGATTTTTCGGGAGTGGCATTTAATTGTTCGGCAGGCTAGCAGGCCAGCCAACGGAATTCAAGCCAGCGTCCAGTTGAGTCCATCCAGCGCAGGATCAGCTGATTGATTCTCTTAACATCCAAGAATTCTAATATTTGCGATGTTCGGGACGTCCGGGTGATACGTTCACACCGAAGCGGCTTAAATTACGCGTGTGGCGGCTCCCGTACTGGATAAGCTGCATCCGGTGGCACGCCCCACTTTTCCTCGTAGGAACCGGGAGGGGCAGGGTGAAAACAGCAAATCGTCCAGATAAGGCCGATCGATTCTTTGAGCACGGACTCGGTGGCGGCCGAGCTGCGCCACCAGTGGCGTTCATCATAATTTTGCTGCCGCGCCGACAACACTCCCACATCAATCTTGGGACCGAACGCCATCTGGTAAAGCATGCGCGATCTCCGACCGTGGGCACCAGCCGAATATACATCGATAGCGTCCAGCTTCAGGCCTTGCTTGGAAGCCCAATCTCTTACCATTACTGCGCTCAAGAACGTCCGGTCCTGAGCAGACTCTGGCGCGGAAACAGGCGTGAGCTCAGTACCGTCTAGCCCGTGTTTCCTTAGGTAACTCGCCGCCCTTTCGGCGTATGTCAAGCTTCCCCCGGGTTCGACCCAATCTTTTATTGGACCTCCCGCAGTCACGATTCGCTG
>DASPRI010000118.1:0-37248 GCA_035624535.1 Burkholderiales bacterium
CCGAGAGGCCGGTGTACAAATCAATGGTGAAATGGTGGTCAAGTTTGGGGCCAAGTCCGAACATCTCACCGCGCTCGATGAGCAAAAATTTACCAATCTGCTGATGCGCCTCGCGCGTGCGCAGCAGAAGTTGGTCATGCAGATCGAGGGGCACGGCGAAAGGAAGATCAACGGCAAGGCCAATTATGACCTCGGCGAATTCGCCAGGCAGCTGGTCGCCAAGGGGTTCCAGACCAGCGAGCTGAACCTGGCACTGGTGCAGGACGTTCCCGACGATGCCAGCGTGTTGATTGTCACGCAGCCGCAAGTAGATTGGCTTCCCGGTGAAACCGCCAAGCTCATATCCTACCTCAACAAAGGCGGCGACCTGTTGTGGCTGATTGACCAAGAGCCTATGCACGGATTACAACCACTCGCCGACCTGCTGCAGCTTAAACTCAGCGCGGGCATAGTAATAGATCCAGCGGCGCAACAGCTCAACGCGCCGGCCACTTGGGCACTGGCAACAAACTACGGCAAGCACCCGATCACCAAGGACTTCGACCTGATCACGGTATTTCCCCTGGCCCGCGAGGTGGACGTAAGTCAGAACCAGAGTTGGCAGATTACCAAACTCATCGAGGTTGCGCAGCGCGGCTGGGTGGAAGTCGGCAAAGCCGATGAAACGGCGCACTTCGACAAAAAACTCGATACTGCCGGCCCGGTAACTATAGGCGTTGCGCTGACAAGGCAATTCAAAAATCGCGAACAACGCGTGGTAGTGATTGGCAGCGGCGCTTTTCTCGCCAACAGCTATCTTGGCAATGCCGGCAACCTCGATCTGGGTGTAAATATTATCAATTGGCTGGCACGCGACGAGGATTTGATCACCATCCAGCCTCGCAGCACTGCGGACAGCAATTTTTATCTGGGCAAGACTGCATTAACCATGCTCACTGTCGGTTTGCTCATAGTGATGCCGCTCATTTTCCTGGCGACTGGTGGAGTAATTTGGTGGCGACGCCGCAAGCTATGAAATCGCGGGTTTGGCTTAACGTCGTATTATTACTTGCCGTTGCCGGTCTGGCTTCTGTGTTCTACTTCAAATCGCTAAGCAAAGCAGCAAGCGCCTACCGGCTCTCCACCCAGCAGGCAGCCGATATTCAGAGCATCATCATTGACAAGCCTGCGGCGCTCGCTTTCGAAAGGCGCGGTCAGAACTGGTTCGTCACCCGCCCGTTCACGGCGCGTGCCAATGCGTTTCAAGTAGAACACCTTCTGGAGATTCTTTCCGCCACCAGCAAGCAGCGCTTCGCGGCGAATGATTTGGCGCGCTTCGATCTGGATCAGCCCCGGGCACGTTTGACACTGGGAAACCAGACGTTTTCTTTCGGTGCGCTTAACCCGTTAACTGCCGAACAGTACGTCAGCACTGAGAACGGCGTCTATTTGGTCGCGCCGCGCTACGGTGCCGCAGCCACAACGCCGCCGGAATCCTTTCTTAACCACCTGCTGCTCGCGGAAAACGAGCTACCTACCGGATTTGATCTACCAGGGTACCGGCTGCGGCGTGTGAACGGAGTCTGGAACGTCTCCCCCGCTCCGGCGGAATTTTCCCAGGATCAGCTGAACCGCTTCGCAGACGAATGGCATTATGCTTACAGCATCGCAACCGAGCCCGCAAAGCCCGCGCCCTACGCGGAGCAAATCAAGGTCACGCTTAATAATGGCGGCAGCGTGGTGCTGCATATACTGCAAAAACAACCGGAATTGGTACTGCTGCGCGACGACGAAATGATCGCCTACCGTTTTCCCAAAGATGTGGCACGACGTCTGCTCGATCCGTTTCTCGCCGCGCCCGAAACCGAGAAATAACAGAGTGTAAGCCATGCCGGAGCTGCCGGAGGTAGAAATTATCCGGCGCGGGCTCGACCCGCGCTTGAACGGGCGACGCATCATAAGCGTGGCCATTCGCAACCCCCGGCTGCGCTGGCAGGTGGCAAGGAATCTGCCGCGCGCGATATGCGGCCAAACGATTCATAAAATTTCGCGGCGTGGAAAATATTTGCTTTTCGGCTGCACCAGCGGCACGCTGATCGTACACCTTGGAATGTCAGGAAGCTTGCGCCTCCTGAACGAGCCGGTCGCGGCGCAAATGCACGACCATTTTGATCTGCTGCTGGATGACGGCAAGGTGCTGCGCATGCGAGATCCGCGTCGCTTCGGCTCAGTGCGTTGGACGAGCGGCGACGCGCTTGCTCACCCGTTGCTCAGGAAGCTCGGGCCAGAGCCCTTGACGCGCGCTTTCAGCGCGGATTGGCTGTACCGAGGTACGCGCGGCCGCCGCGTGTCTATAAAGCACGTATTAATGGACAGCCGTGTCGTAGCGGGGATTGGCAATATATATGCCAACGAAGCGCTGTTCCGCGCGCGTATTCATCCCAAGACCGCCGCTTTGCGCATCGGACGCGAGCGTTATCTAAAGCTGGTGGACGCAGTGCGTAAAACCCTGCGCCAAGCGATCAGGGCCGGCGGCAGCAGCTTGCGTGACTTTGCTGACTGTGACGGCAACTTGGGCGATTTTCAGCTGCGCTGCCAGGTCTACGGCCGGGCCGGCAAACGCTGCACAGCATGCGGAACTCCCATTAAACAATTCAGACAGGGGCAGCGTTCAAGTTTTTATTGCCCACGCTGCCAGACCTAAGAGAACTCACAATCGGGGCGCTGACCAAAACTGTCCGGCTAGACCGTTGATACGCCTTTTTTTGCAGTGAGCGCCAGATATTTTTGGTGCAGCTGCTCCTGGCTTTCGACAAAATCCGGATTCAGCGGGATGCAGTCCACTGGACATACCGCAACACACTGCGGGCTATCGTAATGCCCTACACATTCGGTACAAAGCGCAGGGTTTATCACGTAGATTTCGGCACCTTGCGAAATTGCGCCATTGGGACATTCCGGCTCGCAAACGTCGCAGTTGATGCACTCATCTGTAATCATTAATGCCATGGCGGTCTTTCAGGCCATTCAGTGCTTTTTTATTTTGGCACTGAGCTGTTCGGCGATCAAGGGTTGCACGAACTTGCCGACATTACCGCCGAGAATTGCTATCTCGCGCACCATGCTTGCGGAAACAAACATGAACTGCTCAGATGGTGTCATAAAAATCGTTTCCACGTCCGGGTGCATATTGCGATTCATTCCCGCCATTTGAAACTCGTATTCGAAATCGGATACGGCGCGCAGCCCCCGGACTATCACGTTTGCCCCTTTGCTCCGCACAAGATCCATGAGCAATCCGGAAAACCCGACCACTTCTACCCTCTCATAAATCCCCAGTACCTGTTCCGCCATTTTCACTCGCTCCGCAAGAGTAAAAAATGGTTGTTTGCCGTGACTGTCTGCGACCGCCACTATGACCTCGTCGAAGATATGGGCGGCGCGCCGCACCAAATCTTCATGTCCGCGGGTAATCGGATCGAATGTGCCCGGATACACTGCCTTGTTCATGTTATTTTCCGTTTCAGAAGCTGATAATGAACCTTGCCTGCCCTGTCGTGACGCCACACCTCCCAGTCGGGAACGTCGACAGCCTTTTCGCGTTCCACATAGACCAGTCCGCCCTCTGCCAGCCGCTGCGGTATAACCGCCAGTATGCCGGGAAGATCATCTCTGCGGAACGGCGGATCGAGAAAAATTAGCTGGTACGCGTTCCGGTCAAGGTTCAGGAATTCTAGCGCATCCGCGTGTACTAGTTCCAGATTTTGTGCGTGAAGCTTCTCGGCATTTTCGCGCAGCGCCTGGAACACCTGACGGTTTTTTTCGACCATGACGACCTTGCGCGCGCCACGGGATAGCGCTTCAAAGCCCAACGCGCCGCTTCCCGCGAACAAATCCAGACAGTTTTTGCCATGCAAATTCTGGCCCAGCCAATTGAATAGAGTTTCTCGCACGCGGTCCGGAGTCGGACGCAAGTCAGCGGCTGCCGGAAAACGAATGATGCGGCTGCGCCATGAGCCTCCGATGATTCTGACCCGTCCTGTTCTTGTCATGACGGTTCAGCTTTTGCCCGGCGCCCCCACGATTACCGTCACCATGTTGTCTGGGTCAATGCGCCGCTGAAACGCGCTCTTTATCTGCGCCACGGTTACTTTCTGTACGTTCGGTACGAAATCGTCCAGGTAGCTTAGCGGCAGATGATAGAATCCGATCACTGACAGGTAGCCGAGTATTTTCCTATTACTGTCTATGCGCAGCGGAAAACCGCCAACCAGATTTTGCTTAGCCGCTTTAAGCTCCCGTTCGGTTGGCCCTTTGGTGATGAAGTCACGCAGCGTTTCACGGACAATTTTTAATGCCTCCTGCGCTTGTTCCTTTTTGGTTTGCAAGCCGATTCGAAACGGGCCTTTTTGCTGCAACGGATCAAAGTAACTGTACACACTGTAAACGAGTCCTCTCTTCTGCCTAACCTGCTCGACAAAGCGCGAAGAAAAACCGCCGCCGCCGAGTATGTAGTTACCCACAAACAGTGCGAAATAATCCGGGTCAATGCGCTTTAGACCTGGATAGCCCAAAAGGATATGGCTTTGCGTCGCTGGATGGGGAAGCTCACGATCCTGTGCTTGCAGCGGCAGGGTTACTTCTGGCAGTGCCGGCAAGGGGACATCCTCCTGGGGGAGTTTCGCGGTGAGGAGTTCGGCTATTTCCTGCGCGGCTTCGCGGCTTATGTCACCAATAATAGCCACCACTGCATCGTTGGCCGTGTAATACCTGCGATAAAACGCCTCCAGATCGTCTCGTTTGAGCGCTTCGACGCTGTCTACTTCCCCCGATATCCGCAGCGCATACGGATGGCTGCCGTAAAGCAGCGTGTAGAATGCGCGATCGGCGATGCTTTCGGGCCGAGTGGCCGAATCTTTCAAAGCTGCCACGACGCGCGTTTTTTCCCGGTCCAGCACCTTCTCGGGGAACTCAGGACTTTGCACAATGCGCGAAAGCACATCGAGCGCCTGATCCCGCTCGCGCTTGCTGCTCAAAGTGCGCAAAGTGATGCCGGCGCGGTCCTGGTCGATGCTCCCGCCCAGTTCCGCCCCGACGTTGGCAAGTTTTTCGGCAATTTCATTTTCCGAGAGTCCGCCTGCGCCAAGACTTAGCATATGGCGGGTGAGATTTGCCAATCCGGACATCTGGGGCGTGTCGCGACTGCTGCCTGCTGAAAAATCAACGCTCACGTCAAGCATCGGCAATTGGTGGCTTTCCACGAAGTAAACCCGGGCTCCAGTCGAAGTCTGCCAATGTTGTATCGGTAAAATAGCGAAGGCGTTTCCGGCGCACGCGAATACGCCAAGTAACGCCAAGCTGCAGCACTTGAAAACGCTAATCATGCCTTAATCCGGCGGGCTCCTTGGCAGGTTTTTCATGGTCGATAGGCTGCGGATCAAGTACCGCGACGGTCAGGTTGTCATCGTTGAAATATTTTTTTGCTACCGCCTGTACCTGTTCCGCGCTCACTGCTTTCAGCTTGTCAACCAAAACGTCCAGCGATTTATACGAAAGTCCCGCCATCTCCCACTCGCCGATTTCTATCGCCTGCGCCATTACCGAATCGCGCTGAAAAACTTGGTTGGCGATAACTTGGGCCTTTACCCGCTCCAGTTCTTCATTTGTCACGCCGTCATCAATGATTTTTTGCAGCTCTACGCGCATCGCTGCTTGCAAATCTGCGACAGTTTTATCTTCGCTCGGAACGCCTTCCAAGTAGAAAAGTCCCGGACCGCGTTGCGTGAGGTCATAATTGGCCGCGGCGGACGAGGCAACTTGGGTTTCGCGCACCAAAGAACGATTTAAGCGTGCCGATTCATTGCCACTGAGTACCCCGGCGAGGACCTCGAGCGCATAAGGTTCCCAATCCTGTTCAGCATCGCGCAGCACCGGCGCGTGGTAAGTCATCATCAGGTACGGCAGCTTGGCGGGCGCTTTCACCGTGACCTTGCGTACCCCAAGTTGCTGCGGTTCTTGTTGTGGCTTGCGTACCGGCAACGCTTTGGGTTTGATCGAACCAAAATAACGTTGAGCAAGGGTAAATACGTCGCCAGGTTTCACGTCTCCCACCACGATCAGTGTGGCATTGTTCGGGGCATACCAGGTCCGGTACCAGTGTTCCACGTCCTCAGCGCGCATATGCGCCAGGTCGTTCATCCAACCTACGACCGGCCTACGGTAGGGATTGGCTATAAAAGCAGCGGCCAGCAACTGCTCTTGAACAAGCGCGTGCGGGTTATCGTCGGTGCGCCAGCGCCGTTCCTCCATCACCACTTTTATCTCCTTGGCAAAGCCGTCTCTTGAAAAATTCAGATTTTGCATGCGGTCCGCTTCGAGTTTCATGGCCAACGGCAGCTTCGACTTTTGCAGTAGCTGGAAAAAAGCGGTGAAATCCTGCGTGGTAAAGGCGTTGTCACGGCCGCCAGCCTGGGCGATGATTTTGGAAAATTCTCCCTCTGGCACCTTTTTCGTGCCCTTGAACATCATGTGCTCAAGCACGTGGGAGATGCCGGTCGTGCCGTTCTCCTCATCTAGGCTTCCGACTTTGTACCACACCATCGACACGACCACCGGCGCGCGGTGGTCTTCTTTGACGATTACTCTAAGCCCATTGCCAAGCGTGTGCTCGCTGACCGACGAACGTGCAGCTTGCGAAAACACACTCGATGAAACGACGATGAAAAGAACACTCAGTTTGCCAAGAAATCTGAACACTGTGGTCATTTTTTAGCCTAAGTTGCGCCAATTGGGAATAGAATTATACCCGCTAGTTTTTGCCGACATGCGTTTGTGACATGACTTTTCTATGTTTAGTTTCTTGAAGCAAGACCCAAACACACTCGGCGCCGAAGCGACCAACTGGACGGCGCGTTTAAAACAAAGCCTGACGCGTACCCGCAATCAGCTCGGCGGTCAACTCGCACGCCTGTTGGGCAGCGGCAAGATCGACGAAACCTTGTACCAGGAGCTGGAAACCACGCTGCTTTGCGCTGATGTCGGGGTAGCGGCGACCGAATACTTGCTCGAGAATCTGCGCGCGCGTGCGAAGCGAGAAAACCTGCAACAAGCGACAGAACTGCAGGGCGTGTTGCGTCAGACCTTGCTGGAATTGCTCGCGCCGCTTGCCAAGCCCCTCGATACCGCAGGCAGAAGGCCGTTCGTTATCATGCTGGCCGGAGTAAACGGTAGCGGCAAGACCACTTCCATCGGCAAACTTGCAAGATATTTTCGTACTCAGGGAAAATCGGTGGTGTTAGCGGCCGGCGATACCTTCCGTGCAGCAGCACGCGAGCAGTTGCAGACCTGGGCTGATCGCAACAATGTCATGGTCATTTCCCAGGAAAGCGGCGATCCGGGTGCAGTGATTTTCGATGCCATTCATGCAGCGAAGGCGCGCTCCGTCGACATTGTGCTCGCCGATACTGCTGGGCGCCTCCCTACGCAACTGCATCTGATGGAGGAAATCAAGAAAGTAAAACGCGTGATCGCCAAGGCGGAACCCTCGGCGCCGCACGAAATTCTTCTGGTACTTGATGCCAACACCGGCCAGCACGCGGTGGATCAAGTCAAGGCATTTGACGAGGCCTTGGGTTTGACCGGGCTCATTATTGCTAAGCTCGACGGCACCGCCAAAGGAGGGGCGATAGCCGCTATCGCTAGGACCCGGCCGATTCCGGTCCGTTTTATCGGTATCGGTGAGAAACTCGACGATTTGCGCCCATTCGATGCCGCGGAATTTGTCGAGGCCGTGTTTGCATGATCAGCCTGAGCCAGGTCTCCAAGCGCTACCCAGGCGGCTACGACGCCTTGAAAAGCGTATCTTTGACTATCGATCCGGGTGAGATCGTAGCCGTGACCGGCCATTCCGGCGCTGGTAAAAGCACGTTGCTCAAATTGATTGCCGCCATTGAGCGCCCCACCCGAGGCAGCATCATCGTCAATGGGCAAAACGTCAGTAAGATGCGGCCTTCCGCAATCCCCTATCTGCGCCGCAATTTCGGATTGGTGTTCCAGGATCACAAGCTGTTGTTCGAGCGCACGGTCTTTGAGAACGTGCTGCTGCCCCTGCAAATCACCGGCTATGCGCGACAGGAAAGCGCAAAACGCGTGCGCGCGGCGCTGGACAAGGTGGGATTGCTTGGCAAGGAAAAGACCTATCCGATTACTTTGTCAGGAGGCGAGCAGCAGCGCTTGTGCATCGCGCGCGCTATTGTCAACCGGCCGACGATACTGCTCGCCGACGAGCCAACCGGCAACCTGGACGCAGCTTATGCGAGCGACATAATGGGGTTATTCAAATCCTTCAACCAAGTGGGAGCAACAGTAATCATAGCCAGCCATGACGAATTCATGGTGCAACTCTTGAACCCGCGCCTATTGAAACTCGATCATGGGGAATTGGTTTCGTGAAGTATTGGCTCTCTCACCATGGGCAATCCTTGTGGCTTGCGCTCAAACGCCTACTGCGAAACCCGTTTGCCAGCACGCTCAATATCGGTGTCATTGGCATCGCGCTGAGCTTGCCGGCCGGACTTTACGTTTTGCTTGACAACCTTGAAAGCTTGTCAAGGCAAGTGAGCAGTGAACCGCAAATCAGTCTGTTCCTAAGCATGCAGGCAACGCCTGCAGATGTCGCACAAATACAAACACGGCTGAAAGACCACCCCGGCGTACGCCAGTTCCAATTCGTGCCGCGCGACAAGGCACTGCGAGAACTGCAGAAAACAGCGGGCATCGGAGATGCGGTGCAAAGCCTGACACAAAACCCTCTCCCGGACGCGTTTATAATTCAAGCAAAAAATTCCTCAGCACAGGGCTTGGAAGCCCTGCGAAGCGAAATCAGCTCCTGGCCGAATGCCGCTCATGTGCAGCTCGATTCATTGTGGGCGCAGCGCCTGGAGGCATTCCTACGACTTGGCAAGCTGGTGATTTTGCTGCTGGCGATCTTGTTGAGTATCGCCCTGGTGGCGGTAACCTTCAATACCATCAGGCTCCAGATTCTCACCCAACGCGACGAAATCGAGGTGGCGAAATTGATCGGCGCAACCCACCGTTTTATTCGCCGGCCGTTTTTATACTTCGGGGCGTTGCAGGGATTGGCAGGCGGAGTGATCGCGTGGGTCATCGTGGCAGTAAGTATCGAAGTACTGGGCAAGGCTATCGGCGATCTAACCCGTCTTTACACCATAAGTTTCCAGTTGAGCCATCTAAATATGTCGGATAGCGGGAGTCTGGTCTTGTTCTCAGCGTGGCTAGGCTGGCTGGGCGCTTGGCTGTCGGTAAGCAGGCACTTGCGCCAAATAGAGCCACGGTAGACAGAACTTTCTTGGTTATTGGCACTCTGATTGTTAGAGTGCTAAAATTGCTTTGAGGAGGTATTAATTGATGCAAACCATAGCCTTACCTATCCCATCGGCGGCAGGAAGTCTGGAGAGCTATATCCAGGCAGTAAATAGCGTGCCTTTGCTCACCCGCGAGCAGGAGGTGGAGTACGCCCGACGTCTGCGCAACAACAACGATCTCGAGGCAGCCAGACAGTTGGTGCTTTCACACTTGCGCGTGGTGGTCGCTATCGCCCGTGGTTACCTGGGGTACGGGCTGCCGCAGGCAGACTTGATCCAGGAAGGAAACATCGGGCTCATGAAAGCGGTAAAACGCTTCGATCCGGAGCGGGGGGTGCGCTTGGTATCGTTCGCGGTACACTGGATACGCGCTGAGATTCACGAATTTATCCTTCGCAACTGGCGCATCGTAAAAATCGCCACCACCAAAGCGCAACGCAAGCTGTTCTTCAATTTGCGCAGTTTGAAACAGGGGCTGGAACCCATGCGGCTTGAAGAAACCATGGATGTGGCGCATCAGCTCGGTGTGAAGAGCTCGGAAGTATCCGAAATGGAGACTCGCCTAAGCGGTCATGATGTGGCCCTGGAACCGGCGGTTGACGACGACGAGGCCTACAGCCCCATCGCCTATCTCAGTGATCCGGAGAACGAACCTTCTCTCATCCTCGAACGAGAACAAGCTAGCCGATTGCAGGCAACGGGTCTCAAGCGCGCGCTGGAAAGCCTGGACCCGCGTAGCCGCCGCATTGTCGAAGCGCGCTGGCTTCAAGAAAACGGGTCGGCAACGCTGCACGATTTGGCGGCGGAATTCAAGGTCTCGGCAGAACGCATCCGGCAGCTGGAAGAAAAGGCGTTCAACAAAATGAAAACCGCGATGGCAGCTTAAGCAGGGTTCTGCACAAGCAGGATTTTGATATCGTGCAAGAAAACCGTCGGCCCTTGCCCGTAGCTGACAAACAAGCGCAATCTACCTTGCTGATCGAATATATAAGTGCCGGCTGAATGGTCCATGGTGTAATTACCAGGGCTGTCGCCGGCATTTTTCTGGTAGACGACCTTAAACTCTTTTGCTGTCGCGGATGTTGCCTCGGCATCACCGTATAGCCCCAAAAAACTAGGGTAAAACGAAGGTACGTACTTGGCGAGCAACTGGGGCGTGTCGCGCTCCGGATCCACCGTCACAAACAATACCTGCACCTTCCTGGCGTCCTCGCCCAGCTCTTTCATCATCATCGCGAGTTCGGCCAGCGTAGCCGGGCAGACGTCTGGACAATGGGTATAACCGAAGAAAAGCACCACGACCTTGCCTTTGAAATCGGCCAAGCTTCTGCTTTTGCCATTGTGATCGGTTAAATGAAAGTCTCTTCCGAAATTAGCTCCGGTGATATCGGTGGATTGGAACGCTTCTATCTTGGATTTAGTGTCGCAGCCGGCTAGCAGGCCCAAAACGGCGAGTAGTAGACCGGCCGACAGCAATTTGTTCATGAAAAGGGGAAACAGAACTCGGTTCAACTCCAGTGATCGAGCAGCAGCGCGGCAAATAAGGCCGCGAGATATACGATAGAATAACGAAACGCGCGCTGCGCCAGCCCATCGTTGTAGTCCACAAGGATTCTCACCGCGTAATACAAGTAGATACCCCCCAGCACGCAGGCGCTCAGCAAGTAGGACCAGCCGCTCATCCGGGTGGCAAACGGCAGCAGGCTCACCGCTACCAGGATCAGCGTGTAAAGCAACACGTGCAAACGGGTGTATTTATCGCCGTGGGTTACCGGCAGCATGGGCACGCCGGCCTTCGCAAACTCGTGTTTGCGATAAAGGGCCAGTGACCAAAAATGCGGAGGGGTCCAGGCGAAGATGATGAGGAATAGCAACAACGCTTGGTAAGATATTTCCCCCGTTACCGCGACCCAACCCAGTACCGGCGGCATTGCGCCGGAGGCACCGCCGATGACAATATTCTGTGGCGTCATCGGCTTGAGAATCACTGTGTAAACGACCGCATAACCGACAAAAGTGGCAAGAGTCAGCCACATGGTAAGCGGGTTGACGAAGCGGTCCAGCAAGCAGAGACCGGCGCCCCCTAGCACGCCCGAAAAAAGCACAGTCTGGAGCGAAGTCAACTCCCCGCGCGGCAGTGGACGGTAGCGGGTCCTGGCCATGATACCGTCAATCTTTTGCTCCACCAGACAATTCACTGCTGCGGCGGCTCCCGCTACGAGCGCAATTCCCGAAGTGGCGAGGAGCAGCGTATTCAGTTGCACCATGCCGGGTGCCGCAAGGAACATGCCGATCACCGCGGTAAAAACGATAAGCGATACGACCCGCGGCTTACACAATCTGAGATACTGGAGGAGGCGAGTACCTGCCCTTTCCCAGCTTAGGCTTGATGCCATCTTTGGCTCCCGAAACTCGTCAATTTGAAGTTTAACATCACCATGACCACCAGTAATAGCGCGGCAACCGCATTGTGCGCCACCGCCAAGGGCAAAGGAAGGCTCAGCAGCACGTTGCCAATTCCCAACCCGATCTGGAGAAATAAAACGGCGAGCAGCAGGACAGCGTATTTTTGCAATCGTTTGACGCGCACTAGGACAATTGCCAGCGACGCGAGATAACACAAGACGATTAACGCGCCGAAACGATGCGTCCACTGTATGGCGGTGAGCGCCGCGCTGGACAATGGGCCGTCCTTTGCGATCGTTCCCTGGTCGCCCAAGAACCGAAAGCCGCCGGCGAAATCCATCTCGGGCACCCAGCTGCCGTCACACAACGGAAAACCGCCGCAAGCGAGCCCCGCATAATTGCCACTGACCCAGCCCCCCAGCGCAATCTGCATCACCAATAGCAAAAGTCCGAGCCAACCCCAGAACCTGAGCGCGCTAATTTTCGCGGTATCACCGAATTGCGGCGCATCCTGCTGCAAAAGAAACCAGCACAGCAGCGCCAGGGTTGCCATGCCCCCCAGCAGGTGCAAAGAAACCACGACTGGTTTCAGAAGCAACGTTACGGTCCACCTGCCGAGCAATGCCTGCAACACCACCAGTCCGGCGAGAAACATTGGCAGCATGGTCGATTGCCGGAACTCCGCGCGCTTGCGCAAGGCGTAAACAGCGATTGCAAATATCAGTAAGCCTAGTGTTCCTGCCAGATAGCGATGTGTCATTTCAATCGACGCTTTGGTTTTGTCCAGGGGCTTGTCAGGGAATTTCAGTTGCGCGAGGCCACGCGCTTCAGCACTTTGAGGCACAGCGGCCTGGCCGTAGCAGCCCGGCCAATCCGGGCAACCGAGCCCGGCGTCCGACAGACGGACAAAGGCTCCAAAGACCACGACTGCATATGCAAGGATTGCGGCTGCTAAAATAAGCCTTCGAAATGTCATCCGATCTGTGAAACCATCAGCAGTCGAGCAATATCCTTGACCATTTTTCTCGGGTCAGCATCGCTCGGAAAACGTAGCATCAAATTTCCCTTTGGATCGACCACATAGATATAGTCGCGTACCGAATTTCCCGCCGGAAGCCCGGTCAACAGCTCACCGCCAGAATCTCGAACCGCCCATGTCCCGGCATATTCCTTCATGAGTCCTTGCGACGGCGTGCCATTGTCGTTGATTATCCATACGCGCTCGATGCGCTGCATGTCCTTGCCCTGAGTGAGACGAATTTGCCGCAAATAATACAGCTTCTGGCGGCAATTCTGATCGCATGAACCGGAATCCACTTGCAGCAGCACCCATTTTCCGCGCAGGTCACTCATGCGAAATGCCCGCCCGTCTACCGATTGCAACGCGGGGTCCGGCAAAGGACGCGGCTGCAGGAGTTCACCGTAGTTGACGGTTCCCTGCTGAGGCCGCCATGAATGAAACGCGAAATATGCCGCCGCCACCGGCAGAGCACATATCAGCAGAATGAAAAGCAGCTTAATCCTGCCCGGGTAACGCGCGTCTAACATTCAGCACCAAGAACAAAGTTACGATCGCCGCGGCCAGCATGAACCACTGTAAAGCATAACCGCGGTGCATGTTGACTCCGACGTCCGGTCGTTCCCAATCCCTCACCAACCCGTCGGCCGCATCATTTTGCTGTTCAATCACTATCGGCTGGATCTCGAACGGCACCGCCTTGCGATATCGCTCCAGCACCAGGTTTTCCCAAATGTTTCCCTCTACCGTCTGTTTGGAAAGCTCGAATATCTTGTTGCTGGGAGTTACCGCAATTCCGCTGATTTTTACCGTCTCGCTTGGCGTGGGTATCTTCGGCAGGTCCAGACGTTCTGCGCCTCTCGGAACCCAACCGCGGTTGATGAGAATATAAGTACCACTGTCATCGATTTGCAATGGCGTAATCACCTGATATCCCGCTGTGCCGTGGTAGATACGATTGTCGAGGTAAATCGTATATGCTTCGGCAAATCTTCCCTGCGCTTCGACGTTGCGAAAGCGATATTCATCGGGGTTCACCTGACTCGCGGGAACGGTGACCGGCGGCTCTTTGGCCAGCTCCTCGAGGCGCTCCTCAAGCTTTTGCTTTTCACGTGCACGCTCCAGCTGCCAATTTCCCAGCCAAATGGTCAGTAACAACAGCACTCCGGTTGCGACGCTAGGCCACAACCTAGGCCTAAATACGAGAACCATACGACATCTTTTTTGGCGCCAACGCGCGGAATCGTCTACACTGAACTTTTTTTCTCGGGGAATGCCGCGTGAGAATCGTCGTCTTCCTGTTCATCGCCGTCATTCTCTTCAGCCTCGGTTCCGCTCTGTACTACCTTATCAAGGACAAGGGCAAATCCGAACGCACCGTCAAGGCTCTTACTGTGCGAATCACTTTCTCCATAGTGCTGTTTCTCATCCTGATGCTGGGCTTTTACTTCGGCCTCATCTCGCCGCAGGGGTTGTAATTCCTGGTTGAGAAAAAAAGCGCCGCACAGTGATACCATGCGGCGTCAGTGTCCCTCTTGTTGTTGACATGGGGTTCCTCCTCCTTGTTGTTGCTTGTGTGCTGCGTTTTCCTCCTTGAGCAGAATATGCCCGCGAGTTATAACCAGTAGACCAAAATAAACAGCAGCAACCAAACCACGTCAACAAAGTGCCAGTACCATGATACGGCCTCGAACCCGAAATGGTGTTCTGGCTTGAAATGCCCAGCTATGCAGCGGCCCAAGATTGTGACTAGCATAATGGTGCCGATGGTCACGTGCAAGCCGTGGAAGCCGGTTAACATGAAAAAGGTCGCGCCGTACGCACCGGTGGTGAGCTTGAGATTAAATTCAGTGTAGGCATGGATGTATTCGTGCGCCTGTAGCGCCAGGAACGTCCATCCCAGCAAAATTGTCAAGATAAGTCCGATAATGAGTTGTCTGCGGTTGTTGCGCTTCAGCCCCCAATGGGCCCACGTGACCGTGGCGCCTGAAGAGAGCAGGATCAGGGTGTTGATGGCGGGAATGCCCCATGCGGCCATCGGCGTGAACGCTCCCTTGAGCCCGGGTCCGGCCACAGGCCAATGGGCGGTGAAATCCGGCCACAGAATCTTGTTTTCGAAATCTCCAAGCCAGGGAACTGCGAGTACACGCATATAAAACAGCGCGCCGAAGAACCCCGCAAAAAACATGACCTCCGTGAAGATGAACCAGCTCATGCCCCAGCGAAAACTAAGGTCCACTTGATTATTAAACTTGTGCCCTTCGCTTTCGCGGATCACGGTGCCAAACCAGCCAAACAGCATGAAGATCAAAATGGAAACGCCGATCACCAGTACCCACGGTCCGATACCGGCTTCATTATTCATCCATAGGGTGGCGCCAATCGCCATGCTAAACAGCGCCAGCGAGCCGAGAATCGGCCAGTGGGATGGCGACGGCACATAATAGCGTCCAAGCTGTTGGGCCATGAAGTCCTCTCTTATTAGTCTACCATTTTCCCTACTTCTCAAATCAGCTGCTGGATCCTAGCTGGTAATAAAGTGCACCAGCAGCACCAGACACAAAACAAACAACGCGGCACCGATCAGGCCCGCGACAATCGCCTGCAGCGGCGTGATGCTCACCGCGTCGGCGTCGTGGTCCGCGCCCTTGCGAACGCCGAAAAAAGCCCAAAACACTGCTTTTGCGGCTTGCAGAGCCGTAGCCTTCCTCGGCTTGCCTGCCTCCTCATCCATGACGACTGATCGATCTATCCGGGCTTTCCGCGGCCGCCGTCCACTTCAAAAAAAGTATAGGACAATGTGATGGTGTTTACATCCTTGGGCAAGCCCGGGTCGATCACAAACACTACCGGCATTTCCCTTACTTCATTCGCTTGCAGTGTCTGTTGTGAAAAGCAAAAGCATTGCACCTTCTTGAAATACAGCCCCGCAAGCTGTGGCCCGAAGCTCGGTATCGCTTGGCCGGTGACAGCATACGGCAGTGTGTTCTTGGCCTGGTACACGACCTGCATCAGCTCGCCCGGGTGGACCTTCACGCTGCCCTGCAATGGCTCGAAGTTCCATGCCAGAGAGCGCGTATTGGCATCTAACTGAACAGTGATGGTGCGCGAATAATCCACCTGGGTGTTCCTGGCAATTTCATCCGCTTTAAGGATATTGTTAATGCCGGTGACTTCACAGATCTTCTTATAAAACGGCACCAGGGCGAAACCGAAGCAGAACATCGCCACCGGGATTACCACCAGTTTCCGGAGCATCACGTTGTTCGACCGGTTGCCGCTCATTGCCAATGACTGATGACGAAACCGATTAAAAAGGCTGCAGCAATTGAAAGCATGATCAATGCGGTTCTCAATCTATTCCGGGGTGGAACCGGGTCCGCAGTTCGCATGGTCGCTGGCTCGCTCCTTGGCTATTTGACCAGCGGCGGCGTTTCAAAGCTGTGGTAGGGCGGAGGCGACGGCAGCGTCCATTCCAGTCCATGCGCGCCTTCCCACGGTTTGGCAGAAACCTTTTCGCCGCTGCGAATGCACTTGATGACGATGTACACGAACAGCAGCTGCGACAAGCCGAAGCCGAAAGCGCCGATGCTCGAGATCATGTTGAAGTCGGCGAATTGCGGCGCGTAATCGGGAATGCGGCGCGGCATTCCCGCCAGACCCAGAAAATGCTGGACGAAGAAGGCAATGTTGAAGAAAATCATCGATAGCCAGAAATGCCATTTACCTAGCGTTTCGTCATACATCCTGCCTGTCCACTTGGGCAGCCAGAAGTAAATGCCGCCGAAAATACTGAACAGCGCGCCCGCCACTAATACATAATGAAAGTGCGCGACAACGTAGTAGGTGTCCTGAAGCTGAATGTCCACCGGCGTAATTGCCAACACCAATCCGGTAAATCCACCCATGGTGAACAGAAAAATGAAACCGATGGCGAATAGCATCGGCGTTTCGAAAGTCATCGAGCCGCGCCACATGGTAGCCACCCAGTTGAAGACTTTTACTCCCGTCGGCACCGCAATCAGCATGGTCGCATACATGAAGAATAGCTGTCCGGCAGCCGGCATGCCTACCGTAAACATGTGGTGCGCCCACACGATGAACGAGAGAATTGCGATCGATGCGGTCGCGTACACCATCGAGGAATAGCCAAACAAAGGCTTGCGGGCAAAGGTTGGAATGATCTGCGAAATGATGCCGAACCCGGGCAGAATCATGATGTAAACTTCGGGATGGCCGAAGAACCAGAAAACGTGCTGGAACAGCACCGGGTCGCCGCCTCCCGCCGCATTGAAGAAGTGTGTCCCGAAATGGCGGTCGGTCAGCAGCATGGTCACCGCGCCCGCCAGGACCGGCATCACGGCAATCAACAAATAAGCCGTGATCAGCCACGTCCATACGAACAGAGGCATTTTCATCAGCGTCATGCCCGGCGCGCGCATATTAAGTATCGTCGTGATGATATTGATCGCGCCCATGATGGAGGACGCGCCAAGAATGTGTATGGCAAAAATAGTCATGTCCATGCCGGGTCCCAATTGCACAGACAGCGGCGCATAGAGCGTCCACCCTGCTGCCGCCGCGCCGCCCGGAACAAAGAACGACAGGATAAGCAGAAGTGCGGCGAAGGGCAGGAGCCAGAAACTCCAGTTGTTCATGCGGGCAAACGCCATGTCGGGCGCACCCACCATCATCGGTACCTGCCAGTTTGCGAAACCCACGAATGCCGGCATGATTGCGCCGAAAACCATGATGAGTCCGTGCAGACTGGTGAGTTGGTTGAAGAAATCAGGCCGCAGGAATTGCAAGCCCGGTTTGAACAACTCGGCACGAATCATCATTGCCATAATGCCGCCGATGAAGAACATTGTCCCGGCGAACGTCAAATACAGCGTGCCAATGTCCTTGTGGTTGGTGGTCGTCACCCAGCGCATGATGCCGCTGGGATGGTGTGCATGCTCGCCGTGAGTGTGGGTTGCGTGTGCTGCGTCCATGGTGCTGCTCTCCTTATACTTTTAGTCTGTTACTTGCGCAACGCTTTGACTTCGCTGGGCTGTATCGCATCCCCAGTCTTGTTGCCCCAAGCATTGCGCTCGTAGGTAATCACCGAAGCGAGCTCAATGTCCGAAAGCTGCTGGCTGAAGGCTACCATCGCCGTGCCCGATTTGCCGTTCATCACGATATTCAAGTGATCCGCTTTTGGCCCGTTGACAATCTTTGAGCCGTCCAACGCGGGGAATGTTCCGGGAATACCTTTGCCATTAACCTGATGGCAGGCGGCGCAGGTTGTATTAAAAACCTTCTCGCCCCGAGCCTTCAATTCATCCAGGCTGAAAGTCTTGTTGACGTCAACCTTGGCAGTTGCCGCCTGCGCCTGTTTCTGTTGGGCCAGCCAAATTTCGTAATCTTTCGGTTCCTTGGCTTCCACCACGATGGGCATGAAACCATGGTCTTTACCGCACAATTCCGCGCATTGGCCGCGGTAAATACCGGGTTTCTCCACCTCAAACCAGGAGTCGCGGATAAAACCGACAATTGCATCCTGTTTTACGCCGAATGCTGGTACCCACCAGGAATGAATCACATCGTCGGCAGTGATCAGGACGCGCACTCTCTTGCCCGTAGGCACTACCAGCGGCTTGTCTACTTCCAATAGATAGTGTTCGTCTCTAGGCGCCCGACCGTAAATCTGATCCTGCGTGGTGGCGAGCATGCTGAAGAAACTGACTCCCTCGTCCAAATAATCATATTTCCATTTCCATTGGTAGCCGGTGACTTTAATCGTCATATCGGGATTGGAGGTGTTCTTCATCGCGAGAACCGTTTTCGTGGCGGGATAGGCCATTCCTACAAGAATAAAAAAGGGAATAATGGTCCAGATAATTTCAATGGTGGTATTTTCGTGGAATTGGGCAGCTTGATGGCCGAGTGATTTGCGGTGCTTGAATATGGCATAAAACATCACCCCAAATACCACGCAGAATATGAACACGCACACTAGAAGAATTAGGGTGTGCAGATCGTAAATCTGCTGAGCGATCGGCGTCTCGGGCTGCTGCAGGTTTAATTCGTAAGCGCTTTGCGCCGTCCCTGCGTAGAGGCTTGTAAACAATAGCCCCATAGCGCGCTTTATTGAATTATTCGTCATATTTACCCCAGGAAATCCTAGCATTCAACTATTTTTTTGAACTGCCCCGGACCGCGGACGCCGCACTATATTATCCAAGCAAATTTGGCTGCCGGATTTTTTCCCTCAGCTGCCGCGCGAGTTTCAGGCGTTCTTCTTCAGTCAGATAGATCCCGAATTCCACTTCTCGGCCGTGCGAGCGCAGCGCCAAGCGACTTCCCTCCGCGTCACACACCACTTGCGCCCAGTACCGGTTGAACTCAAACTGCCCGAGTTTTCCGTGCTCCATGCGCTCGAGCAACAGCCGGTCACCATTTAAGGTCAGACGTTCGTAATCGTCCGACCGACGCCCGATAAAGTGGAAAGCCAGAAACAGCACCAGCATTTCCAGGCCGGCAAAAGGTAAAACCGGCCAAGCCCCAAAAAGCGCGAATCCCGTGGAAATGCCGAAAGAAACGACAAAAATAAAACCAAATGCCAGATACCGGCCCGGTGTGCTGAGCGAATTGTTGCGTTTCGCGATAAGCGTATAAGCCCCCGCATTTTCCGCATCAGCAAACTGCACGCTTATAGCTCCCGACCCGCTTCACCTTGTTTTGGCCAAGGGCGTAAATTAGCACATGCCTATCAGCATGGCAAGAATAGCGGGCGCCTTTAAGTCGATCTTTTTCGTTCAGATCAACGACTGAATGTCAAGCACGCTCGCCAACTGCTGCGGTCGTGCATTGGCTTGATAAGCGAGTACGCCCAAAGGGGACCGCTTAATCCGTTTCTCAAGCGCGCCGACATTTTCATGCAACGCAGCCATGCGCGGGTCTATGCAGTTCGCAATCCAGCCCGCCATCTCGAGACCGCGAGATTCAATTGCTTCCCAGGTCAGCAAAGCGTGGTTAAGGCAGCCTAGCCGCATGCCCACGACCAGAATCACCGGAACACCTAACAATCGAGCGAGATCGGCGCTGTCCTCCCGACTGTTGAGCGGCACCCTGAAACCGCCTACTCCCTCGAGCACGACCACATCGACCATCTTTTTTAACTGCTCAAACGCTCGCTTAATCAATGCCGTGTCGATTTCAATTCCGGCCTTCTGCGCCGCGATGTGTGGCGCAATCGGCAGCTTGAGCGCGTAGGGGTTCACCATTGGCCGCGGTGCCTTGACTGTGCTTGCCGCGAGCAATTGCTCAACATCCCCGTTAAGCAAACCTTCGGGACTTTCCTCGCAGCCTGCAGCAACCGGTTTCATTCCCGCCACGCTTTTCCCGTGTGATGCAAATGCGTGCAGCAAGGCACAGGAAACCAGAGTTTTGCCGACCGAGGTGTCGGTGCCGGTGACAAAAAAACCCTGAGGGGTTAGGCGTGAGCGCCGAGAATTCATGCCCAGGATCACGACCCGATTTTAATCTCGATAACGGCGCGGCCGTCCGCAGTTGTTGGCTGCTCAGGTTTCCAGGCGTGACCGTACACCACTTCGAACGTTGCCGGCAGTCTTCCCTCACGGCGAAACTGCTCATAATTACGGGCAACCGTTTGAAGTTGCGACTTTGCGGTGAGTCCGCGGCGTCTGCCTCGCGTCACATTGTGCGCACCGATGCTCTTTAAATCGCGCATCAAGGAAGTCACGTCGGAATAGGTCATGCAGATCTGTTCCATGTCCATAACCGGGTTGACAAAACCCGCAGCTAGCAACATATCGCCAAGGTCGTGCATGTCTATAAAACGATGGACATGACTGTAATGATCAGTCCCCGAATATGCCTGGCGCAATTCTTTCAGCGTGTCCGGGCCAAAAGTGCTGAACATCAATAACCCGTCGGGCCGCAGCGTGCGGAACATTTCCGCAAACACTCGCTGCGGATAATTCAGCCATTGCAGAGTCAGATTGCACCACACCATGTCCACCGAAGATGATTTTATCGGCGCGTGTTCAATATCCCCGCATATGTGCGCGACGGCGCGCCGCAAAAACGGCCACCAGCGTTTCGGCATGCGTTGTTGCGAGCGTCGCAGCATGGCGCTGGCAATGTCCAACTCCAGTATGTTGGCCTTGGGATAACGGCGCTGCAATCCGCGGCTGCCTTGTCCGGTTCCGCTGCCAGCATCGAGTACCGCACGTGGAAGGATTTTGATGTAGTCGAGGCGGTCGAGCATGCGAGCGCCCACTTCGCGTTGCAGTACCGCTGCTTCATCATAAGTCGCTGCCGCGCGCTCGAAAGCCAGCCGCGCGAGGCGCGTGTCTATTGCAAACGGGTCTACATCATTCATCGAGGAATTCCGAAACCAAGCTCACAAATTTCTTGCTTTGCGACAAGAATGGCACATGGGCGCAGTCTTCAAATATTTCCAATTTTGCGCGCGGCAAAAGTTGCTGGAAAGCGCGGGCAGATGCCTCGGACACCAGGCGATCTATTTGGCCATGCACCAGCAGTACCGACTGTTCTATTTGAAATAGTTCGCTCCGCAAGTCGGTTTCTAACAGCATTTGCAGGCTCGCCTGCAATACTTCCGGGTCCGTGGTGAACAAACGCTTGCATAGCCATGCGCTTTTTTGGCGCGCATCTTTTTCCCCATGGGTCTGCAGTGTTGCAAAACGCTTCAATGTGCTTGTCACATTGCGCCGCAAACCCGAGGCAAAATCATGCAGCACCGGTGCATCAATTCCGCTTGCCCAGCCGGGATTACGCGCAAACCGCGGAGTCGCCGCAACCAGCACCAGCTGCTTTATTTGCGTGGGAAAATCCAGTGTCCAACGCAGAGCAAGCTGCGCCCCCAGCGACCAGCCGCACACACAGATCGATTCGGGCAATGCCCTTGCCAGCTCGCGGGCAAATTCCCCAGGTGTGTACGGCGCGCACACCGGGCTCTGGCCGAAACCGGGTAAATCCACGACATGGACCCGGAAGCGGCTCGCCAATTCGCTGCGCACGCCATCCCACACGCGACTGTCCACACCCCAGCCGTGGAGCAGCGCGAGACTCCGGCCATCGCCTTCAGTTTCAATGTGCAAGGTCAATTCAAAGCCTTTGCAAAGCGACCGTGCTTCTGGCGCACGAGCACAGAACACAATATCTGCTTAGCATCAACATTGTGTTTCGCGTAATTAGATTTTCTGTTCCAACTTATGCAAAGCGTTAACGAGTCGTTCCACGTCTTCCGCAGTGTGGCCGGCGGATAGCGAAATTCTGAGTCGCGCCGTGCCTTGCGGCACCGTTGGCGGCCGGATCGCGGGAACCAGGATTCCCTCGTCTGCCAACGCTGAGCTTATTTCCACGGTTGCCCGAACCTCGCCGATGATCAAGGCTTGGATCGGGGTTTGCGAAGGGAGCAGACGCCAATGGCCGAGACGTAAGCGATTCTTGAAGAGCGCAATCAATTCCGCAAGACGCAGCCTGCGGTCGCTTTCAGTGCGAATCAAATCCAGACTTTTAAGCAAAGTGTGGGCGAGAAGCGGTGGTGTCGCAGTAGTATAGATATAAGTGCGCGAGCGCTGGATCAGTGTTTGAATGATTTCTTTTTCGCCCGCAACAAATGCGCCAAATACGCCCGCTGCCTTGCCGAGGGTACCCATGTATATGATGCGCGGCGAATGCACATTGAAATGCGACAGCACGCCGCCGCCCTCTTGACCTAAAACTCCGAAGCCATGCGCGTCGTCAAGCAAAAGCCAGGAATTATGGCGCTCGCACAGTGCAACAAGCTCGGGGACCGGCGCCAAATCACCATCCATGCTGAATACGGCGTCGCTTAACACGATCTTGGTTCGCGCTTGGGAAGCGGCGAGCTGTTTTCCCAGCTCCTGCATATCAAGATGCGGATAACGCCGCAGCTTCGCTCTTGAAAGCAGCGCTGCGTCATTTAGCGAAGCGTGATTCAGCTTGTCGGCAAACAGCTCGTCATCGCGGGCAGCGAGCGCGGTCACCACCCCGAGGTTTGCCATATAACCAGTGGAAAACAGCAAGGCCTGCGGCAATCCAACAAAATCTGCGAGTTTCTTTTCCAGCTGGTGATGTGCCAAGTTGTGGCCGATCACCAAGTGAGACGCGCCGGCTCCGACTCCATGCCTCTCGGCGCCTTCGCGGGCGGCAGCCACCAGCACAGGATGCGAAGCGAGTCCGAGGTAATCGTTACTGCAAAACGAAACCAATCTGCGCCCGTCAATTTTTACATGCGCATCCTGAGAACCTTCTACGATCCTCCTATGGCGTAACAGGCCCTCGACTTCGAGGCGCTGAAGCTGATCGCGCAGATGGCTAAGGAGCATGTGTACCAGCGACAGGCCGGTTACGGGCCAGTCCTCGGCTCATTGGAAAAAAATTACAACGGGTGCATGCCGAGCTTGGCTAGCAGCGCCCTATCCTGCTGGGTTCGCGGGTTGCCGGTGGTCAGCAGTTTCTCACCGTAGAAAATTGAATTGGCGCCCGCTAGAAAACATAATGACTGAAGCTCTTCGGTCATCGTTTCGCGTCCCGCGGAAAGTCGCACCATGGCCTTGGGCATGGTGATGCGCGCCACTGCAATGGTGCGCACGAATTCCAGCGGATCCAATCTCTGGGCGCCGTAAAGCGGTGTGCCTTCGACCTGAACCAGGTTATTGATCGGCACGCTCTCAGGATGCGGATCGAGGCTGGAAAGTTGTGCGATCATTGCCGCACGCTGGCGGCGTGTCTCTCCCATGCCGATGATGCCGCCACAGCAAACCTTGATTCCAGCCTTGCGCACCCGACGCAGCGTATCCAGACGGTCCTGATAGTTACGGGTGGTGATGATTTCTTCGTAAAAATCTGCCGACGTGTCGAGATTGTGGTTGTAGTAATCCAGCCCAGCTTCGCGCAACTGTTCGGCTTGACCTTCCTTGAGCAGGCCCAGTGTTGCGCAGGTTTCCAGTCCCACTTGCCGCACCGCCCTGATCATTTCGATCACCCGATCAAGCTCCTTCTGCTTTGGACCGCGCCACGCAGCTCCCATGCAAAATCGCGTTGCGCCTTGCTCCTTTGCCGCATTTGCTGCCGATACCACGCTATGCAGAGGCAGTATTTCCTGATCTACCACCCCGGTGTCATAACGCGCCGCCTGCGGGCAATAGGCGCAATCCTCTGGACAACCGCCGGTTTTGATCGAAAGCAGAGTGGATAACTGCACTGCATTGGCATCAAAGTGTTGCCGGTGGACTTGCTGCGCTCGGTAAATCAGATCGCTGAAAGGCAGCGCGAACAGCGCCTCAATCTCGGTCGGGCTGTGCCCGGGTAAGGCATCGCCACACGTTTTCCGGTCGAATGCAGCCGGCTTCATGAATGCGCCGAGTCAGGATTGAAAAGGATCAGCCGACGGGTAAAATTGCACGAATCATCAATGATTTCTCTTCAATTGTCAATTTCGGCCATGGGAATTCTAAACAGCTGCCTGAATATTGCACACAGCCTGCTGCAGCAAGATTGTGTTTTATGCGGCGCTGGAATTCATGCGCAAAACTTATGTGTGGCTTGTCGCGAGCACCTGCCTTATCTGCATGAGCCTTGCTGCAGAAGGTGTGCTCTGCCCGTACCCGACGGGGAATTGTGCGGCTCCTGCTTGAGTGATCCACCCGCTTTCGATTTTACGCGCGCTGCTTTCACCTACAGTTTTCCGGTGGACGCCTTGATACAAGCGCTCAAGTACCAGGGAAACCTTGCGCTCGCCCCAATTTTGGCTGAAGAGCTGTTACCTGATGCACATGAGCAACTCGATTACCTGATTCCGGTACCGCTTACCACCGCGAGATTGCGCGAACGCGGTTTTAATCAGGCGCTCGAAATCGCGAAGCTCGTCTCACAGAAATGGGGCGTGAGCTTGCTGGCAGATGCCTGCTACAGGATCCTCGATGGGCCGCCGCAAGCTGGTCTGCCATGGAAAGAGCGAGCCAAGAATGTGCGCGGCGCCTTCGTGTGTCAAGCGGAATTGCGCGGGAAAAAAGTTGCGCTGCTCGATGATGTAATGACCACTGGCGCAACGCTTGACGAGCTCGCCAAGGTGGTGCGCAAAAAGGGTGCGATAGAAATCAGTGCGTGGGTGGTTGCCCGTACTTTGCCACCCTAAGCGCCTATTTTTGGCTGATCGTTATTTGCTTCAGGCGCTGCTCGACAAACGTCTGCAATTCGGGAGTAAGTCCCCCGCTTGTTAGCGCTTGCTGAAAAGCGTCTTGCGCTTCCGGCAATCGATGCAGTGCCTGCAGTGACATCCCAAGTCCCATGTACCATACACCGGCCGGCTTGAGATTCAGCGCAGTACGATAATGCTCGACCGCATCGGTATAGCGCGCCTGCTGCAACAGTAATGCAGCAATGAAGGCCTGGTAATCCGGATTGCCAGTTGCATAGGGGAGCGTTTTGCGCAGCGTTTCAACCGCGCCCTCGGTATCGCCCTTCTCAACCTGTAGGCGCGCCATCATCATGGCAAATCCGGGCTGCCGGGGATTTAGTTCCAGTCCGTCACGCAGCACGCTCTCTGCCTCCGCGAGCTGCCTTCCTTGAAGCAGCAAACCGGCAAGCGCCAGGCGCGCGTCGGTAAAATTTGGGTTGAGTTGCAAAGCTCGTCTAAGTGACTCCTGCGCTGCTATCTGCTCCCCCTGCTGCATAGACGAGACCGCTTTGCGGTATTCTTCTTCGGCCAACTGCTGGGGAGTTTGCTGTCTGACCTGCTTGTTAATGTGGGCCGAAAAAGGCGGTTCGGCAGCCGGGCTGGTTTGGGCGGCGACCGGCTCCTGGGCGACAGTCTTAGTTCTGGCGCCGCGCTTGCCGAGCACTAACTTCGTTTCGGAACCCTGTGGCACGCTGCCGAGTTCCCGACTTAGGCGCGAAGCAGGTTCCAACAAAGTTTCCGATACGGTCGGATTTTCCGCTCTTTCTGGTGTCTGATCGGGCGCAGCTGACGGAGATGTTTGCGGGGCAGGAATAGCGGCCGCCGGCGGCGGAGTTTCCTGGTTTTTTGCTAGTTGAGCAGGTTCCGCTGGCTGAGTCTGAAGCGAAGGAATCGAGAAAGGCAGCGAAGGCAATTTAAATCCTGCCTGAATGAACCAGACGATAGCTGCCGCCACCAGTACCAAGGCAAGCAGAGCAAACCGCCAGCGAGGATGACCGGCGGCCGGCGCCGGCAGGGCATGCGCCTCGCTGAGCACCCCTTCCGGACGCGGTGCTCGCCTCTTCTCGAGGTCCATCAACATCTGGTTGATCAGGCTCATTGCAGAAATTTCCAGATGACGCCGCCCACTGAAATAGACAGCATCGCGAACGCGAACCACCAGATGGGATGGAACGCAGACTTGATTGAAGGCGTGTCGGCGGCAGCGGCACGGACATGGCGCGGCAACACCTGGCGCCCACCTTCACCGTAGACCAGCAGCAAGGACTTGTGCGCAAGAATATTGACCAGCCTGGGTATGCCGCCGCTCAAGCGGTGCATCAAACCAATTGCGGTCGCGCTAAATAGCCCGTCTCCGCGATGGCCCGCGACGTTCAGGCGGTGTGTTAAGTAGTGCTCCAGCTCGTTCTTTGCCAGCACGCCCAGACGACATTGAAATGTTATCCGCTGGCGCAGCTGGCGCACCGAGGGTTGTGCGAGCTTTTTATCGAGTTCCGGCTGGCCGAACAGTACTACTTGAAGCAGCTTTCTTTTTTCCGTTTCCAGGTTGGTCAAAAGCCGCAGCGCCTCCAGGCTTTCCAAGGGCATGGTCTGAGCTTCGTCCAAACAGATCACTACCTGTTTGCCCTGTCGTGCAATGCCCAACAAAGCCAAGGTCAGCGACTTGAGCAATTGATGCTGGTCCGCGTCTTTCCGAATCGGCGTCCCGAGTTCGTCTGCTAGCGCGAGCAACAGGGAACGTGGATCAAGATAGGGATTGGGAATGTATGCAGAGACGCAGGTATCGCCCAGAGTGGCAAGGAAGCGACGGCACAGCAATGTCTTGCCGGTGCCGACCTCGCCGGTGATTTTGATGAATCCTTCGCCTGTTCTGATTGCAACCAGCAGGGTGTTGAGCGCTTGCTGATGAGCAGTGCAGGCGAATATGAAACTCGTGTCGGGAGTGATGCTGAAAGGGGGTTCGCGTAATCCAAAATAAGTGCGGTACATTTTTCAGTTTCCCTTTTTAAATAACTTAACCCAAAATGCGAATGCTAAATCCTCAGTTTTGCGCGCCGGCTGGTTATTTCACGCTAGAGCTTGATCCTCCACTTTTCAGAATATGCATCCGGTCGCTCGATTGCAAAATGTCTTCCTGCCAGTCCTTGTCGCTGAGGACCACCGTCGGCTTAAGCAAGATCACCAGCTCTCTTTTTTGCGAAACCTTGTTGGTCTGGCCGAAAAGATTTCCCGCAACCGGAACATCTCCCAGCCCCGGAATTTGCGAGCGGTCCGATGTCTGGATTTGCGTCATCAGCCCGCCGATAGCGACAATTTGGCCATTCTGCGCCCGGATAATACTGTCGGTTTCCTGAATGGAGCTTCTCGGTACCGGGATGGTCAGCGGGCCGCCTTGAGTGGCGCTCAGCGTAATGGTCGTGTCTACTTGCTCAACATTGCTGACCGAGGGGTGGATATGCAAAATGATATTGTTATCCTCGTCTATCCGCGGCGTGACATCCAAGGCAACACCGGAGAAAAATGACTGAAACGTGACCGTCGGAGCAGTCGAGCTCGTGACAACACCCTGGCTTACTGTGGTGCTCGAAGTCACGTTGGTCACAAACAGCTGGTCCGCCCCGACTTTCAGTACCGCTTTTACGTTGTTCAAAGTGGCAATGCGCGGGCTGGACAACACGTGCACATTCCCCTGCGTTTCTAGAAAGGTGATCAAGGCGGCGAAATTAGCGGCCTGAAATGCAAGGCCAAACAAAGTCCCTGCCGCCGCTCCTGCCGAGATCGTTGCTCCAGCATTCGTGGTGCTGATGGGAGTTCCGGCAATTGTCACATTCGCCAGCGATCCACCGCTCAATCCACCGGTCGGGCTGGTGGTTGTCCCGCCTACCAAGGGGCCTGGTGTAACATTTAATGTCGTGTTCGGAGTCAGCTGAGAGATGGAACCGCGGCTGACATTGCCACTTGTGAAAGCCGCCCAATTAATTCCTTGCTGGTAGCCATTGTTAAGTTGGACTTCGAGAATTTTCGCCTCGATGATGACCTGCCTTTCGACACTCAGCTGGGCGGCCTTTAGGTAAGCGGCGACATTGCGCAGTTCCAGGGGCATGGCGCGCACCACAATGATTCCCGATTGCGGACTCACTACCACATTGCGGCCTTCTGCCGTGCCCACTATGGAAGTGAGCGATCTAGTCAGTTCAGACCAGAAATCGCTATTGTGCTGAGTCGTGATTTTGCTGCTCTCCGTGGGCGCGCCAGTCGCGCCCGGTGCCGGCGCGGTCGCTGTGCCACCGGTGGCATTAATTGCGCCCGAGGCCGCTACGGCAATATCGGAAGTGCCCTTGCGTAAATCGTCGGGGTAATTGATTTGAAACACGCGGGTTCGCAAGGTCAGTGGCTGAACGTAGATGCGCGTGCCTTCAACTTTGTACTCGTACCCGTAAAGCTCGCGGATCGAATCCAAGGCCTCGAACAACGTAACATCTTTAAGATTGACCGAAATCGCTTCCCTGACGTCGGGGTGCACCAGCATGCTGTAACGCGTACCTGAAACTATTGCCAGAAATACCTGGTTCGCCGGAGCGTTGTTCACCACCAAGTCAAACTTTCGTTCCTGTGGTTTGGCTTCCGCCTTCGCCAATTCCACCGTAATCGGCGGGAGCAAGGCCTGGCTCACAGCTTCCGGCTGTACCAGCCTATCCTTAGCCGCTTTGTCCATTTCGGCATCGATCTCCTTGGCAGTCGAGGTGAACTTGGCCTCCTGTGCCGCGCAGCCAGAGAGGCTAAGCATGAACGCGATTAAATAAATCCTTTTCATTGTTCCTTGCTCTTTTCAGGTTTTCGTTCACTTTGCGGCAATTTTTTTTTGCTGCCGGCGCTTGCTTCTTGAGCTTGCGGCAGCTCTTTCTCTACGCCGGGAAAAAGCTTCAGCGTTTGCAGCTTGCCATCGGTATCGAGTACCACTCCGCTTTCACTGATTTTCACCACTTTGGCCGCGCCATACGAGTCCCCCAGTTTGACTGTTTCCCCGTTGATAATGGCGACTTTGAGTCGCGGCGATATCAGGACCGACTGCAACACCAAGCTAGACGCAACAGCTCCACCGACTGCCGGCGATTGAGTAACCATGGGCGGGCGAGTAGGGTCGGGAACATTCTCGGCACGCGCTGGGTGGCCAAGCAAGACAAAAATGACGCTGCAGGCATAAAGCGACAATGCTTTCCTCCGATGTTGCGACATCGCCTGGAATTTTTTGCGTCCGCTTTCTTTTATGTCGTCAACCATACCTTATCCAGGCTCAGCGTATAGAGCGTGAGTGTCAATTGCGACGTCGGATATTCTTCTACTTTCAAGCTGGCCCTGCCCCAGAATATCTGCGTGGGCAATTTTTCCAGCTGCACTAAATAATCGAGCAAATCAAAATAGCCTCCCCGGACGCTGATTTCGACACCGTGCTTGAAAAATTCTTTTTCGGCTGAAATTGATTGTTCATCGCCTGCGGTTACGGTGCTAGGCGGCAGGGATCTCAGCGAAATGAGTTGCAGGCGCTGGTTGCGGCTCAGTATATCTTCCAGCAACTCGGGTATTTTTTCGGGTGGAATAAGTTGCTGTTGCTTGACCTGCAGTAAGGCTTTGAGTTGTACCAGTTGTATCCTGAGCGATTCCAACTTCGCGCGATTAGCAGCGTCCGGATCGACGATGCGGCTTTGCTGCAATGCCTGGATCTGCGTCTGTATGGATTTTAGCTGGGTCTGCTTCTGTGCAATCTGCTGGGAAAGACCTTTATCCTTCGACAACAAGGGGTCGAGGAATAGCAGGTACACAAACGCAATCATCAGCGTAGCCACCATCAGGAAAATGAACCCGCGTTCGCGTAAGCTCCTTTCGTTAAGCTTGTTTGCGAGCGTCATCCAATCAAGTTTCATTCGGATTTAGCCTGTTCGACGGATCGCAGAATAAAATCCAGATAAGCCGGGTTCCCAGTGGATTTTTGACCGCCTTGCGCTTGCTGCGCAACGCTGATCCTCAAAGACGCAAACTGTTTTCCTTTCATTACCGGCTCCCGGCTCAGGCGCTGGACAAATTCCGGCACCAATTCCGCGCGCACGGTTCGTCCCGTGATCACCATTTCACTCCCGGCGCCGACGATATCGAAACTGGTCAGCCACAGACCGTCAACCGACTGTCTGGCAAAGGCGAGCATGTATTGGGAATAACCTTCGGTGCTGCCGATCGGCCCGCCGTGCTTAAGGGCATCGACCATCTCCTGGCGCGCTTTCAACTGAGCTTCAGCATTTTTGATTTCGTTTTGCAACTGCACGCTCGGTTGTTGCGGGGGCAATTCACTGGTCAATTTATTGAGGCGCTCTTGCTCTTCACCGGCTTTTTTGTCAGTTTCGGCCACCTGCTTGCTCAGCGTGTCGGTTTGATAAACCAGGTATCCATATGCCAGCGTCGCCAATGCCACAATGAGCGCGAGCGCCCGTAGCATAACGGCGGCGGAGTAAGGTATTTTTCGTTTTTTCAGTAGAGCCGGACTGAACAGGTTGATCTGTTGGCTCACTTGGCTCTCTCCTCGTCGCGCAGCGCTGCTCCCAGAACTTGAAAGTACTGGGCCTGGGCTTCACCATCATTCAGTTCAGGGGTGGCAGAAAAATCCAGAACCTGCGCCAAATTGAGCGATTCCATCGGGACGTACGGGGTCTCGACCGGCACGTAAAGATTGGCCGCAAGATGGGCTTCCAGCTCTATGGCTGCAGGCAACGGAGCCAGCAATAGTTTTTCCAGGGTGATGAAACTGTAGTTACGGTCAAAGTAGTCGAACGACCGCTGCAATTCGAGGACCACCCGGTCAAAGTGTTGCTTGCGCAGGTTTTCATCTGCTTCGCTCAGTTGTTGCAGCGAAGCGTCTATGCGCCGCGAAAGATAGAGTTCTCCTGCGCAGGTCAAGGTCAAAAGGCCGCCATCGTTGTCAAATGAAAGCAGCGCCAATCCTTTTCCTTCGCGTTCGAACAACGCCGCGATATTCCGTTGCGCCATCTCCGGAATATCGATCACCGATAAAGAAATGTTTGCGTCTTCAAACAGCGATATGCGCTGCTGGACCACTGCTTTGGGTGAGGCAACTGCGTAGATCGACCGGCTGCGAGCGGGGGCATTTGCTGGTTGGGGGATATCGAGCGCGTCCACCATTGCATCATCGACACTGTAATTCAGGAAATCTTTAATGCGCCAGCGGATCGCGGCCTTGAGTTCTTCAGGCAAGACGTTCGGCGCTTCTACCTGCAGCAATTGATATTCGCCGAGATTGAGCAGTGTGGTGCATCGATACTCGTCGAAGTGCAGTTGTTTACCAAGTTCTGCCAGTGCTTCGCTGCCCGCTGCTTGCCAGCGGTGGAATTCGCAGCGCAGCACCTCGGGACGGCCCTCTTTTTGGCGCCGGATATGTGCAAGGCACACCCCTTGAGCGCTGAAGCCCAAGGCCAGCCAGCCCGGTCGTTGTTTCGTCTTGCTAAAAAACCTCATTCCGCAGTCGCCCCGAAACCGATGCTCGCTTTGAATTAGGTTAATTGGTGCTCATTCATTAGGCTCAATAGTTTTCTCCTTTTGACAGAGATCGGTTTGGCGAATTGCCGGCTAAGGCGCGGCATGGTCCGGTGTCGCTGCCCTCCGACGTTGTCCCTTAGGTTCCTCCTTTGCCGGCGGATCACCAGTCTGCGCGTGAAGCGGCCACAACAGGTGGTATCATCGCCGACTATTTACAACTAATTGTAGTGTGGGGGTAATAAATAAGCAACAACAAACGTGAACCCGTGCCCGCCGCTGCCGAACCCGCGAGGTCGGGTTGGCTAAAACCCGGGTTTTCGATCAAGCTTGTTCGGGTCAATCTGCTGAAAAAGTTCGATTCTCGCTTCACCACTTGGGTCAACTCCTGCGAATTACCGCTAGGCCAAACTTTCTGCCCTCCGATAGTGTTAGCTTGAGCGGTAAACTGCACCACAGGCTGATGACTGTGCTATTCGATCGAGCAACGCCACTTGCAGGTTACCAAGTGAGCTGATAATCGGTACTTAAGGTCGATTCAGGAGTTGAAGAAACCTAATTGAGATCATGTTGCGTTTTTTCGGCGCCCCGTCGGGCACATCCAGGCAAACAGTAGACTCCTATTTACGCCGGCTGGAAGAGTGCGGAACGCCTGAGAGTGCTCCAACTACGAACTGGTAATCATAATTCTGAGTTACCCACTCGGCCGCAATAGCGTGGAGCCGATTAATAATTCTCCCGCTGGTAAACGAAAGAATCGCTTCCAGTTCCACTTTTATAGGTTCCCGTGCTAAACCCGAAAGCCGCGCGTGCAACGGGGTTGTAGATATAGGTAGTCCCCGCCCATGCGCCCTGCAAATAAGACATGCCCCCTGCTGCCAGGCCCACAGTCAAATCCACGGTTCCATTGACGGCAGACGAAGGTTTGTTCAGCGTCAAATTGCCTACGCCCTGATTGAATGCCCCGCTGATACTGATGTTGCCGGACGGGAGATTGCCGCTGTTGAGAGAGCCCTGATAATTCCCCAAGGAAATATTGCCCGCGGTTATCGTGGTACATGAATCCGAGATATTAGTCACGAAGATGGTGCCATTCCAATATTGGGTCTGGATCTGTATCGGCAGATTCAGCAGCCCCGATCCCAGTGCGTTTCCGATAGTGAGCTGGCCGAAGTACATCAACTTGCTGGTATTAAATTGGATGCCGTTGCCTGCGGTCGCGGTCCCGAAACTTGCCGGGTTCGACGCGTAGGCCACGCCATCTGCGTCAATCACGTTGACCCCGAGAGCGATGTCGGCATTGAACGGCGCGACCGGCGTGCCGCGCGTCATAGAGAGCCCGCTACCGGAGCTGAAGGTGAGCGTTCCCACTCCGGGACCGGTTTGGACAATCACCGGATCCGTTCCCGGCAGACCGCTGGTATTGACGGTGCCGGTCGCCGCAGAGTAGCTCTTGGTGAGGCTCGAATTGGTGATGCGCCACCAGCTGCCGCTCGTGACGTATAGTGCAGTCGTATTGTTCGCTTGATTCTGCGCAGTCACTGTCAACACCGGTGCAGTCGTGTAATTAAAAGGCTGGCCAACATAGGTGAAAGAGCCGCAAGCGGTGGCGAACGCCGGCGTGTTGTAGGAGACCACGAAATGGTCCGGCACAAAGCGGCCGACGGAAAGTGTCGAGCTGCACACGTATCGGCCAGTCGCGGTGCAGTCACCACTGGTGTCAGCCGCATCCACACTGGCGAAAGTCTGATCCTGCAGCTGCAGCGCAAACGAGCCTACGTCGCTGTAGGACGCAACATCCGAGGCGAGCAGCCCCGCCGCAAACGTCGTGGAAAGCGTAAGCGTGCCAAAGGTCGAAGTGCAGGCAGCCCCGACGCACGCAGTGAGCGTCGCCGTTGGCGCGCCTGTGTAGTTGGTCGTTGTCGTCACACCGTCCAAGTTGAGAGCGGTCGCGCGCACGCTGAACGGCTGCCCTGCTTTGTGGACAGGCGTGGTGGTGGTGAAGTCGAGGAGGTTAAGGGCACGCGCTCCTGGGGTTCCGGTCGTCTGCCAGTCAGTGTCGGTGACGGCGAAGTTACCCAAGGTGTTGGGGCGAATCGCGAAGTTGTCGTTCGAACAACCGATGGCTGTCGCCGAGCCAAGGGGGGTGGGATTGTAAATTCTGAGCCGTACATCACGATAGGAATTGGGCACGGTGAAGCTGATGGTCTTGCGCCCGTTGTCGCCTGAGGCAAATGTGGGATTGGGCGAGAGCGTCTGGACCAGCGTGTACGAAGTGGGACAGCCGTTGGAGTCAAGCGACACGCCCAGGGTGTTGTTGCCGAGCACATCCACCCCTACTGTGCCGGTGAAAGTCGTGTAGATCGCGTTTTTTGCTCCATTCAACGCAATGATATCCAGACTCACCGAGGCGCCGGCGATCTTGGTCTTGATGACGCCGGTGATGGCGCCGGCGGCGGTCGACGACTCATACGCATTGAAACCGCCCAAGGCGGCGGTTAACGACTGCTGAGCCCCCACCGCGCTGAACGACCCGGGCGCGGACTGGTTATTTACTTCGGTTTTGAGCCAATTGGCCGATCGGGCCAAGTTGGAGATTCGGGCCTCATCGACGACGCCGCTGAGAGGCCAAGACGGGCCATTCCAAGGACTCGACCCGATCCTCATTTGGGGGGTGGTCCCGCCGGTCCCGATGTTGTTGCTGCCGGCGCTAATGCTGTTCACCTGCACCCCATTGATGTAGCCAATCATGCTCCCGCTGGTGGTCCAGGTGACCGCCAGATGCGTCCAAGTATTTGTAGAGAGGGTGCCGCCCGAGGTGAATGTATGATCGGTGCCCGCGCTGTCCCAGATCTCCGCGTAAAGGCCGCCAGTCTGCGACGCGAGCAGATAGCCACGAGTGATATTTTGATCAGTTTTGCCCATAATCTTCTGATTAGTGGTGGGTGTGGGGAGCTTGACCCAGGCCTCCATGGTGAGTTGGGTCGTTTCATCCAAGCTGGCGGTATCGGCGATTTGAATGTAATCACAGGGACAAGCTCCACCGCTACCGCCGGTAAATTGCTGGCCGTACCCGATTTCCCCCGTCGCCTGGGCGGGGGTATTGGCCAATGTGCCGCCTCCGCCCTGGCCATTGTTCGCATTGGAGGTGCTGTCCTTGAACTCCCCGGCGGTGCCGTTCCCGCTTTGCTGGAGATGCCACACTCCCTTGAAGTTCGAATCCCACACACCGGTTGGGTTCTGAGTGGGCGATGTTACACAACTGTTGCCGTAATACATATAAATGACCGTACCGGTATTGATAGAGGGCACTCCCACCCATGCAACCAGTTGCCCCGTCGTCGACACGTATGTTTCGATCTCGTGGTTTAACTGCGTAACTCCGTCCGAAGCCCTGAAGATGATGTCGTCGCCGCCGGGATCAGTCACATTCCCCCCGCTCAACGTGTTCGCAATGTTGGGGTCGGTGAAGCTCACAAGCATAGGGTAATTTGTGAGTGGGCCGCCGACGACCTGGCCGGAATTGACCGTAATGGATTTCCTGAAGCTGTAAGCGCAGGCTGCGAGCTCGGCGCTCACGGTGTAAAAGCCGGGGCTGCCGATATTCCCGGGCGTCTTCTGGTTGTTGTACTCGGTCTTAACCCAGTCGGCGGTGCGGGCGACGTTGGATACCCGGGCTTCGTCGATTTGCCCAGTGAAATATCCATCGTTGGAGTTGACCCAACCGCCCGATTTATAACTGCCGATGCGCCAATAACCGGTATAGCTTTGGGCTGCATTGCTGCCAGTACCTTGCAAAACACCGTCAATATACAAGGCGCCCACGTTGCCAGAGGTATGCGTGCCAACGGCGTGATGCCATTGTCCGTTATTAAGCGTACTAGTCGAAGCAACTGTATTTACAACGGTCGAGTACCACCCAAAATAAATTTTCCCATCAGTACCCATATAAATCATTCGGTCGTAATTGGCGCCACCAGTTCCGGTCTGGGCATCTTCAAGACCGATAATTTTCGTACCAGATGCGGTTGAGGTCTTAAACCACGCGGACACTGTCAAATCCTGGGGATTGTTGAAAGAGTTCGTAGTGGAAATATATTGACTACTGGCACTGGCAAAACTTCCGCCTCCGTCTATCTGCCCCGCAACCGCCGTCGGAGTATTTTGTAATGTCCCATTGTTTGCATTACTCGTGGAATCACTTGCGGTCAGCGTTGTGCCGTTAGGGAGGTGCCACACGCCCTTGAAATTGGCGTCCCAGACCCCGGTTTTGTTTTCCTGTGAGGTGGTGACTGTAGAATCGCCGTAGGAGATATAAATGACCGTGTTGGAACTATTGGTCTGGGTGTTCAGCGTGGGAATGCGCACCCAGGCGATAAACTGTCCGGTCGTGGCGTTGTATTGCTCAATCTCATGGTCAAGCTTATTTCCGCTCGAATCCTGGAAGATGATATCGAAGCCGCTGGCGCTGGTGACATGTCCTCCGTTCGCCGTGGTTGCGAGATTGGCGTCGATGACACTGTAGAGCATGGGATAATTGGAGAGCGTAGTCGGTGCGCCGGCGTTGCCGACCTTGGTTCGGTCAACCGTGATCGACTTGGAGTAGGTGTAGGCGGCGGCATCGCGCACGGGGCCGACTAAAGCGAGCAACGCGAGCACGACGGCAACCACGATGCCGGTGCCCTTGCCCATCAGCCGCGGTTGTCCCGGATTGCTACGGACTTTGCGCCGGGCCTGCGCCACGACCGGCGAGCGCGCCGGTGGTGACATAGCAAGCTTGAACGCAGATTTTAGAAATGCAAAATTCATAGGTGTCAGGCTCAATTGTCCACCGTAATGCGCAACTGCCGCCCGGCGTAGCCCAGCCCCACGGAGCCCCGGCAGCCGAAAAGCAGATGGCGGCAAGCGTCGCACGTGAACCATGAGGGTGGCCGGAAAACCCATGATTTGTGACCAATATCGCATCTTTGAGAATTTCACCTTCCACATTGTCCTAACCGGAGCAATACACGTGCCAGTCGCCTAGGTACAGGCAGAGATTTTTTTGGAGTGAGGGACTAGACTTTCATTTGATCAACGTCACTTGCAATTGCCGTTCCACCCGATCCACGGTTCCCACCGTGCCCTTTGCGCCGGTCGAGGTGAGCTGATAAACGGTCCTTGTGGTGCTGCCTTCGGTGTAGGTGGGGCCGCTGGAACAAGTGACAGTAGTAGTGAATCCAGACAAGGTTCCTCCCATCCCCGTTATATTCTGCGTCGAAGTATAGGGTGACGTGGCGCAGGTCGAAGCGAAAGCGCTGGGCGTGGTTTCGGCCCCTAGTGTATAAAACGTTGAAGGACTGGTCTCATTGTTGTACTCGGTCTGAAGCCAGTCGGGAGAACGGGCAGTACTGGAGATTCGGACCTCATCGATGACGCCGTTGAGAGGCCAGGCCGGGACAGGCCCCGGGCTATCCCAAGGACTCGCCCCGATCCTCATTTTGGGGGTGGTCCCACCGGTCCCGATGTTGCTGCCGCCGAAGCTAATGCTGTTCACCTGCGCTGCATTGATGTAGCCGATCAGGTTCCCGCCGGTGGCCGCGGTAACCGCCACATGCGTCCACGTACTTGTAGAGAAGGTGCCCGAGACGAATGTATGATCGGTGCCCCCGCTGTCCCAGATCTCCGGGTACAGGCCAAGGCTC
>DASPRI010000086.1:0-20048 GCA_035624535.1 Burkholderiales bacterium
GCGTGCTTGAAGCAGCGCTGAGGCTCGCGCACCCGATCATTCCCTACATTACCGAAGAGCTTTGGCAAAAGGTGGCGCAGCTTGCCGGAAAAACCGGTCAAAGCATCATGCTCGCGCCGTACCCGCAGTGCCAGCCGGAAAAGATCGACGAAGCGGCCGAGCACGAGATTGCCGTTGCTAAGGAGGTTGTAATTGCCGGACGAAATCTGCGCAGCGAAATCAAGCTACAGCCTTCCCAGAGGGTGCCTTTCTATATAACCGCTAACCCGGGTCCCTCGACGACCAGCGCTTTTTCTGTTCTGGTACGCCCTTCGGAGCTGCACCTAGTCGATGTGCTCCCTGAATCGGATTCACCCGTAGCCGTTGTGGGCGAGCACCGCGTTATGCCGCACATCGAAACCGATGTTGCCACCGAGCGCAAGCGATTAAAGAAGGAAATTGCGCGGCTGGAAGATGAGATCGCCAAGGCGATAGCCAAGCTGGCCAATCCGGAATTCGTCAAGCGCGCCCCCGCGGACGTGGTTGAGCAACAAAGAGAACGCCTCAGCAACTTCGGTACAGCACTGGAGAAACTCAGCGCGCAGCTTGAGAAGCTTCGCTAAGCGTAGTACCTTGCGCGCATACGTTGGCAATAAGCTTCGAGCTGGGGGTATTTCAGTGCGTGCCGTTTGAGCGCGGAGTCGACCGGAACCAGGATAATGTTGGCAAGAAAGGCGTAAGCAGTGGCATCGAGCGATGTCGGACTGTCGCCCATGAGATAAGGCTTTGCGTCAAGAAAATCTGCGACAGCGCTGATATCGATGCTGCCGATGTGGTGCACCTCCTCCGCGCTGTGCCGCCCCATGCCCTGTCCCCACAATTGTTTCGCCACGCCACGGCGGGCGAAAGCTGAAATCGGCCCGCGCAGCGGCCCAGGCACCGATTTGAAAAACTCGATCTTGATCGTCTGCCAACCTTGCGGCTCCATCCAGCGTGTATAGACCAGCGCCCAATAAAGATTTTCCTCCATCATTCGGCGCAACGCTAGCGCTTGCGCGCGTTCCGCTGAACTAAGCCTTGCGTCGAGCGGATCGCCGTAAGTTGATTTGAGGTATTCGATGATGAAACTTGAATCAGCGATGATCTTGTTCTCGTCCTCGATGTACGGCAGTTTTCCTTTCGGTGCCCTAAAATGGCTGGCGCGGGGCGCAATTTGGTAAGGCAAACGCGCCATGCGCAAATAATTTTCCACTTTCATGCAGAAGGGGCTGGCGTTGGGCAGCCCGAAAGCGGGTTGGAACTGGTAAAGCGTGATCATCGCTCTCTCTCTCGAGGCGCAAGCATCAACGCTTTTTCATGAAGAAAATAAATTCCCCGCTCTCTTCGGACTGGGACAGCAATTCATTTCCGGTCTGTCTGGAAAAAGCCTCGAAATCCCTGACCGAGCCGGGATCGGTGGCAAGCACTTTCAATATCTGTCCCGAGGTCATTTCAGCCAAGGTTTTCTTGGTTCGCAGAATCGGCAGCGGGCAATTCAAGCCGCGAGTATCGATTTCCTTATCTACGTTCACCTTTCAGTTCCTTCGAGTTGCCGTCCGCTGCGCACCCAGGCGCTGACACCCCCTCGCAGATGGTACAGATTGTTGAAGCCTTTCCCTGCAAAAAATGTGCAAGCCTGGGCGGAACGCGCGCCAGACTGACAATAAAACACGATGGGTGTCGCGCTGTCCCATTCGGCCGCTTTGGGAGGCAGCAGCGACAGCGGGATATGCAGTGCGCCCTGAATCAAACCGCGTGCGACCTCCGCGTTGCTGCGCACGTCGATCAATCTTAAACCTTCTTTGGATTGCATTCCCTGAAGTTCGTCAGGAGCGATTTCCTTGAATCCTTGCATGAGGGGTTTATCAAGTCACTAACAGAAAATTCACTATAGCAAACAATCCACCACCGGGTAATAGCGCGGATCCCGTATCAGAAGATGCTGATCTTGCGGTCCAGCAGCAATTGCGAGAGCCGGACGTTGGCGGCGGACAGCCGGTCTACCAGTATTTCAAGAAAAGCGCGGTTGAATTGATGGCGGCAGTTATCCGAGGCCTGCGCCAACGATTCGGCAGTGATCTCGATTGCGGTTACCTCGCTTACCGAAATAATGCTTGCGGTGCGCGTGAACTGAATTCTTCCAAGGTATGCCATTTCGCCGAAGCATTCCCCCGGCTGCAACACATTTAACAGCTTGCCCTCCTTGGTCACGTTAACTTCACCTGCAACGAGAATAAAAAACCCCTTGCCGATGCCCCCTTCCTTGATCAGGGTGGTCCCCGGCGGAAACTTGCGCCAGCGTGTGATGCGCATCACTTCCCACAGTTCAACATCGCTAAAGTGATTGAAGAACGACAGCTTGCGCAGGACATCGAAGCGTTCACCCTCAGAAAAATCTTCCTTGGGTTTTTCCAGATTGTTGAATGCCTCGATCAGCTTTTGGGCAAATTCTTCCCAGCTTTGATAACGTGTTTCCAGATCCTTGCGCAACGCGGTTTTGACGATCACATCCAGTTGCGGTGGAATTTCAGGCCGATATAAGCTTGGCGGTGGCGGATCGACGTTAATGATCTGGTAAATGATGCTGTAATTGTTGTTCCCGGTGAAAGGCAATCTGCCGGTCAATAATTGGTACATCACCACCCCCAGGGAATAGATATCCGTTTGGTGCGTGAGCGGCTGCTCTTTTACTTGCTGAGGTGACATGTAGGCCGGAGAGCCGACTCCGATTATTTGCGTCGTGTCGGTCTGCTCGGTAAGCGCCGCCCCAAAATCAGAAATCTTGATGTCAAGGCCATCACTGAACATGATATTCGCCGGCTTGATGTCGCGATGGATAATGCCGTGACGGTGCGCAAACGCCAGCGCCTTGCTGCACTTGAAAATGATTTCGATTACCCTGTCTATCGGGAGCAGGTTTTCAACCTTGCAATATTGCTCCAAGGTCCCGCCCGGCACATACTCCATGACGATATAGCAGAGCTGATCCTCAGCCACGGCGTCGTAAATTGTCACGATATGGGGGTGAGATAGCTTGCCCACCAGCGAAGCTTCGGTAAGAAACAACTTCTTGTAACGCCGCCCCTTCTGTTTGTCTCGCAATGCTTCGGAATTAACCAGTTTGATCGCGACCTGGCGCCCGGCGAACGGATCATTGGCAAGGAAAACGGAGCTGGTCGCCCCTTTGGCGATTTCTTTTACGATTTCATATTTGCCAATTTTTTCCATGTTCGCGGCGCGATGATCCGATTTTGCCTAGAATAGCGGTAGTTTATAGAAGCCGGCTCGACATGGACATACTTTCCAAGACGATTCCTCAAATCACGTTCGCGGAAGCTCTCCGCTACTGGTTGAAGCTGGGCTTCATCAGCTTTGGCGGACCAACCGGGCAAATCGCGATCATGCATCAGGAACTGGTGGAGAAGCGACGCTGGATCTCAGAACAGCGATTCCTGCACGCGCTCAACTATTGTATGTTTCTGCCCGGCCCCGAGGCGCAGCAGCTTGCGACCTACATCGGCTGGCTCATGCACAAGACTTTAGGTGGGGTCATCGCGGGAGTGCTGTTCGTGCTGCCTTCTCTGTTTATTCTCATTGCGCTAAGCTGGATTTATTTGTCTTATGGCAACCTGCCGCTGGTCGTTGGGTTATTCTATGGCGTCAAGCCCGCGGTCACGGCAATAGTGGTATTTGCCGCTTACCGAATTGGCTCGCGCGCCCTCAGAAACGCCTGGCTGTGGCTGGTCGCCGCTTCCGCCTTTGTGGCCATTTTCGCATTTAAGGCGCCCTTCCCTTACATCGTGCTAGGCGCAGGCATTATCGGCTATCTCGGCGGGCAATGGGCTCCGGATAAATTCGCCACCGGTGGAAGTCACAGCGCAGCGAATAAAAGCTATGGCCCCGCTATCATAGATGATGACACACCGACGCCGGAACACGCGCGCTTTAGCTGGCCACGCTTCGCTTGTTACGGAGCGGCTTGCCTGTTCTTATGGGGTGCGGTAATGGCTTTTCTTGCTGCGCTTTACGGCTGGGAAGCGACGCTCACCCAAATGGGTTGGTTCTTCACTAAGGCTGCCTTGCTCACTTTCGGCGGCGCGTATGCCGTGCTGCCCTACGTTTATCAAGGTGCCGTTGAACATTACGAGTGGCTGACGCCTACCCAGATGATCGATGGCCTGGCACTGGGCGAAACCACACCCGGGCCTCTTATCATGGTCGTGGCGTTTGTCGGTTTCGTCGGTGGCTGGACCCGGGAAGTAGCCGGCCCGGGAATGCAGTTTCTGTCCGGTGCGATGGCTGCCACGGTGGCAACTTATTTTACCTTCCTGCCATCTTTCCTGTTCATCCTTTTGGGCGGGCCCGTTATCGAAACCACCCACGGCAATATCAAGTTCACCGCTCCACTCAATGCGATTACCGCTGCAGTGGTCGGCGTGGTGCTAAATCTCGCCTTGTTTTTCGCTTATCATGTGCTGTGGCCACATGGCTTCGGCGCGGAATTTGAGTGGCCGCTGCTGCTGATAGGAACAGCTGCGTTCTTGGCGCTTACACGTTACAAATTAGGCATCATTCCCGTAATTGCCGCCTGCGCCGCAGCAGGGCTTATTTATACGCAGCTCGGTGCCTGGCTACGATGATGCTATTGCTTTTTCGCTTCGGCTTCGAGCGAACGCAACTCCTTGAGCCTGGCTTCAACCGCGGAGAGCTGGTAAAAATCGCCGTCGCCGCTTTTCTGGGCAATCTGCAGCTGCTCGACAGCGCCCCGCAGATTGCCCAATAGATAATAGGCCTCGGCCTGTGATTTATGCTGCATCAGTTTTTTATCAAGCATGGCATAGCCTTGCGCCTGCAGCAGGTATAAATGGTAATCATGCGGATAATACTGCAGCCGGTCGGAAATGAGCCTGAGCGCATCTTGCGGCTGATTGTTTGCTAGGTAGACATTGGAGCTGGCATAAACCAGCGGCCGGTATTCAGGGTAGTTTTTCAGCGCCGCTTGATAAACGGCTGCCGCTTCCGCAAATTTGCCCTGCGCGATCTTTAGCTGACCCGCCACCAGTTCAATGAGCGGGCTAGGCTGCGCAATTTTTCTCAACTGGGTCAGCTCTTGCTCGGCACGATCTGGGCTCTTCGCGCGCAGCAAGGCGATCGTCAGCCCGAAACGCTGCGCCGCCTCGTTGGCGTATTTTTTCTCTCGCAGGCTGGTCTCGAAACGAGTAATCGCATCGTTCGGAGGCTCCTCCTGGGCCCGCAGCCGAGCCCGCAAAAATTGAAAATCCTGGCTGTCGGTAACCTGCCGGTAGTGCACCGATTGCGCGCGGTTTTCCATGTCAGCAATCCGTTCATAAGTGAGCGGGTGGGTACGCAAATAAGACGGTGCATTTCCCTCAACAAAGCGGATGGCCTTCTGCATGCGTTCAAAAAACTCCGGCATGGCGCGCACGTCAAAACCTGCGTTGTTCAAGGTCTGAAAGCCGATGCGGTCCGCTTCCAGTTCGTGCTCGCGGGTGAAATTGAGCTGGCTCTGCTGCGCCGCGGCTTGCCCGCCCATCATGGCCGCCTGAGAGAAGTCCGCGTTGGAGCGCGCAGCCAGTATCGCCACAGCCATGCTGGCCAGGGAGGTCACAATCGACCATTTTTGCTCTGCAAGCATGCGCGCAACGTGATGTTGCGTCACGTGGCCGATTTCGTGCGCTAGCACCGAAGCAAGTTCGGATTCGCTTTGCGTAAGCAGGATCAAGCCAGTGTTAACGCCGATGTATCCTCCGGGGAGCGAAAACGCGTTGATCTCACTGTCGCGGATGGCGAACACTTCGAGGCTCGTCTTCGGAGCGTCGCTGGCGGAAATGAGGCGGTAACCCAGGTTGTTGAGATATTCGTTTAATGGCGGGTCATCTAGATAACTTGGGTCGGCGCGAATTTCGCGCATGATGCTCTCGCCGAGTTGCCGCTCCTGCAATGGAGAAAGAGTGGTTTGCGAGGCTTCTCCCAGCTCCGGCAGACCTTCGGCAAACGCACGCGGCACGAGAAACAACAACAGGGTGATTACAAAGCCCAAACGCATGATGCTATGATAAAACTTTTCAAGCAGAGTTCCTAATCGGCGCCGCATAATTCATGGTGCAGAAACTCACGCATTTCGATTCGCAGGGGCAGGCGCGCATGGTAGATATTGCGGCAAAGGGCGAGACCCTTCGCACCGCGAGCGCTTGCGGTAGCATTTACATGTTACCTGCAACGCTCGAGAAAATTCTCTCGGGCGCTGCCAAAAAAGGCGACGTGCTTGGAGTCGCCAGGGTAGCCGCCATCCAAGCCTCGAAACGCGTTTCCGAATTAATACCGCTGTGCCATCCGCTCGCGTTGACCCGGGTTTCGGTAGACTTCAACGTGGATCAGGCCAACAACGCCGTAGAATGCGTGGCGACTGCGGAAACCGTGGGACGCACCGGCGTAGAAATGGAAGCGCTAACCGCGGTCAGTGTGGGACTGTTGACTATCTACGACATGTGCAAAGCGGTGGATCGTGGCATGCGCATGGATGGCATCCGCCTGTTGCACAAGCAGGGCGGCAAATCGGGTCCCTGGCGAGTAGAAGAAGCCAAACCGGCAAAATCCGGGAAATTCATAAAAAGGTAGTTGTTGCGCATCCGGCCGCAGGTTTTGCCCCATGCGATGCGGCTAAATTTACGCTAACATAATTCACTTAGATGTAACGTCTAATTCAAATAGCAATTAGGTGTATGCATAGACTGCGCAGAAAGTTCCTGCAATACTCCGCGGCGATTGCCGTGGCATTTGTTGGCGCCCTGGTCAAGCCGGGCAGAATTTGGGCCGCCGCTTGGAATAAATCAGCTTTTGAAGCCAGGGCGCTTGCGGAAACTCTTAAAAACATCGGGGCCACCGGTGCCCAGCCGAGCACCGATATTTTGATCAAGGCACCGGACCTCGCGGAAAATGGCGCGCGGGTACAGCTCGAGGTGACCAGCAATATTCCCGGTACACTGACCATTGCGATCATTGCCGAGAAGAACCCGTTTCCGCTGATCGCAAGCTTCCAATTCTCGAATGGTGCGGAAGCGTACATTTCCACCTACATCAAAATGGGCGAGTCGGCTAACGTTCGCGCGGTGGTGAACGCCGATGGCAAGGTTTACACTGCCGCGAAAGAAGTGCGGGTTACCATCGGCGGCTGTGGAGCATAACATGCACAAATTGCGCCTAACCCGCTCCAGCTTTGTTGGAGTCCACTCGCAAATGCTCATTTACTTCTGTGTAAACTCCGCTTTGCTCGCGGCCTCCGCCTCGCTGGAGCGGCTTATGCATCAATTTGTAATCCTGGTCAAGTGGGGACATGCAAAATGAGTGAGACCATGAAAATCCGGGCGCGCATGCAAGGGGAAGTCGCCGATATCAAAGTGCTTATCATCCATCCGATGGAAACTGGCCAGCGCAAAGACGCGCAAGGAGAACTAATTCCGGTTCACTTCATCAAGCAGGTAACGGCCAGACTTAATGAGAAGGTGGTCCTTGATGCGCAATGGGGTCAGGGGATAGCCAAAAACCCGTACCTCGGCTTCAGAATAAGAGGAGCCAAGATCGGCGATAAAATTAGCGTGAGCTGGTCGGACAACAAGGGCGAAGCGAATTCCATCGAAACCACCATCGCCGCAGCGAACTGACCCGTTGCCGCGACACAATTTCTTAAAATTCCTGAAAAGCACCTGGCTGGCGTTGTTCGTGCTGGCAAGCCTGGTTTTTTTGATCAATTATTTTCAGCAACAGTCCGATAAATTTACCGCGCCACTGCACTTTTCCGCACCATACCTGGTTCTTGCGGCGGTGTTGCAAATTATATTTTGGATCAATGCGGCCTGGTGCTGGGGCAAGATCATCTTCCTCACCACCTCAATTCGACTGCCGCTTCTGGTGAGCATTTCGCACCTTGCACTGACTACGCTCGGGAAATACTTTCCGGGAAAAGTCTGGGGCATGGCAGCCCGAGCGACGCTTATGAAGCAACAAGGCATTCGCGTTAACAGCACCCTGCTCGCTACTTTTCATGAACAGGTGATTTTTCTGCATGCCGCAGTCCTTTTGTCCTGTGTTTTGGTCGCGCTAATCGTCAAGACAAAATGGGCTTGGGCGATCGGATTGCTTGGAATTATTAGCATTCCTGTGGTCATGTTGTCCCAAGACTATATTGTCAAATTGCTTAATTATCTGGCACCAAAACTTTGGACTAAAGGCCAGTTCGAAAGCTGGCGGAGTGTTCCGAGAAAAAACTATCTTTTTCTGCTGCTGGCTTTTCTCGGAGTATGGATCTTGAGCGGATTGGCTTTTGCCAGCATCTATTTCACTTTCTTCCGCGGCGATCTCAATGCGCAACTCGTTCTTGCCATGTTGCTTGCCAACGCCGTAGGCAATACACTGGGCTTTATCGCGCTGTTTGCCCCCGGCGGCATCGGCGTCAGGGAAGCGGTAGCAAGCGGGATTCTTGCGGGGTTCATTCCGCTCAATGATGCAATCATGCTGAGCCTGCTTTTCCGGCTGTGGATGACATTATCCGAACTGCTGGGCGCATTGACCTTATTGTGGCCCGGCATTAGATCATTCAGGGCATAAACAGCCGATGATTTCCTGCTTCATTGGCACCCGTGCGCAACTTATAAAAATGGCGCCGGTAATCCTGGTGATTGAAAAGCGGGGATTGCCGTTTAATCTGGTCTTCACCGGACAACATGAAGAAACCATGGAACAGTTACTAAATGATTTTGGAATTCGCGCTGCGCGCGTTTATTTGTATCGCGGAAGAGAAATTACCGGAATTGTGCAAATGGGCACCTGGTTTGTGCGCTGCCTGTGGAGATGCCTGCGCCAACCAGATACCTTTGCTCCAGGTTCAAATAACAACGGTTTGATACTAGTTCACGGCGATACTTTTTCTACGCTTCTTGGGGCTGTCGTCGGCAAACTCCGCGGCATAACCGTGGCGCATATAGAAGCCGGCTTGCGATCCGGAAATATTTTTCATCCTTTCCCTGAGGAGTTGACTCGCCGCATAGTATTCAGGATGTCGGATCTGGCCTTCTGTCCTGGGCAATGGTCCTACGAGAACATGAAAAAATACCGCGTCAAGCGCGTCGATACCGGGCAAAACACATTGCTCGATGCGCTTGCAATAGCACTTGCCGTTCCGCAAAAAAGTAATGCGCCGTTTGCCGCCAAAACGTTTGGCATTGTATCGCTACATCGCTTCGAAAACATTTTTCAATCGCGCCGTCTGGCGCAAATCATCGGCCTGCTCGAAACAGCCGCAAATCACTATCCGCTGGTCTTCGTATTGCACCCGGCGACGCGGAAAAAGCTGGCTCAATTCGACCTACTTTCCAAGCTTGAGAACAATCCGCGCGTCAAGCTTCTACCGCGCATGGGCTATGTCGAGTTTGTAAAACTGATGAAATGCGCCAAGTTTGTAATCACCGACGGCGGCAGCAACCAGGAAGAATTGTCATATCTGGGCATTCCCACCTTGCTCATGCGCAAGGCGACCGAACGGCAAGAGGGCCTGATGACCACGGCAACCCTTTGCCCTTATGACAAACAGATACTCAAGCGTTTTCTGCGCGATTTGCCCGTCCTATCCTCCGTCGAGCCTGCTACGCACGCCGGCTCGCCATCAGAAATAATCGTTGACTACCTTGAATCTCACGCCCAAGCCGGCTGAGGCTCCTATATTCGATGAAGTTCGAAGAAACCAGCTATTGGCAGCAACGGGTGACAGGCGATGCCGACCTTGGAGTGGTCGGTCACCGCTCTCTCGGGCGCGGATATAACGAGTATATTTACCGGCGCAGAACCGAGTGTCTTAAGGATGTCTTGCGAAAGCTGGAAGTCAATCCCGCGCGCTGCAACGTGCTGGACCTGGGTTGTGGCAGTGGATATTACGTGGCGTTTTGGAAGGACCTGGGCGTAACCGAGCTCACCGGAATTGACATAGCGGTCACGAGCGTCGATCGCCTGCGCGAGCAGTTCACGGAATACCGGTTTCTGCAGGCAGACATTACTCAGGCAACTGCCGCATCGCGTATCGACAATCTTTATTCAATTGTCACGCTGTTTGACGTGATTTACCACATCAGCGACGACGCGGCGGTTCTAAGCGCCTTGAAAATCGCTGCCGGTGCGCTGAAGCCGAACGGTTCGTTGTTTATATTTGACCAGCTCGCACCAAGAGACTATTCGCTGCTGCCGCATGTCAAATTCCGAGGTAAAATGACTTATATGGCCCTGCTCAACGCGGCGGGGTTGGAAATCATCAGCCGGCAGCCATTGTTCGTGTTCCTGGCGCCGCCAGTATTCGGGTTCAAGGCCGCCGATATCATCGTCTCGGGTCTGTACAAGATCATCGGCGCATTCATCAAGAACCGGGAAACCGCCGGCAGGCGGCTGGGCAAGGCGATTTACGAGCTGGACCAGTTGCTCATAAAAAAAGGGGTCAGCTTACCCAACCATGAACTCATCGCTCTCAGGAAGCGGGCGGACGGTGCGCTTGCGTAACCAACGCTGCTGCAACACAGTCGTGCATGCAGGTTGATATCGTCATTCCGTGCTTCCGCGTCAGCGGGCAAGTTGCCAATGTGGTCGTGCGGGCACTAGCGCTGCATCAGGTACGCAATATCATCGTGGTCGACGATGGGTGCCCGGAGCATAGCGGACAGGTGGTGCGCGATCGATTTTCGGGCGAGCCACGTGTCATGCTGATCGAGCACGAGACGAACCAGGGCGTAGGCGGCGCGGTATTAAGCGGCTATGCTCATGCCTTTGCGGATGGCGCCGATGTCGTGGTCAAGGTGGACGGGGACGGGCAAATGGATCCGCAGCTAGTCCCGCTCCTGTCGGCGCCGGTAATGCAAGGGAAAGCCGATTATGCCAAGGGCAATCGTTTTTTTTACCCCAGGCACCTAAGTGGGATGCCGCGCTCGCGTCTTTTCGGCAACGCGACGCTGTCTTTAATCAACAAATTTTCCTCGGGGTATTGGTCAGTCATGGATCCGACCAACGGTTATACCGCGCTGCATCGCGCGGCCTACAGGCAACTTGACACCGAAAGGCTGGACCGCGGGTATTTTTTTGAAAGCGATATGCTATTCCAACTCGGCATTGCCAATGCAGTCGTTGTGGATGTGCCGATGCTTCCGGTTTACCGGAACGAGACCAGCAGCATGAATATTTCCAAGGTCGCGATTCAGTTTCCAGGAAAGTATTTGAACCGGTTTCTCAAGCGCATAGCATTCAAATACTTTGTCCGTGAATTCAATATAGCGTCGCTGGAAATCATGTTCGGCATTCCTGCCATGATCGCTGGGCTGACGTACGGCTTTTATCATTGGTTCGGCCGCGAGTTCATTGGCAGGAGCACTCCACCGGGAACCGTTATGATCGTGGGCTTGTTGATCCTGATGGGATTTCAGTTGCTGCTTTCGGCAGTGAATTACGACATTACGCACGAGCCGAATATTCCCCTGTCACAAAGTAATCCAACAGTGCCCTAGCCTCGATCAAGCAGCCACGATGAACTTTTCACTTTATTCCGGCCTGCCAAAAATCCCCGATTATCAGCGGCTGCTGCAAAGCGAATTATTCAAGTCGATGGAAGGTTTCTCGGGCGGTTTTCTTCAATCGCAGTCGGAGCACCTGAAGGGTTACCGCGGAAAATGGGTCGCTGACCCGCTGCACCAGTGGAGCCGCCAATGGGAATATCCGTTCGTGTTCTCAAAAATTGCGGAATACCAGCGGAATGCTGGGCCGCAAAGCGAATTACGGATTCTTGACGCAGGCTCGGGCGTAACATTTTTTCCCTTCTATCTAGCGTCGTGTTTCAACCATTCATTCGTTTCGTGCTGCGATTACGATTATTCTTTAGGAAATGCCTATTCACGTCTGAACGGCTGCCTCCCGGGCCGGGTGCAGTTTGTCCCCGGGGATTTGCGCAGCCTGCCATTTCAGAATAAGGTTTTCGACATTGTTTACTGCGTGTCGGTCCTGGAGCATACCGATGCCTATTCCACGATCATTTCAGAATTCAGGCGCGTGCTTAAGCAAGCAGGGATGCTGGTCGTCACCTTTGATATTTCGGTAGACGGTGAAGCGGACATTCCCCCGGAAAAAGCCGAGGAGCTGCTAGAAATACTTTACCAGCATTTTCCCCGTAGCAAGAAAGTCGCGTACGCAAACCTCAAGGGAAAAGTGCACGAACAGGATCTTGTGACCACTCATTTCATCCGCAAAATGAATCCTAGCCTCTTGCCTTGGAAATACCCGCTGCTTACCGCGATGAAATCAATCGCCAAGCTGCGTCTGCCCAGAACTCTTTACCGAAACCTGACGTTCTATTGTCAATCATTCGATTAGTGAATATTTTCTAACATTAAAACTGAATTGTTTGCCATAGACAAAGATTATCGCCGAAAAATGGAGGGTATCTACCGAGGGATTTTGGCCGGCGCGGCCCCAGGTGAATATGACGAAAACGCCCTGCCATCGTACACCCACTCCAACCGGCTCATGGCCTGGCTGTTTTGGAAGAGAATCGACGTCGCCCTGCGTCTCCTGGGGGACATATCCGGTAAATCCGTTCTCGACTTTGGTTGCGGCGGAGCGGTGACATTCAAATACCTGGACCAAATGCATAGCAGGATTGTTGGGTGCGATGAAAACATAGCGCTTGCGAAGCAGGTTTGTGAGGCACTGGACATTAACGCCGGTCTTTGCCAGGATCTTTTCAAAATCAGCGAAACCAAGTTCAATTTTATTCTGGCTCTGGATGTGCTGGAGCACATTGAAAATAGCTCGGCCCTGTTGGACAAATTCAGGAGTTTGCTTCACGCGAACGGCAAAATCATTCTATCGGGACCGACTGAAAACTTCTGGTACCAAGTTGGACGCAAGCTTGCGGGTTTCAGCGGGCATTACCACGTAAAGAACATCTACCAGATCGAACAGGAATTCGCGGCGCACGGGTTCATTTCAGAGAGAGTTCATACTCTCTACCATCCGGTTCCGCTTTTTAGAATAAGCCGCTGGGCCGCCTGAACGAAATACCGTGATGTCGCTTATCAGAGCGGCCCGTGATCAACTACGCGACGCTGCGAAAGAAAGGGCGAAGTTCAATGTATAGAAAACTTGAAGTGCTTTTGCTGGCGGTTGGTTTTGCCGCGCTTGCGGCCATGTACATCGCTTTGGGTTGGTCGCATGAGATATCCAGCGCCGGAGGAGATAGCGCAGGTTATCTGCTTGCCGCACAATTTTTTTCCCCCTTCCAACCTCATTCCGCGATACTCGCTGAATACAGCAAGCAAATCATTTATCCGCCGCTTTTTCCCTTGATTTTAGCCATCGTAGGAGGCGGTGAAAGCGTTCTGGTCGCGCATCTGGTAGTCATGTTTTTTTTACTTCTTTCACTGCTGGTTCTGTTTTTCTGGATGCGGCAGGAATTGCATTCCCTATGGCTCGCCGCAGCCGTCAGCCTGATCTTTGCCTTGAGCGTAAACACCTACTTGCTTTCCCTCGATATCTGGACCGAAGATCCCTATATTTTCTTTAGCCTGTTGGCGATCCTCGGGGTCAGCCGCGCTGCACACAAAGATGATCACAAGTGGTTTTGGCTCGCCGCATTTGCCGTAGCTTGCGCAACATTAGTACGAGCCGCTGCACTCTCAATGTTGCTGGCGTTCTGCTTTTACTTGCTGTTAAACAGGCCGAAGAACTTTATTTATTTGCTGTTGCTGTCCGGGCTACCCTTCGTTTTGTGGGCCGTTATCAGCGCAGTCACCCAAGTTGGGCTCTACGGCTACCAGCATTCCTGGCTAAGGGATTATCTTGAGAACCCGCTGTTCCCGCTCATTTACCATCAGCTGCATGCAGGAGTGACATCCTGGTTGAGAAGCTGGCAATTCGGTTGGCTTGGGCCGAGTCGAATGCCGGGCTTGATCGTCACTGAAATGATTTTCGCGGTAATTTGCATCGCAGGTTGGCTGTACCGCCTGAGATACCTGAAATTTGACGCAATTTACGTCGCCATCTATTTAGCCATGGTGTTTGCCTGGCCCAATCCCGACCCGTTGCGCTATTACTATGTGGTGACACCTGTCCTCATCGCTCAGGGCTTCATGCTGGTAGACAAATTGGCTCGAACCAGGCTGCGAATGCGCAATCCCGCTATGACGGGGGGCGCTTTGGCCATTATTCTTCTGGTAGTGCTCTCGCCCACCTTTTTTCTCAACTACCGTTATTTTTTGGAGCCGGTGCCGCCGGAAATCAGTGCCGGTAAGCACATTCCCGAATGGTTTGATGATGATCGGAAAACTGCGGTCGTCAGCGCTTATTTCCATGCGGACCTGATCTCTCACTTGAAGGAAATCAGTGCGCTCATTCCGGAAAATGAATGCGTCTTTGCCATTAAGCCGACCCTGGTTACTTTCTATTCCCGGCGCTCCAGCTACGGACCGCCAAAGATCGACGTAAGCGACCAAGAGTTCCAGCAGAAAATCCAAAAATGTCATTACGTCTATTTCCTGCCCTTCGCGAGCCCCTCCTATGGAGAATCGTTTTATCCCCTTTCCCGGCTCGGCAAAAACGCGAAGATCATATCGATAAAGAAACTAGACATAGGCACCAATCTGCCGCCGGTCGGCATGCTGGCGGAGATAACAAAATGACCGCTGCGTGAATAAATTGAGGAAGATTTTTCCGATTCTGCTTAAAGGTCGCGCATATTGGTCCGGATTCTGCGCATGACCAGCGAAACGTCTTGGTGGTTTTTTTCCGCCATCATTTGCGCTTTCGCCAAGTATTTTTCTGCTCTTACCTTGTCCTTGGCCTGAATCAACCATTCAGTCGCGAGAAACAACGGCGCCGCGTCTGCATCGTAAGCCCGAAAAGCCGCATCTAGCGCGGCCAGCGCGGGCTCGAATTGTCCCGTCTTATGCAGATAATGCGCCTTGTACATCAACAGCGATTGGACACTCCGGTTATCAATGACATGAGCGCTCAGGGCCTCGTCAAGAATGCGCAGATACTCTTCGGTAGAAAATCTACACTGCCCGTCCAATCCCAGGTTGGCCAATTCTTCCAATCCCTGAACTTCATAGGTGGTAATCTTGCTTTCCTTGTAAAAGGTAACTTGTTTGAGTCGTGTCGCGGCCAGTTGTCCGTGTTGGCGGCAGTCAATGTAAGCGCGCTGTAGATCAAAACCGGCACCGGCAAGGACGGCAAGCGCCGCTCGTGCCGGATCATACTTTCCCGCTTCAGCGTAATCGCTGGCCAAGGTGATTCGCAGCCGCGGTGAATCCGGATGAATCAAAGCTATTTGCGAGAACATTTTCTGGTGGCTGCTCCACAAATCGACATACGCGATAGTTACCGAACCAAGCGCAGCGATCGCCATTACAGCCAGGGTTAGCATGACGAGCCGTGAGATAGAAACTCGCGCGAGGGAACACAGCGTCAAGATGATGCCGTATATAGCGAGATAATTCCTGTGCTCAAACATCATTTCCAGCGGAAAAAAAGTCGATTCCAGCAGATGCGCCGCGAAGAAAAAGAAAATTCCAAATGCCGCTACGCTATTTGCAGCGCGCAGCGCCCAGCCAAGACACAGCAATCCCAGCAGCGCGAGCAATGAGAATATCGTGCCAGGAGGAGACCACAATCCGGTGGACACTTCAAAATCGTCGTGCAAAAAGCCGAGATTACCTTGGTGCGGAAGGAGCATTTCGTAAAGGTAATAAATCAGCACGCGAAACTGCGTGATCACCCTTTCGTAAAGCGTATAGCTACGCACATCGTAGCCGTGTTGCACCAATTGGTTGAAATCAACAAGCAAAAAGGCGGTACCTGCCACGGCAGGCAAAACCAAACCGATTACATAAGACGCGCCGAGAAACCGCCGGACCGCATGGTTTCCTTTAAAGCCAAAAAACATTGCCTCCAGCAACAGCGTATATACCGGAAACAGCAGTCCCGTCTCCTTGCTGAATGCAGCCAGCGGAAAACAAATCGCAAATGCCAAAACGATCCACGCCCATCCGTGCGACCGACCGGCCAACTGCCTCTCTCGTCCCAGGAAGTATGCGAGCAAACCGCTCAAAACGAATAGCGTGGAGAGCTGCGTCATCCTTTGCACTGTGTAAAGAACCGTGCTTACCTGCAACGGATGAAGGAGCCAGAGCGCAGCTACGAGCAGCGCCCAGTAGTACTGATCTCCGCGCTGGCCAGCGGTCCGTACCGATAAAATCCGCGCAGTTAAAGCAAACACCAGTACGCCACAAAGCAGATGGATGGCGAGATTGGTAAATTTCCACCACCAGAAATTTGCTCCGCTCGCTGCGGCATTGGCGATAAAACTCAACATGGCTACCGGGCGGCCCAAAATCCCGCTTTTGCTTACCGCGCCGCTGTGCCATGAGGCGGTGCCAGCGCTTTCGAGTATCGGATCCAGCTGAGGGTAGTCATCGAGCACCAGGGGCCCGGAAAGACCGGGAAGATAAACGAAGAATGTCAATACCAATACCAGGCAAAAGATCACCTGGGCGGATAAAGCCGGGCTTATTTGTCTTTCCAGATTAAAGTCGCGAATGATAGGCCGTCTCACCACTTTTGATAGGCAAACTGCAGTAGCCACCCGGGGCGGCGCGGAAAGAAATCAATCGCGCTATTTGGGCTCACTATCCTTGTAATTCAGCATGGTTATTTGCTCCGAAACCAGCCCAATGAGAAAAATCGAAATCGAGGCAATGAAAAGCAGCCCGCTCATGTTGGTAAAGCGGTGGATGGTTAAGAAAGTGTACAGATAGTAGCTCAAACCAATGAGAAAAAATAACAGGCTGACCGGGAAAAATAATCGCAGCGGCGAATAGAGCGTGCCGATCTTAAAGATAATGAGCAGGAATCGGGTGCCGTCGCGCAACAACCGAATATGGCTTTTGCCCGTGCGCTTCGGCGCCACGATCGGCACATAAGCGACCGGAAACCCGGCCCGGAAAAAGCTCATGGTAATCGTAGTCGGGTAGGAAAATTCGTTCGGCAGGAGATAAATAAATCTCCGGAATTTGTCTGCACTCACCACTCTGAATCCGCAGGTTAGATCTTCGATTTTCCGTCCCACCATCCAGCTCGCCATACGGTTATAAATGGCATTGGCGAAAGCGCGGTGCGCACCAGCTTGGGAATCGTAGGTGCGCGCGGCCACCACCATTTCATAGCCTTCCTGGAACTTATTCAAAAGGCGCGGAATGTCTTGCGGCTGGTGCTGGCCGTCAGCATCCATGAAAATCAGAACATCACCTGTTGCCGCCCTGGCGCCTGATTTTACTGCGGCGCCATTGCCCATGCTGTACGGCTGGGAAATTACACACACACCGTTTTCCCGGCTGACCGCTGCCGTTTGATCGGTAGAGCCGTCGTCCACCACAATGATTTCCTGGCCCGCGAATAATTGCCGCAATTTGGGAAGCAGTTGCGGCAATGAGGCTGCTTCATTTTTTGCCGGAATAATAATGCTGTAACGCATATTTTGTGTCATATCTTAGTCCTTGCTGGCACGCGAAATTCGCGGAATTAATGCTTCGCTTTGCCGGCTTGCGCCGCTTCGGCAGTTTTTTTCAGCTTCCGCACTGCGCGCTCCCAATCCTCGATGCCATCTCGGTACAGCCACCGCGTCAGTAAGTTGCGTTCGTTCGCTTCCCGCGCTTTCTGAACATAGCGTAAGGCATCGTCAAATAGCCCGGCGCTGGCAAGCCATTTCATCTGCAACAATGCAAAGTCAACCGTCGGTTCGATAGCATAGGCTTTATCCATCGTCTCCATGGCCGGATTGAGCAGACCCTCGGTCGCGTAAAGCCTGGCCTGGAGAGCGTACAGGTTTTTGCGCGCCAAATAATAACGGGGGTTGGCAAGCAGCGAATCCAAGCATTGCTGCAGGTCTTGGTAGTTTAAACGCTGGCATTGATTTTTTTCTCGAAGCAAGACTATTTCTTCCATTCTGCCTACCGGGACGGTCGAATAGGTGCTAACTCTCAGTGTGTCGATGACAGTATGCAAATCGGGCAAGGGTAAATCAGGGTCTTCGCACGCGAGTTTCATCCAGTGCATGTACGCACTCGCATCGCCCGGATGCAACTCGATCATACGCTTGAATACCTTCAACGCTTCGTCGTTCCTTTTTTCCACCATCCACACGCCCGCCAAGTATTCCTGTGCGCGGCTCGAAAGCGGCCTCTCGGACGCCCAAGTAAAAGCTTGCCGGTAAGGATTGGCCCAAAGCAGGCTTTCATTCCAGGTAATGATAACAATTAATACCGCCATGATTAGCCCCAGGAGCGGTGCCAGGCGGCGCAAATTTCCGCGAAGTCCGGTGACGTAATAGGTCACAGCAAACACCGGTCCCAGCATGGCCAAATAATTGCGGTGCTCGTAATAAAGCTCAAGCGGAATAAAAGTGGATTCGAGCAGGTGCCCCGTAAAGAACCACAAGATGCCAAAGCTGAATATTGGCTGCCGCTCTCGGTATTTGACCGCTAGACCTATCAGCGCCGCCACCGCCAGCATCGCCGGCAGCGTGCTGAGCGGATGGATCAGGCTCGTGGAAACCTGGTAATCGTCAAACAGCAAACCGAAAGCGCGCGGATGGGGTACCAATATTTTGGCGAGATATTCAAGCAAAATTCGCGGCTCCGTCATCAAACGTTGGCCGAGCGTAAAATCGCGAAGCGTGTAGCCGGCGAGTATTTTCGCGTGGTTAAGCAGCAGATATGCCGCAAGCGCGAGCAACGGCGCGAACAAGAACCCTGCGGCCCAGGCTAGCCAATATTTCGGCCTGGAAACCGAGGACAAGAGCGTCGCTTCTAAAACCAAGATGTAAACCACCAGCAAAATTCCGCTTTCCTTGCTCAGTGTGGCAAATCCGCCTCCGAGCGCGATCCCCGCTGAAAGCCACAGATACCCCAGCTTATCTTCACGTCGCAGTAAACGCTCTCTGCCATGGATGTATGCCAATAGCCCAATCAGAGTAAATAAGGTACTCAACTCGGTCATGCGTTGCACTGCGTACAGGACGGTGGATACCTGCATGGGATGAAGCAACCACACGCTCGTAGTGGCGAGAGCGACCACCAGCGCCCGGCTCCGCAGCCAGTTCAAAAGGGCGCCCAGCTTAAGAAGCAGCCAACAAAGCATGCAACCGTTCATCATGTGCAGCATGAGATTGACGTATTTGAAAGCGCGGGCATTTCCTGGCCAGTCGGCATGTTGCAGCGCGAAGCTCAATAGCGAGATCGGGCGTCCCAGGGTTCCCGAAAAACCGCTCAAGACGTAATCCGCGAAGTCCCTCCACCGCGCCGGTTCTCCAATTACGATCAAACCCCGCAGATTGGGGTAATCATCCAGTAGAAATCCGCCGCTGAGTCCGGGAAGATAAACCAGGAAAACGCTTCCGAGGATCGCAAGGAAAATTACCGCCGCTGCAATTTCGCCCTTAAGCGAAGCGCTCGAATGCTTGGGACCTAGAATGATTGAGATTATCGAAACCATTAAGCAAGGCAGCGGCAAGGAAACGACATTCTACGGTAAATGAAAATAAAAAAACCCGCCCAAAAGCGGGGCGGGTCTTTAGGATCAATTGCTATTATCGGCAAGCGGAAGGACGGTATTTTCCTAGAATCGTCGCATTCGCACCCGCGTTGCTGCAGGTCCAGGTCTTGCCACCATCCGGCGTTTGCAACAGCAAGGTTCCACCAGCAACCAGCTTGCTCGCAGTGGTCCTCATGGTCGCCTGGATTTGCAGGACACCCGTCGTACCCTGCGCGGTCAACTGCGCGACACCGCGAACGTATTTGCCGATGGTATTGCCCATGACCGAAGACGTTGACGTCGGCCAGGAACCCTTGTCGGAGAACCATTCGGCGTACGGCGTCTTGCCGCCTGACATCAGTTCAACCGCTTCCGACACCTGAGCCCGTGCCGTGTAGTCC
>DASPRI010000142.1:0-17633 GCA_035624535.1 Burkholderiales bacterium
TTAAATCGAGCGGCGTTCGAGGACGGCTTGCGCGAGCGTACCGCTGTCCACATGCTCAAGCTCGCCGCCTACCGGCAAGCCGCTTGCAATGCGGCTTACCTTTATGCCGCGCTGCTTGAGCAGTTCACCGATATAGTGCGCGGTTGCCTCACCTTCCACGGTGAAGTTAGTTGCCAGCACCACTTCATTGACAATCCCGTCGTCTATTCGCTTGAGCAAGCGATCCAGGTGAATTTCCTTCGGCCCTATGCCATCGAGTGGCGACAAACGCCCCATTAGAACGAAATACAAGCCTTGATAACAATGCGTCTGTTCCATCATCAGCAAATCGGCCGGGGTTTCTACTACGCATAACAGGTGTGCATCTCTTTTCCCCGAACTACAAAGGCTACATGTTTCTTGTTCGGAAAAATTGTTGCATTTTACGCAATGTTTGATATCCTCCAGGGCTTTGCGCAACGCCTCCGCCAGCCGTGCAGCGCCTGCTCTGTCACGCTGCAGCAGATGATAGGCCATGCGTTGCGCCGATTTGGGTCCGACGCCTGGAAGGCAATGCAGCGACTCGATCAACTGTTCAAGTCTGGAAGAAGAATTCATCGCCGCATTGCTGACAATGGGTACCTGCTATTCAGAACGGCATTTTGAAGCCGGGCGGCAAGCCCATTCCTGAAGCAAAGCCGCTCATTTTTTCCTGAATTGCCATTTCAACTTTTTTTGCCGCATCGTTCATCGCCGCCGCCACGAGATCTTCTAACATTTCTTTGTCCTCACTCAGCAGGCTTTGATCAATGAAAACCTGTTTAACATCATGGCGGCAACTCATGGTTACTTTCACCATGCCAGCCCCTGCCTGTCCTTCGATCTCGACGTTGGCCAGCTGTTCCTGCATCTTTTGCATATTTTCCTGCATCTGCTGGGCTTGCTTCAGCAGATTGCCTAAATTGTTCTTTATCAATGTCTGCTCCTAAACCGCTATTGAATGGGCTTTATGGAAGAATCTACGACCTTGGCGTCGAAGTTTTCCACAAGCTCCTGCACGAATGGGTCTTTTTCGATTGCCTCGGTTGCGCGCATCTGCCGTTCTTGTTTTTGTCGAAATTCCCTCTCGGCCGGCGTGTTCCCGTTGCCGCCAATGGCAAAGGTGACCGCCATCCGCACGCCAAAATAATCGCTCAGCGCGAGCTTCAATTTTTCCTGATACGTTTTTTCCAGCAGGTGTTTGTGCAGCTCAGGAATGCGAAGCTCTATCCTGTCCTCAGCGGAACTTGCCAGCTCACAATGCTGCGCCAGCATTTTCGCCATGCCACCCAGTTTTAGCCGAACTACAAGCCCTAGCCAATCTCCGTCAAAGCGGTTTTTTTTTGAACCGCCGCCGCTTGGCGCAATGACCGCTTCAGCGCCTGTGTCAAGCAACGATGCCTGCAAATGCGCTGCCTGGGGAAATTTTTTATCGCCGATACCGGCTGCGAGGCTATCCGTCGGCATGAACGTCAGCATGCGCAATAAGGTCATGGTGAAACCGGCCTGCTCATCGGGCGCAAGATCGATTTCATTATGTCCTTTCAATGCAATGTCGTAAAACAGCTGTACGTCCTCAGGCGCAAAAGCACGCGCGAGTTCAAGAATCTGCTTGCGTTCCGGCAGATCCTCCGCGAGTGCCTCGGGCACGGCTTGCGCCAGCGCGATTCGTTGCAGCAGCGTAGCCAAATCCTGTAGCGCGGCCTCTAACGAAAGGCTGCGGCTCGCCATTTGTTCCACCTGGGCAATTAGTGCCATTCCATCGCGTTTCTGCAGCGCCCCTAGAATTTCAAACAGATATGTCTGGTCAATCGCACCCAGCATTTCGTGCACGCCGGTTTCGGTAATCGCGCCCGCGCCGTGTGCAATCGCCTGATCAAGCAGGCTCAAGGCATCGCGCAGGCTGCCTTTGGCGGCGCGAGCCAGCAGCTTCAGTGCCGAAGGTTCTGCAGGAATGTTCTCTTTTTTCAAGAGCAGCTGCAGATAGTCGGCGATCACCGCGAAGGGAATCTGCTTCAAATTAAATTGCAGGCAGCGCGAGAGTACCGTGACTGGTATTTTTTGCGGGTCGGTAGTGGCCAGAATAAACTTGACGTGCTCGGGCGGCTCTTCCAGGGTTTTCAACATGGAATTGAACGCCTTTACAGATAGCATGTGCACTTCGTCTATGATGTAGACCTTAAAGCGCGCCCGCGTGGGTGCATATTGCGCGTTGTCTAGAACCTCGCGCATGTTGTCCACGCCGGTATTGGAGGCGGCATCGAGTTCCAGCAGATCAATAAAACGTCCTGCATCAATTTCGCGGCAGGGCGGGCACTGCCCGCAGGGCGTCGCGGTAATTCCGGTTTCACAGTTAAGCGATTTGGCCAGAATGCGCGCCAGTGTTGTTTTGCCGACGCCGCGCGTCCCAGTGAAAAGATAGGCGTGATGGAGGCGTTTTTGGTTCAAGGCATTGGTCAGGGCTTTGACGACATGCTCCTGCCCGATTACCTCATTAAACGTTTTGGGGCGCCACTTGCGCGCGAGAACGTGATTCGGAGACACGGCCGCTAATTGAAGTGAATTTGAAAACGGACCAGTTGCAGATTTAACCCCGGATTTGGCTCTTTAATGCCCGCGTTGGACATGTGCTGATAGCGGTAGCCAAGATCATATATGCCGCGGTCACCGAAGCGGAAACCAACTCCCACATGTTCGCCAAACTGGAAAGCAGTTCCAGACTTTATGTGTGTTGTCAGGGTGGTGCGCGTCCATAGGTGTGCTCCGACACCGGCATCAAAATAAGGCGCAATCTTCGAAAGGTCGGTCTGCTGGTAGCGAAAGGTCGGGGTAAAACTGAAATCGCCAGCGTTGTTGTTAACCGGTCCACCGCTGTCGGCATTTAAAACACCTGCCGAAACATCCCAGTATCCGCCGAGGTGCCAACCATGCCAAGCGAACCATTTTTGATTCCAGTCCCACTGCATTCCGACGCGTGCCGCATTAATAGTATCGCCATGACCCCCTTCTATCGACACACTGTCAACCGCCTTTGCGCTAGCACTCGAACAAATGAAACACATAAATATAAAACTTCTGATTTTTTTCATTCTGATTCGATCATGTGAATTTATAGCTGAGCTTGCATCATAAAGGAAAAACATTGGGGAGGCGAGCCCTGCCCCCGGCACTTGCAAAATATAGCCGTGGCTGCTTCCTTCCGGACCTGACCAGATTCACTCTCTTGCAATGCGGGGAGGCCCGCCTTAACCGTTTAATCCAAGCTCACAGGGCAGCACTCAGCAAATCATATCCGCGCCATGTGAGAAATGTAGTTGTAGCGCTTGCTCAACGCGGTTCTTCACTCGACCCAAATGTCGTGCCCGTTTATCTGGTAAATTTTCATTGCACTGTGGCGGGCGGTACGGATATCGGCGAACCAAGCGCAACATAATTCATTTTAACAAATCTTCTGTGCCGACTGCGCAACTGCCCGGTCCGCGTGTTGTGAGCAAAGCCTTCTTCATTACTCAATGCGTTCCATGTAATGTAAGCGAGTAAACTGGCTTTCTGACACCGGGCTTGGCTCAAGACAATTAATGATCAAGCCGGCGAAATAAGCATCGATTGTCCTCGTGGCTAGGCAAGCTAAAGGCCAGCCGGCTAAACTCACCATTGAGAGCTCGGTATAATTCATGCACGAAATGAACAAAATATTATAACACGTTGACAATACATGTGTTTTATGAAACAGCGCGGCGGCTGGTATTCTTGGAGACTGTGCTGATGATAGAATTTTGCAGTGAGGCAAGCGTAGTCGCTTTTTACAAAAATTATTGAAGCCCTGGGAGCGCTGCAAATAACTAATACGTCTCGTACAATGGTCTGCGGCAAACAATATTTTATCGAAATCCAGCATCCGGCATTAATATTTCAATCCATATGTTTTCCTGATCCTAGCCATCCGGAGGTGTGCCATGTCGTCGACAATTGAATCGGTCCTTGTTGAATCACGAGTTTTCGCGCCGAATCCCGCTGTCGCCAAGAAATACAATGTACCAAGCATGGAGGCGTACGAAAAACTTTGTGCCGAAGCGGAACGCGATTTCGAAGGATTCTGGGGTCGACTCGCAAAAGAACACGTGCTCTGGCATAAGCCTTTCACCAAAGTGCTAAACGAGAGTAATGCGCCGTTTTTCAAATGGTTTGAAGATGGCGAGTTGAACGCTTCCTACAATTGCCTCGATCGTCATCTCAAGACCCAGCCGAACAAAGTGGCGATCATCTTCGAATCCGACGACGGCAAAGTCACAAAAATTACTTATAAGCAGCTATATCACAAGGTTTGCCAATTCGCGAACGCTCTTAAATCGCTGGGCATCAAGAAAAGCGACCGGGTTCTCATTTACTTGCCGATGTCTATTGAGGTGGTCATAGCGATGCAAGCGTGCGCCCGGATCGGAGCCACACACTCGGTAGTGTTCGGCGGCTTTTCAGCCAAGAGCCTCCAGGAACGCATCATCGATGCGGGCGCAATCGCGGTGATCACCGCAGACGGCCAGCACCGCGGCGGCAAGGAGATACCGCTCAAACCCGCCGTGGACGAAGCCTTCGCCATGGGCGGCTGTGAAGCGGTGAAGAATGTGGTTGTCTACAAGCGCACTGGCAGCAATATTCCGATGCAAGCGCCGCGCGATAAATGGTGGCAAGACGTCATCAAGAACCAAGCCGAGGAATGCGAACCGACTTGGGTGAATGCCGAGCACCCCTTGTTCATTCTCTACACTTCCGGCTCTACCGGTAAACCGAAAGGCGTGCAGCACTCCACCGGCGGGTTCTTGCTGTGGACGATACTGACCATGCAATGGGTGTTCGATAACAAGCCCTCGGATATTTTCTGGTGCACGGCAGATGTAGGCTGGGTGACGGGACATTCTTACATTACTTATGGGCCACTGGCGGTCGGAACAACCGAAGTCATGTTTGAAGGCGTTCCCACCTATCCAGACGCCGGGCGTTTTTGGAAAATGATCCAGGACCACAATGTCACTGTGTTCTACACTGCACCGACCGCCATTCGTTCACTGATAAAAGCCGGCGGCGATCTGCCGAAAAAATACGATCTTTCGTCTTTGCGCATACTCGGCACGGTGGGTGAACCGATAAATCCAGAAGCCTGGATGTGGTACTACGAGACTGTCGGTGCCAGCCGTTGCCCCATTATGGATACATGGTGGCAGACAGAAACCGGGGGTCATATGATTAGCCCCTTGCCCTGCACTCCGCTGAAGCCCGGTTCTTGCACTTTTCCTCTGCCCGGCATCATGGCCGCAATAGTGGATGAGACAGGCCACGATGTAGAAAAAGGCAAAGGCGGTATTCTGGTCATTAAGCGCCCATGGCCTGCAATGATTCGCACCATCTGGGGCGATCCCGAGCGCTACAAGACCTCTTACTATCCGCAAGACTTCAAAGGCAAATATTATCTTGCGGGCGATGGGGCGAGCCGAGACGAGGAAGGATATTTCCGCATAATGGGCCGAATCGATGATGTACTTAATGTGGCAGGACATCGTCTTGGCACGATGGAAATCGAATCCGCCCTGGTGGCGAACACCAAATTGGTCGCGGAGGCTGCAGTAGTCGGGCGTCCAGATGATATGACGGGCGAAGCAGTAGTTGCATTCGTGGTGCTGAAAGGCGCGCGCCCGAAAGGCGATGATGCCATGAAGATTGCCAAGGAATTGCGCGACTGGGTAGGCAAGGAAATCGGACCAATCGCAAAACCGAAGGATATTCGGTTTGGTGATAATCTGCCCAAGACCCGCTCTGGAAAAATCATGCGCCGCTTATTGCGGTCAATCGCAAAGGGCGAGGAAATCACCCAGGACGTTTCAACTCTGGAAAACCCGGCGATCTTGCAGCAACTTAATGAGACGGTCAAATAGACACGAGCCGTCGCGTAGGACGAAAAAAGGGTGCGGCACCGCGCCCTTTTTCGTTTTTTCCGGCTACCACGACCACTATAATGCCTTTATGAACGTCATAGTTGCGGGAGGAAGCCATGATACCTTCGTCGATTAAAGGACAGCGCTTGGTGGCACTATTTCTGCTCGGGTGCCTGCTGTTCAACTATCCCTTGCTGTACCTCTTTAATAGCAGCCGCGAGATTTTTGGCATCCCGCTGCTCTACGCTTATATATTTGCTGCGTGGGCGATGCTTATTGGCCTCATGGCGTGGGTGGTTGAAGGCACAGGCCGCAAGGGATCCAAAGACTAACCGCGCGGGGCCAAAATTGCTGCAAGGCTGGGTCATAATCGTTTGCTCGTTTGCCTATCTTGGCGTTTTGTTTGCCATCGCTTATTACGGGGATAAGCGCGCCGACGCCAGGCGCAGCATCATTGCCAACCCTTATGTCTATTCCCTGTCCCTTGGCGTTTATGCTACCGCGTGGACTTTTTATGGCAGTGTGGGCCGTGCGGCGAGCAATGGCATCGGATTTTTGCCGATTTACCTGGGCCCCACTCTAATAATCGCCTTATGGTGGCTGGTGCTACGCAAGATAATACGAATCACCAAGGTCAACCGAATTACATCGCTGGCCGACTTTATCGGCTCACGCTACGGGAAAAGCGCGTTGCTTGCCGGGCTCGCCTCCATAATCGCAGTGGTCGGTATTGTTCCCTATATTTCCTTGCAGCTTAAAGCGGTTTCCACGAGCTTTACCATCCTTGTGCATTACCCACAAATCAATATGCCGATTACGCTGGAGACCACGCCGCTCTTAGGCGATACTGCGATTTATGTTGCTTTGCTGCTAGCCGCGTTTTCCATTCTTTTCGGCACGCGGCACTTGGATGCGTCGGAACGGCATGAAGGCATGGTGGCGGCCATTGCCTTTGAATCACTCGTTAAACTTTTGGCGTTCCTGGCAGTAGGAGTCTTTGTCACCTTCGGCATTTATGACGGTTTTGGAGATACTTTTGCGCGCGCCGCTGCCAACCCCGATCTCCGGCCGCTGCTTACCCCTTTGGATGGCGTGGCCGGAAGTTACGGTAGCTGGGTCTGGCTGACCATACTATCGATGTTTGCAATTATGTTTCTGCCACGGCAATTCCAAGTTTCAGTCGTAGAAAATGTAGACGAAAACCACATTAACAAGGCGATGTGGTTGTTTCCCCTATACATGTTGGCAATCAATATCTTTGTGCTGCCGCTCGCCTTTGGAGGAGTGATGCATTTTCCAAAGGGCGTTGTCGATGCTGACACCTTCGTGCTCACCATACCCATGGCGGAACACCAGCAAGGACTCGCGCTGCTGGTTTTTATCGGCGGGTTGTCTGCAGCCACCGGAATGGTGATAGTTGAAACCATCGCTCTCAGCACGATGTTGTGCAACGATCTGGCAATGCCGGTGCTGCTGCGATCGAAAATTTTGCGCCTCAGGGAGCGCAAGGATTTGAGCGGCCTGCTGCTTGGCATCCGGCGTGGAGCCATCGTGGTGGTGCTGCTGTTGGGATATTGTTACTTCCGTTTGGCGGGTGAAGCCTATGCGCTGGTATCAATCGGCCTGATTTCCTTTGCCGCCGTAGCGCAGTTCGCTCCGGTAATCCTAGGCGGAATTTTTTGGAAAGGCGGCACGCGCATGGGCGCACTCGCCGGGTTAAGTACCGGTTTCCTCGTCTGGGCTTATACCCTACTTCTTCCCGCATTCGCTAAATCCGGTTGGCTTCCGATCAGTTTTCTGGAGCAGGGGCCTCTCGGCATTGCGCTGCTTAAACCGCAGCAATTATTTGGTCTGGCCGGCCTTGATGAGACCACCCACGCATTGATCTGGAGCATGTTGAGCAACATCGGCGCTTACGTCGCAGTATCTCTTGCGGGCCGTCCCAGCGCAATCGAGCAGACTCAGGCCACGTTATTCGTAGACGTGTTTAAGCAAACCGGCAAAATTGGGGGCTCCCGTTTCTGGCGCGGTACCGCATCGGTTCCGGATTTGCACGCTTTACTGGTAAGGTTCCTCGGACCAGAGCAGGCTGATGAAGCGTTTGCATCTTATGCCCGACAGCGCGCGCTGAAATCCGTTGACGAAATCAAGGCCGACGCGGACCTGGTGCATTTCGCCGAGACGCAACTTGCTGGTGCCATAGGAGCCGCTTCATCCCGCGTGATGGTGGCATCGGTCGTTGAAGAAGAACCTTTAGGCATTGAGGAGGTAATGAATATTCTTGATGAAACTTCGCAGGCCATTGCCTATAGCCACAAACTGGAAGAAAAATCGCGAGAATTGGAAGCGGCCACAGCAGAATTAAGGACTGCCAACGAGCGCCTCAAAGAGATCGACAAGCTCAAGGACGATTTTGTATCGACCGTATCCCATGAATTGCGCACACCTCTCACTTCCATTCGCGCACTTTCGGAAATCGTCCATGGAAATCCGGACCTAAATAACGCGGAACGAACGAAGTTTCTCGGTATTATTGTCAAAGAAAGCGAAAGGCTGACGCGGTTGATCAATCAAGTTTTGGATTTGTCAAAGATCGAGTCTGGAAACGTCGAATGGAACACCACAGAGGTGAATCTGAAAGAAATTATTGAAGATTCGGTTTCCGCGACCAGTCAGTTGATAAAGGAAAACCACGCCAAACTTGAATTGAAAGTTCCGGACCACGTGCCCGTGATACGTGTAGACCGTGATCGCATCATGCAAGTCGTCATCAACATGGTTTCGAATGCCGTCAAGTTTTGCGATAGGCGGGCGGGCCTTGTGTCCATCCGCCTGCATCAAAATGCCCACTCGGTGCAGGTCGATGTGCGCGATAACGGCCCCGGCATCAGCCCGCGAGACCAGCAAATTATTTTTGAAAAATTCCGCCAAGGCGGCGACACCATGACGGAGAAGCCGCAAGGCACAGGATTGGGTTTGGCGATCAGTCGCCATATTATCGAACATTTTAACGGCACCTTGTGGGTTGAAAGCACAATCGGACACGGCGCGACCTTTTCGTTTAGGCTGCCATTGACGAAAGAATCGGATCACGGAGTTCCCTTTGCCGCCCTAGACCAGGAAACTTAACCGTGAAAGCAGAACCGCCAAAGGTCGACGCCAAGAGGGTGCTCATTGTTGATGATGAACCCAGCATTGCCGTTTCGCTCGAATATCTGATGGAGCAATGCGGGTACACGGTCAATGTGGCCCGTGACGGAATAGATGCATTGCGACAGACAGAAAAATTCAAACCACATTTGATCCTGCTAGATGTGATGTTGCCTTTGAAAAGCGGCTTTGAAGTATGTCAGAAAATTCGCGAAAACAGATCGCTGCCCGCAACCAAGATCATCATACTTAGTGCCAAGGGGCGCGACATCGAGGTCGCCAAAGGACGTGCTCTCGGAGCCGATGCCTATATCACCAAGCCATTTGGAACCAAGGAGCTACTCGAGCAAGTCAGGCGCCTCCTGAGCGATGCGTGACGGCTGCTTCGATTTAATGAATCCGCAATCGGCCCAATTCAAGCCAGCTCTTCAAGAATATAGCCTCGGCCATACAGCGTGCGCACCGTGATTCCGCTGCCATCGATTTTTTTGCGCAGGCGATGAACGTACACTTCGATGGTGTTTTGACTTACTTCCTTGTCGTAATTGTAAAGCTGCTCGACCAAGTGTTCCTTGCTCACCACCCGCCCAAAGCGGCGCAGCAGGATCTCCAGCACCCCTACCTCATGCGTAGAAAGCTCCAGCATCCTGCCCTTAATGCTCGCAACGCGACCAACCGTGTCGTAACTCAATCCGCCGTAAGAGACAACCGGAGCACCTCCTGCGCGTTCGCGCCGCAAAAGCGCGCGTACCCGCGCCTGCAATTCATCAAGGCTGAACGGCTTCACCAGGTAATCATCGGCCCCGAGATCGAGACCTATCACTTTTTCCGCGGGCTTTTCGCGCCCGGACAAAATGAGCACCGGCAAAGAAGGGTTATGGCGCCGCAGCCGGCGCAGCACCTCCAGACCGTCAAGTTTGGGCAGCCCGAGGTCAAGGATCAGCAGGCCGAAGACACCCCCCTTGAGGGCTTCGTCGGCCGCCATGCCATTGGAGACCCAGTCGACCGCGTAGCCGGAATGCGATAGCGAGAACCGCAGGGCTTCAGCGAGCCCCGCGTCGTCCTCGGCGATCAAAATCCGCATTGCCTTCCTCCTTCCCCCTCTAGGATTTCACGGCCTATTAGCAGACTTAATGCATTGATTTAAAATTTTTATTTTTTTACCGCAGGTCTCACAAAAATGGCAACTGTTGAGAACACGTGATCAATTGCGATCACTGATATTCAGAATTCTGTAAGCATTATTTCATAAGATGAATTGCGGCGGAAAACTAATAAAAATTCAGTCGCTTTTCGCGTTCATGCAAAGCGGATAAGGGTATGCAAGCCGGCGCCCAGCAAAAGAGTGAACGACAGCCTGCGGCAGCCGGGTTAAAGTTGATGCGGCAAGCACAGCTATCCCTGCGTGCGCCTTGCTGAGCTGAAATTCATAATAGAACACTAAAACATTTTAAGGAGGAGTCAGCTATGGCAATTCAACATGTAAAAGACTTCCGGCGCGTGATTGTCGCTGCGTCGCTAGGAAATGTCATTGAATGGTACGACTTCTATATTTTCGGAAGCCTAGCGGCGATCTTGTCCGTCAAGTTTTTCGACAAGACCCACCCTGTCGCGGCCTTACTGAGCACGATAGCCCTGTTTACCGCCGGATTCTTAATCCGGCCACTCGGTGCGTTCCTTTTCGGATGGTTGGGTGACCGCGTCGGCCGCAAGTACACATTTCTAATTACCTTGAGCGGCATGGGCATCGGCACAGGTTGTATCGGCTTGATTCCCACTTTCCAATCTATCGGCCTTAGCGCCGCGTTCATCCTATTCGCGCTGCGGATGATCCAGGGTTTGGCGCTGGGCGGCGAGTATGGCGGGGCCATTACCTATGTCGCCGAACATGTGCCCGATGAACGCCGCGGTTATTACACCGGGTGGCTGCAAACCTCTCCCACGCTTGGGATCGTGGTTTCGCTGGCCGTGATCGTCGGTACCCGCGCCTACTTCGGCACGGATGAGTTCACTGCATGGGCGTGGCGCATCCCGTTCCTGTTGTCATTCGTGTTGGTGGCAATCGCAATCTACATCCGCCTACGGCTGCAGGAGACGCCGATCTTTCAAGAGATCAAAGCTAAGGGTGAAATGACCAAGAACCCGTGGAAGGAGGCGTTCCTTAGCAGAAATATCAAGTATGTGTTGATCGCCAGCATCGTGGTGATCGGAGAAGGCGTGGTCTGGTATAGCGGGCAATTCTGGGCTTTGTTCTATTTGCAGCAAGTTTCGAAAGTGGACGTGGTCACCTCGAGCATAATTGTGGGAACCGCGCTGCTCATTGCGACGCCGACCTTGATCATCTACGGCTGGTTGTCTGACCTGATCGGCCGCAAGCCGATCATTTTGGGAGGCTTCTTGCTCGCGGCGTTGACCTACTACCCCCTCTATTCATGGCTGGGGGAGGTCACGCAGCCAGGCAATGTCAATTATCCCGTCGCAATCTTCATCATTTGTATCCTCGTGTCCTATGTGGGGATGGTCTACGGCCCGATTGGAGCGTTCCTGGCAGAATATTTCCCCGGCAGGATTCGGTACACTTCAGTGTCCGTTCCTTATCACATCGGGAATGGCTGGGGCGGCGGGCTGGTGCCGTTCATCACCACAGCGGCCTACCAAGCTACCCACAGCTTGGGCAATGCTTTGATCTACCCAATTGCGGTACCGGCAGTGTGCTTCCTGCTCGGCCTCATGCTGATGCCCGAGACACGCCATCACAGCATTTGGGAGCCACACAGAGCGAAAGCGTAGTCTCGAGCCAGGTTATCGCCAGTTCAGCTCGACCGACAGGCGCCCGCAAAAAAAGACCAAGCAGTGAAATCAGCCCGCCAGCAAGGCGGGCTTTTTTTTCGCCCTTCGCGGTAAAATTGCTCAGTTGGGAGAGATGGCCGAGCGGTTTAAGGCGCACGCCTGGAAAGCGTGTGTACGGTCAAAAGCCGTACCGGGGGTTCGAATCCCCCTCTCTCCGCCAATAAACGCCGTTATTTATTGTTTATAATCGATAATTATTAGTGGTCTAACACTTACCCGCAAACCTGCCCACGTTGGCGCCCTCAAAAATGATCGTTTCTAGTTGGCGCATTGTGGGGAAATGTTGTCAGGATTTTTCTATCGTTTTTTCTGGAGGTAGCCATGAAGTACCTGATGATAGTGTTCGTAGTCGTCGTATGTATTACCACGATGTCGTTCACCTCAGCGCAGGTGATACATGGAGCTGGGGTCGCCTCAGATACCCTGATGTCGGATCGCGACAAAATTGAGAAGCTTCGTTTGGACGTTGCAGAGCTCCAAGATAAGCTTGCAGCGCTCAACCAGAAATATAACGCCCATACGCATCGCCTTCACTTGGGCATCACGCGTTATCCGCGCCTGATAGATTGCAATGTGGAAAACGTTTACGGAACAGTCAAAAAAATCTGCATACAGACCGGGAACGATTACGTTGGCGTATTGATGGCGGGAAGCGAGAAGTCGCTGGTCACCGCACCGCCTGGTCCATGAGGTTTCGACGGATTATTGCGCAGAATGCCAACTGAAGGCATAACGCATAGATAACGTCATGTCAGACGATATATATGCGCGTCCGCGATAAGCTGACCGTTGATCACATTATTTGAGAAGCGGATACCGCTAATGCCAGGCGCGGTTCGAATCGCGACTCTCAGCAATTGAACCAGAGGCGCGTCTTTTTTTGCTATCGCGACGTCATCATGAGCCAAACGGTGTTCTTCTGGGATACCTAGAAGTGCTTTCTGAATCGTCGCGTATGCCGCCTTAGGTCCCTCTTTCTCGATGCCTTGGAAGGATAGCATAAGTTTCCAGAATCCCTCCTCTGGAAAATAGAAGCAGAATGCCGCGTCCACGGGGACGTTGGCGGCGTCTGGCGCTTTCAACAGCGTTTCACCATCTTCGGTGAGTTTGCCGGTCAAACTGCTTGTTACCATTTAGCGCGGATCCACGATAGTATTCCATTCTTCTGGGCAGTGCATGCGGAGTACATGTCTCGAGCATCCGCGGCAGATATGTTGGTTACATACCTTGACGCAGTTTTCCAATCCTTAACGGCAGCCCAGTTTACTTCAAGTTTCTTGTTGGTCTTCACGTCCCTTTCGAGGTCACGTTCTAATCCGGTCACTTTTAGAAGTTGCTCAAGATTGTGCGCGTGGGCTTTGTTTGCAATCTCTTTATCGGGAAAGTCATGTTTCTTAGTTTGTTTCGCAATACAGGCCTTCAGCGCACACTCAACTGCGTATCCAAGCAGATAGTATGCGCCGGCGCTGTGCATAGCTTTTAGCAGCGCGGCAGCTTCTTTAAGTCTTACCTTTGAGATTTCTTGGAAATCCTTGCGGTTCATACGCGTTGTTGGACTTAAATACTGTAGCAGTTATAAATGTTAAACCAGATCTCATGAAAGCCTTCCGCTGCTCCATTTCAATGACGCCTTTGTAAAGCTTGCAGAAGACAAACCTGGTACATGGCTAACTGCGCGCTGTCGCATCCCCAAGGAGTAACGGGCTGTGGCATTGATTGCCTGGCAGTCCCGCACAAGCGTCACTCAAGCATTTAACCCCGTGACGGCTTTACGGATTTGCTCCAAAGAGCTTGGGTCCTCGATGGTGGTAAGATCGCCAGGATCGCGTCCTTCGGCGAGGGCTTGAATCGAGCGTCGCAATGTCTTGCCGGAGCGGGTCTTCGGCAAAAGAGTCACGAAATGCACCGCTTTCGGACGGGCAATGGCGCCAAGTTGCTTGTCCACGGTGTCCATGACCTCTTTCTCAAACCCTTTGCGCCCTTCCGGCGTTCCGAGCTTCGATGCATCTTTTGCTACAGCAAACGCCAGCGGCATTTGTCCTTTCAATTGATCGGCTACACCTACTACTGCGCACTCTGCAATATTGGGGTGCATATTGACCGCTTCTTCTATTTCCCGAGTTCCCAGACGGTGCCCCGCTACGTTGATAACATCATCCGTGCGGCCGAGAATGAAATAATAACCATCTTGGTCGCGGATTCCCCAGTCGAAAGTAGTGTAGACCATCTTGTTTTTAAAACTGGTGAAATAAGTTTGCACGAAGCGTTCATCCTGGCCCCAAACGGTAGTCATGCAGCCTGGTGGTAATGGCGGCGCTACGGTAACCACACCCTTTTCATTGGCCCCGACTTCCTCACCGGTCCCCTCGTGCAGCAATCGTAAGTTGTAACCATAAGCCGCGAAGCTCGGGCTGCCAAATTTCACCGGCGTATTCTCCACACCCGGGGCGCACGTCAATATTGCCCAACCGGTTTCAGTTTGCCAGTAATGGTCGATAACCGGCTTGCGCAAAGCCTCTGAAATCCAAACATGAGTCGGTTCATCCAAGGGTTCGCCCGCGAGGAACAGATAGCGCAGTGAGGACAGGTCATATTTTTTGAGATAGGCCGGGTCCTGTTTTTTCAGAACGCGGATGGCGGTAGGCGCCGTGAACATCACCGTGACCTTGTGGTCTTGGACGATTTTCCACCAGATTCCTGCATCAGGCCGCACCGGCACGCCTTCATACATGATGGTAGTCATACCGGCAATCAACGGCCCATAAATAATGTAGGAATGCCCGACCACCCAACCGATATCCGAGGCGGTAAACATGGTTTCGCCGGCGTTTCCACAGTAGATATACTTCATCGACGCGGCCAGCGCCACTGCGTAGCCGCCGACATCACGCTGCACGCCTTTTGGTTTACCAGTGGTACCGGAAGTGTAAAGAATATAAGAGGGCTCGTTTGATTCCAGCCAGACGGATGGCACCTTGGCACCGAAGTGCTTATCGCGTAGCTCAGCGTAATCGAAATCGCGGCCTGGGACCAATTGCATGTTCGGGTCAAGCCCGCGCCGAAAAATGACGACGTTCTCTGGCGGGTATTGCGCGAGCTTGATCGATTCATCAACCAGGTTCTTGTACGGGACGACCTTACCCATACGACTTCCGCCATCAGCGGTGATCATGAGCTTGGGTTTTGCATCATCGATTCGCGCAGCAAGGTTGGCCGCCGCGAAGCCGCCAAACACGACCGAATGTATTGCGCCGATACGCGCGCATGCCAGTATGACAAAGGCCGCTTCGGGAACCATGGGCATATAGACTATGACGCGGTCGCCTTTCTTGACTCCAAGGTACTGCATCATGCGCGCTGCGCGTTGCACTTCTGTCTGCAATTCGCGGTAACTGTAGCTTTTTTCCTGGTTGACCTCGCTCGAGATCCAAACCAGCGCTTTCTGTTCGCCGCGTACTGGAACGTGACGGTCCACGGCGTTAAAGCAAAGATTGGTCAGCCCACCAGCAAACCACTTGGCAAACGGCGGTCGGCTGTAATCGAGCACCGTGTTAAAAGGTTTGACCCAGTGGATGAGTTTGGATTGTTCGCCCCAAAATGAATTTGGATCCTCAATTGAGCGGCGATAAAACTCGCGGTAAGTTTCGCGCATTTTCTCCCCCTGAAATATTTTTCTAGTCTTCGCTAGAGCTGTGACCCATACCTAGAAGTTAGTTTAATATAATCTTATAAGCCATTCTTACACATAACGTTCTATAGCTTCACAACCGTCCGGCCATGCGCTTGCGCTTGGAGCATTTTTTGAAAAACCATTGGCAGCTCCTGCAGGCTTACCATTTGCGTGATCTCTGCAAGATGTGTCGGGTGTAAATCGCTTGCGAGCCGCGCCCAGATCGCCTTGCGGAGCGGCATTGCGGTAAAAGCCGAATCGACACCCAACAAGCGCACCCCGCGCAAAATGAACGGCAACACTGTAGTGTGTAGTTCCACTCCGCCAGCATTGCCAAAACTTGCGATCACGCCGTTCGGTTGCATGCTACGGATTAGCCAAGCCAGTTGTTCGCCGCCGACTGAATCGAGCGCGCCAGCCCACATCGGCTTTTCCAGCGGACGCCCTTTCATCTCCAACTTGTGCCGCGACAACACTTCTGCTGCGCCGAGTTTTTTAAGGTAGTCGTCCTCGCCGACTTTGCCGGTGATGGCCACGACGCGATAGCCGAGTTTCGCCAGCATGTCAATGCCGATGCTCGCTACCCCGCCAGTGGCGCCAGTGACCACGATGTTGCCATTGGCAGGTTTAAGATCGTTCTGCTCCATGATATGAATCGCCAACGCTGCCGTGTAGCCTGCCGTTCCAAGCGCCATGGCGTCGAATAGGGTGAGACCTTCAGGTAGCGGCACCACCCAATCCGCGGGGACGCGTACATATTCCGCAAAACCTCCGTCGTGCGCGACTCCCAAATCATAACTCGTGACGATGACCTCATCTCCGCTTTTGAACTGCGGATCGGTAGAAGACTGTACCACGCCTGAAACATCTATTCCCCCGATACAGGGATACCGGCGAATGACTTTACCGGCACCCGTCGCCGCAAGAGCGTCCTTATAATTGACGCTGGAATATCTGGCCTTGAGCACGACCTCGCCGGCATCCAATTCATCTAGACTGGTTTGGACAAGCCGACCCACTACCGATCCGTCCTCCGTAAAAATCCGGTAGGCCTTGAAATTCTGCATGGAAAAGTTCCCGTAAAGTTAGGTATGAACTTATTTTCTAGACAGCGGCCAGGGACCGACTAGATGTGTAGCGCGCGCTTGTCCACGCCCAATGCCGCTTCGTGAAGCACTTCGGAAAGCGATGGATGGGCGTGGACTATGCGCGCAATGTCTTCGCTGCTAGCCGAAAATTCCATAGCCACAACGGCTTCCGCAATCATTTCCGAAGCATAGGGTCCGATGATGTGCACACCAAGGATGCGATCGGTTTTCACGTCCGCCAGCATTTTCACAAAACCCGAGGTCTCTCCCAAGCAGCGTGCGCGTCCGTTCGCGAGAAATGGAAACTGGCCCGAGCGGTATGCAGCACCGCTATTCCTCAGTTCCTGTTCGGTTTGGCCCACCCAAGCGATTTCCGGAGACGTATAGATGACCCACGGAACCGTATTAAGGTTAACATGGCCGGCCTGACCCGCGATAATTTCCGCCGCCATCACCCCTTCTTCGGATGCCTTGTGGGCCAGCATCGGTCCGCGAACCACATCTCCCACAGCAAACACATTGGGCAAATTAGTACGACAGTGTTCATCCACTTCGATATAGCCCCGGCCATCCAGTTTCAGCCCTATGGTTTCCGCCCCCAATCCCGCGGTATTCGGAATTCTGCCAATGGCAACAATCAGTTTGTCGCATTCGAGTACTTGTTGAGCGCCCGTGGTGTCTTGGTATTCGACAGTAACCTGTTTTTTGCCGGCTTTTGCGGCGGATTTCGTGGCGCCGGTGCGGATATCCAGGCCCTGCTTGGTAAAGACCTTTTGCGCTTCTTTCGCGACCTGCTCGTCGGCAGCCAACAAGAAGCCTTGCAAGGCTTCAAGGATGGTAACCTCCGATCCCAAGCGCCGCCATACACTGCTCATCTCCAAGCCGATCACGCCTGCCCCAATGACTCCGAGGCGTTTTGGCACTTCGGCA
>DASPRI010000096.1:0-7496 GCA_035624535.1 Burkholderiales bacterium
AGACGTTTTTCGACAAATTTAAGCTGGATCTTGGCGATGGATTTGATATCTTTCTCGTCAAGCGCGTGAAACACCACCACTTCATCAATCCGGTTGATGAACTCAGGCCGGAAATAGGTTTTCACTTCGGCGAGCACTGCGAGCTTGATAACCTGGTAGTCGTCACCGGCCATCTGCTGAATCATTTGCGAACCCAGATTGGAGGTCATCACAATCACCGTATTCTTGAAATCTACGGTGCGTCCCTGGCCGTCAGTCATGCGCCCGTCGTCGAGGACCTGCAGCAAAACATTAAACACGTCCGGATGCGCTTTCTCCACCTCGTCCAGCAGGATTACCGAGTACGGCTTGCGCCGCACTGCCTCAGTAAGGTAGCCCCCTTCTTCATAGCCGACATAGCCGGGGGGCGCCCCGATCAAGCGCGCCACGGAATGCTTTTCCATGAATTCCGACATGTCGATGCGAATCAGATGATCCTCCGAATCAAACAGAAATTCCGCCAGCGCCTTGCACAGCTCGGTTTTCCCGACACCGGTGGGACCGAGGAAGAGAAATGAGCCGTAGGGACGCTTTGGGTCCGCAAGCCCCGCGCGCGAGCGCCGGATGGCATTGGAAACCAGACGTACCGCTTCGTCTTGCCCTACCACTCGCTGATGCAGCCTTTGCTCCATGTGCAACAGTTTTTCGCGCTCGCCCTGCATGATTTTCGAAACCGGAATTCCGGTCGCGCGCGACACCACCTCGGCAATTTCCTCCGCACCCACCTGGGTGCGCAGCAGTTTATGCCGCGCCTGGGCACTCGACTTGTCTGCCTGCTTCAGCTGGGCCTCGAGCTGCGGTATCCGACCGTACTGCAATTCAGAAACTTTTTGCCAATCGCCCTTGCGCTTGGCGGCATCCATTTCGATCTTGAGTTTTTCAACCTCCTCCTTGATGTGCTGCGAACCCTGAACTTGGGCCTTTTCCGACTTCCAAACTTCTTCCAGATCGGCGAATTCCCTTTCGAGCTTCTTGATTTCGCCCTCAATGAGCGACAAGCGTTTTTTTGACGCCTCGTCTTTTTCTTTCTTCACTGCTTCCCGTTCGATTTTCAGCTGAATCAGCCGCCGCTCGAGCTTATCCATCTCCTCCGGCTTGGAATCGATTTCCATTTTGATTCGCGCCGCGGCTTCGTCTATCAGGTCAATCGCCTTGTCGGGGAGAAAGCGATCGGTGATGTAGCGGTGGGAAAGTTCGGCTGCAGCGACGATTGCCGGATCGGTGATTTCGACACCGTGGTGCAACTCATATTTCTCCTGCAGGCCGCGCAAAATGGCGATGGTGTCCTCTACCGTCGGTTCGTTCACCATGATCTTCTGGAAACGCCGTTCGAGCGCCGCGTCCTTCTCGATGTATTTGCGGTATTCATCGAGCGTGGTTGCCCCTACGCAGTGCAGCTCGCCGCGGGCGAGCGCCGGCTTCAGCATGTTGCCGGCATCGATGGCGCCTTCCGCCTTCCCTGCACCTACCATGGTATGGAGTTCATCGATAAAAACTATGGTGCGACCCTCATCTTTCGCGAGTTCCTTGAGCACCGATTTAAGCCGTTCTTCGAATTCGCCGCGGTATTTCGCACCTGCCAAGAGAGCCGCCAGGTCGAGGGCGAGAACCCGTTTATTTTTCAAGGTCTCGGGCACTTCTCCGTTCACAATGCGCTGTGCCAGGCCCTCGACGATTGCGGTCTTGCCCACCCCCGGCTCGCCGATTAATACCGGGTTGTTCTTGGTGCGCCGCTGCAGGACCTGAATCGTGCGGCGAATTTCATCATCGCGCCCGATCACCGGATCGAGCTTTCCCTGTCGCGCGCGCTCGGTGATATCCAGCGTATATTTTTTCAATGCTTCGCGGCTGCCCTCCGCTTCCGGGCCTTCAACGGTCTCTCCGCCACGAACCGCAGTGATCGCCTGTTCCAAATGCTTGCGGTCTGCGCCATGCTGCTTGAACAGCTTTCCCGTCTCGCCTTTATCCTGAGTCAACGCGAGAAGAAAGAGCTCTGATGCAATGAACTGGTCGCCGCGCTTCTGCGCTTCCTTGTCGACCAGGTTGAGCAAATTGGCGAGTTCCCGGGACAAGTTGATTTCTCCGGCGGTGCCCTCGACCTTGGGCAAGGCGTCTACGCTCTTCTTGAGCGCCGCGCGCAGCGGCGGCACGTTGACCCCGGCGCGCCCCAGCAACGAGGCGGTTCCGCCTTGTTCCTGATCGAGCAATGCCAGAAGCATGTGCTGCGGCTCGATGTAGGCATTATCGTGCCCAACGGCGATGCTTTGCGCGTCGGAAAGCGCCTGCTGGAACTTGGTGGTAAATTTATCAATGCGCATAGTTACTCCCGCGTGTGCACCCGATTGTCCAAGCAGTAAATGGGGTAATCGCGGGCTGTTTCAAGGCACCGCCTTGGAACGATTTGGCTTGCTGCCCGGTTTTGGAGGAAAATAGCCCATCCGCAGCCAATACACAAGGAGCCCGTCATGGCAAAAGTCAGAATGGAAACCAAATTGGTTGTTCCGGCAAATATTTTGTGGGATGCGATCGGCCGCTTCAGCGCGCTAGGTGACTGGCACCCGGCGGTAGAAAAATGCGTATCCGATGGCGAAAGCAAGGGTTCGGTTCGCAAACTGAGCTTGGTGGGGGGCGGCAGTATCGTGGAACGCCTGGAACACATCAGCAACAAGGAAAAGCTCTACCGCTACTCGATTACCGATAGTCCGCTTCCCGTTGACGGCTATGTTGCAGAAATCAGGGTCAAGGACAATGGTGATGGTACGTCGACCGTCGAGTGGTCCAGCAAGTTCGAACCGAAAGGCGTAAAGACGGACGAGGCGGTGAAAATCATTCAGGGCATTTATCAGGCGGGCTTCGACAATTTGAAAAAAATGTATCATTAACAAAAACCGATCTAAGCGTTCCCTCTGGTTTTTAAGCCGGACATGAGCGATCGACGAGCCAAGCCGCGCCTTTCCGCCCTCGGGCGTGACATTACCTTGATGCTGATTATCAAGGCGATTGCGCTCTATCTCATCTGGCTTGCCTGGTTTTCCAGCCCGCAGGACAAAAATCTTGATGCCGCCAGCGTGGGAAGCACCTTGATCACCGCTCCTACAGTCCATAAGGACGCAAACCATGCCCAGCCCTGAAGTCGTCGAGTTATCCCGGCTGCAGTTTGCGGCCACCGCTCTTTACCATTTCCTGTTCGTACCGTTAACGCTGGGATTATCGTGGATTCTGGTGGTCATGGAATCCGTCTATGTGATGACCGGCAAGCCGGTTTATCGCGACATGACCAAGTTCTGGGGCAAGCTGTTCGGCATCAACTTCGCGATGGGAGTCGCAACCGGGCTCACCATGGAGTTCCAGTTCGGTACTAACTGGGCGTATTACTCGCACTATGTCGGCGATATCTTCGGGGCCCCGCTTGCCATTGAAGGCCTGATGGCGTTTTTCCTCGAATCCACCTTTGTCGGACTGTTTTTTTTCGGCTGGCAGCGCCTCTCAAAAAGGCAACATCTGGCCGTGACCTTTTTGGTGGCGCTCGGCTCCAATCTCTCGGCGTTGTGGATTTTGATTGCCAATGCGTGGATGCAAAACCCGGTGGGCGCGGAGTTCAATTACCAAACCATGCGAATGGAACTGACGAGCTTCCCGCAACTCTTTTTCAATCCAGTGGCGGGTGTTAAATTCGTGCACACCGTGGCGGCGGGCTATGTGACCGCATCGCTGTTCGTGCTCGGAATCTCCAGCTATTATCTGCTCAAAAAACGCGACCGCGCATTCGCCCTGCGTTCCTTCGCAGTGGCAGCCGGTTTCGGCCTGGCCTCTACCCTTTCGGTCATTGTCCTCGGCGATGAAAGCGGCTATACCACCGGCGAGGTACAAAAGGTGAAATTGGCGGTAATCGAGGCCGAGTGGGAAACGGTTCCCGCGCCTGCGGCGTTCACGGTATTTGGCATTCCTGATGACGCGACCGAGCGTACCGATTATGCGATTCGCATCCCTTATTTCATGGGTTTGATCGCAACCCGTTCATTTGACGAAAAGGTCCTCGGCATCAAAGAGCTCAAGGCGAGCCACTTGCAACGCATCGACAGCGGCATCATCGCCTATGCGGCCTTGCAAAAGCTGCGCAGCGGAGACAAAACCCCGGAAGTGCTGGATGCGTTTGCAAAGCACAAGGATGACCTGGGTTACGCTCTGCTTCTCAAGAAATACACCCCGCAGGTGGTGAATGCGACTGCGGAGCAGAAAGTGCAGGCCGCGAATGACACCATTCCCAAAGTCTGGCCGGTATTTTGGTCGTTCCGGTTCATGGTCGGTTTGGGATTCCTCTTTTTGTTCATCTTTTCCTGCGCCTTTTATTTTTGCGCTAAGCGCGATGTCGAACATCAAACCTGGCTGCTGCGGCTCGCGCTTTACTCCATCCCGCTGCCGTGGATCGCCGCTGAACTCGGTTGGGTCGTCGCGGAGTACGGCCGCCAACCATGGACCATTTCCGACGTGCTGCCGACTTTTCTAAGCAGTTCCAACATAGCAACGGGCGACGTTTATTTCAGCCTCGCCGGGTTTATTCTTTTCTATACTTTTTTGCTGGTCGTCGAACTTTACCTGATGTTCAAGTACGCGCGACTGGGGCCGAGCAGCCTGGGAACCGGCGGTTATCATTTTGAAACCGCAGGAGCGCACGCATGATTTTCGATTATGTGACATTCAAGTTCATCTGGTGGATGTTCGTCGGTGTGCTGCTAATTGGCTTTGCAGTCATGGACGGTTTTGACATGGGCGTCGGCATGCTGCTTCCCTTTCTCGGAAAAAACGACGAGGAACGCCGTGTCATCATCAACTCGGTGGGAGCGACCTGGGAGGGCAACCAAGTTTGGTTTGTCACTGCCGGCGGCGCCACATTCGCGGCCTGGCCGCTGGTTTATGCGACGGCTTTTTCCGGTTTCTACATCGCCTTGATACTCACGCTGTTTGCGCTGTTCTTCAGGCCGGTCGGGTTTGATTACCGCAGCAAAGTCAACGACCCTCGCTGGCGCAATGCTTGGGACTGGGGGCTGTTTGCCGGCGGTGCTGTTCCGGCGCTGATCTTTGGAGTGGCATTCGGCAACCTTCTGCGGGGCGTGCCATTTCATTTCGACGCTGATCTGCGCGTCACCTACACCGGCTCGTTCTGGGCGCTGCTAAATCCCTTTGCACTCCTCGCCGGCATAGTGTCGCTGTCGATGCTCATTATGCACGGGGCGGTCTATCTGCAGAATCGCACCGAGGGTGAGATCTACGCGCGGGCCAAGACGGCTGTGAGAGTTTCAGGCATTGTGCTTACCGCTGCTTTCGTGCTCGCCGGATTGTGGATCGCATTCGGGATTGAGGGTTACAAAATCGTGTCGATGCCCTCGCCGGATTCCGTGATGACCCCGCTCGCTAAAGTGGTGGAAAAAGCCCGCGGTGCTTGGCTTACCAATTACACGCTGTATCCTTGGACCATCGTTGTGCCGATAGTGGCCATAGGCGCAACGGCAATCACCGTGCTGCTTTCCATAGCCGACCGCGCCGGTACTGCTTTTATCTTCAGCGCTATGACGGTCGCCGGGGTGATATTGACCGCTGGACTCGCGATGTTTCCATTTATCATGCCCTCTTCAAGTTCCCCGAACAGCAGTCTTACGGCATGGGATTCGGTTTCCAGCCACCGGACTTTACAGATCATGTTCTTGGTTGCAGTGGTCTTTTTGCCGATCAATGCCGCTTACACTTCCTGGGTATACCGCGTGCTGCGCGGCAAGATTACTGTGCAGTCGATTCGCGATGATGAGCATACCGCTTATTAGGAGCTAGCCAATGTGGTACTTTGCATGGATTCTGGGCATCGGCGTGGCGCTCGCCTTCGGCATTATCAACGTGATGTGGCTGGAAGCGGAGTATTTTTCCCGGGAAGACCAGCAGCGCAAGGAATGAAGCGCGGACCGCAAATCAAGGCGCTGGTATTTGACGCCTACGGTACGCTGTTTGACGTGCATTCGGTAGTTCAACTATGTGACGAACTTTTCCCGGGCCGAGGCACGCAAATAAGCCAAATTTGGCGCGCAAAACAGCTGGAATACAGCTGGCTGAATGGCTTAATGCGTCGTTATCAGGATTTCGGAAGAGTCACTGAAGCGGCGCTCAAATTCGCTTGCAAGTCGCTCAAGCTCGATTGCCCGAGTGAATCGCGCAAGCGGCTGATGCAGGCTTATTTGCATCTGGCGCTTTTTCCGGAAGTCAAAGAAGCCCTGGCCGCGTTGTCCCACTTAAAGCTCGCGATACTCTCCAATGGCTCACCCCGGATGCTGAAGGCGTTGGTGAAAAACAACGGCCTGGAAAATCTCTTGGACCACATCATCAGCGTTGATGAAGTTAAAACATTCAAACCAGACCCAAAGGTTTACTCACTTGCTTCAAAAAAACTGAAACTACCCGGGAACAACATTGGTTTTGTTTCTTGCAATTTCTGGGACATTTGCGGGGCCACCTCTTTCGGGCTGCGCACATTTTGGATCAACCGCGCCGGTAATTCTGCAGACGAGCTCGGTTACTCTCCGGAAGCGATCCTGACAAATCTCATGGATCTGAGCCGGATAATGCAGGAGTCGCCTTAGACATTGCGCGTTTCGCAAATTGGTCCTCAGTCTCGTTGCGGTTACCGTGCTGCGCCCGCCAATATAGCCCTTCCGGACGCTCGATTGTGCTCCTAGAGTATTGCGCCTGCTTCGCGCTTAAGCGCCGCTAATAGCCAGGTGGTTTATTTTTAATTGCTTTTTTTGATCAGTTAGAATTCCTTTTTAGGCTCCGACTATGAACTTGGCATCTGCAGTACGGGAAAACGTGAATGCGGCGCTCAAGGAAGACTTGGGCGGCGGCGACTTGACTGCAAAGCTGATCCCCGCTCACGCGCGCGCCACGGCCGGGGTGATCACTCGAGAGGCGGCGGTGCTATGCGGCACAGCTTGGTTTGCGGCATGCTTCAGAAAACTCGATCCCAAAATAAATATTCGCTGGAACGCGCGTGACGGCGACAGCATCCTGGCAGGACAGTTGCTTTGCGAAATTAGCGGAAAAACCCGCGCCATGCTTTCTGCCGAACGTCCCGCACTCAATTTCTTGCAATTGCTTTCAGCGACCGCAACTCGCACCCGACGTTATATAGAAGCCGTTAAGGGTACTCGCGCCGCCATCATGGACACGCGCAAGACCCTGCCTGGCTTGCGCATTGCGCAAAAATATGCGGTCAAAGTCGGCGGCGGGAAAAACCACCGCATCGGCTTATTCGACGGCATTCTCATCAAGGACAATCACGTCATTGCAGCGGGGGGCATTGCGCAGGCATTGCAACAGGCAAAGCAAAACGCAAAGCGCCACGTATCGATTCAAATAGAAGTCCAGAACCTGCAAGAACTCGAAGAAGCTTTGCGGGCAGGGGCGAAACTTAT
>DASPRI010000184.1:0-10520 GCA_035624535.1 Burkholderiales bacterium
GTGGAGCGAAGTTTTCTCGCCAAAGTCGCCATCGTGCTTGCCGATGCAGAAAACCGGCTTTTTGTCGCGGGCGAAAAGGACAAACGCCCCGCGCGGCTTGACCTTGCGGTCGCGCAATGGGCCTACGATCACACGCAGCCCGCGGGATTCGGGACCGATACCTTGCCGGCGAGCCCGATATTGTATTTGGCGTTGAAAGCGCCGATGCGCACCCGGGGCGTGCTGGCCATTGAGCCCTCCGTTCCGCGCTGGCTATTGATACCGGAGCAGCGGCGTCAGCTGGACACATTCTGCACCTTGATTGCTATTGCCATCGAGCGCGTGCATTATGTTGAGGTGGCGCGCGATGCGCTCATTAAAATGGAATCCGAGCGCCTGCGCAATTCGTTACTCTCGGCCCTGTCGCATGACTTGCGCACACCGCTTACGGCGTTGATCGGTTTGGCGGACTCGATGACCATTTCGCAACCGCCACTGGCGCGCAACCAAGCCGATATGGCTGCAGCCATCCGCGAAGAGTCAAGCCGGCTGAGTAGGCTGGTGAATAATCTGCTCGACATGGCGCGGTTACAGGCCGGCGAAGTCCATTTCCATCTTGAATGGCAGCACATCGAGGAAGTCATCGGCAGCGCTTTGCGCGCGACGAATCTGGGCGGTCGCAAAATTATTACCTCAGTACCGCACGAATTACCGCTCGTGCAGTTTGATGCGGTGCTAATCGAACGCGTGCTGTGCAATCTTCTGGAAAATGCCGCCAAGTACACTCCCGAAGACGCGACGGCGCAGATTGGCGCCCGTGTCATCGATGGAGAACTCGAAGTCTCGGTGGCGGACAATGGACCGGGCATTCCGCCGGGCAAGGAGAAAGAAATCTTTGAGAAATTCATGCGCGGTGCCACCGAATCGGCAATACCGGGAGTTGGGCTGGGGCTTGCAATTTGTCGCAGCATCGTCGAAGCACATGGCGGCAAAATCTGGGTCGAGCCGGTGCCGGAAGGCGGGGCGCGTTTTGTTTTCACTTTGCCCGTAGGCATACCGCCGGCGCTGGGCCCCGAAGTCAGGCCAGAAACGTGAAAGGAAGTGCCATTCTGGTGGTGGAAGACGAGCCGCAAATCAGGCGGTTCATTCGCGCTGCATTGGAATCGGAAGGCTATCAGGTTTACGAAGCGGAAAGCGCCAAGCGTGCCCTTATCGAAGCCGGCACGCGAAAACCGGATCTTATGATTCTTGATCTTGGCCTGCCTGACATGAATGGCTTGGATGTTATTCGCGACCTTCGTGCTTGGACCGAGCTTCCCATCATCGTGCTTTCAGCTCGCACAAAGGAGGACGAAAAAATCAGCGCTCTCGATTCCGGTGCTGATGATTATTTGACAAAGCCCTTCGGAGTCGGCGAGCTGCAGGCGCGAATTCGCGCCGCCTTACGTCGGCGCGCAGCCGATGTGGCAGGAAGCGAAACGCACGAATTCTGTTTTGGTAATATTAAGGTCGATTTTTTGAAGCGGCGCGTATACCGGCAGGACCAGGAAGTCCATCTGACATCAATTGAATTCCGACTGCTGACCGTGTTGATCAGAAACGTTGGCAAGGTGCTTACACACCGGTATTTGCTCAAGGAAGTTTGGGGTCCATCGCAAGTCGAAAGCAGCCATTACCTGCGGACATACATGGCGCATCTCAGGCAAAAACTCGAATCCGACCCGGCACAGCCGAAACATTTGATCACTGAGACCGGTGTTGGTTATCGGCTCGTTGAGTGATTGCACGTTGAGTCACTCCACATAACGGCAGGCGAACTCTCTTATCTTCAGGAAGTCAGTTTCACCACCGGGTATAATGACCGTCTCATCGCAGCGCCAACCCGGCTTGCAAAAGGGAGAAATTGATATAGGTCAAAAGAACTGGGCGTCAGAAAGTATATAAACAAATTGGATAATTAGCGTTTTTTTGATTTAAAAATCCTATGGAGGCGTTTTATGGCAACTGCAACAGAAGCAAGAAGGAAATTGGTTGACGACTTCAAGGCATTGGCCGCGGATACGGAGGAGTTACTTCGGGCAACTGCAAGCCAAACCGGGGAGCGCGCAAGCGCAGCCCGGACGCGCGTCGAGGAGCGTTTGCGCGAGGCGAAAGAAGCCGTAGACGAATTGCGTGAAGACGTCATGGAGAGTAGCCGCGCGGCAGCAGAGGCGGCGGAGCGGACGGTGCGCGAGCATCCGTGGGAGTCGGTCGCGGTCGCTGCCGGAATCGGCTTCTTGCTCGGCATGTTGAGTGGCCGTCGCTGATCGACATGTCCGAGTCTGATTCCGGTACTCGCAGTGTTGGGTTGTTGCAGTCGCTGCGCCGCATGCTGTCGACGCTGATCGAGATTGTGCAGACGCGTGCCGAGCTGCTGATGACCGAGCTCGAAGAGCAAAGGCTGCACGCTAGACAGCTTGTCATCTTATTGTTCCTGATGCTGTTCTTTTTCGGCTTGGCGGTCATCTTCGGTACCCTGGCTGTCGTGATGGCATACTGGGATAGCAACCCGGTTGCCGTGCTCGGTGGATTCTCAGCGCTGTACCTTACGCTGGCGATTATTATCGGTCTCGTGTGGCGCGCTCGTGCCAAAGCGCGACCACGCCTACTGTCCGCAACGCTCGCCGAACTTGCGCGTGACCGCGAGGAACTGACCCAATGAAAAAGACGCTCGCCGCCGTTGCGGCCAAGCGTCAGGAATTAGTCTCGCGTGCTGCAGCGCAGCGGGCCGAACTTGCGCTTTTGGTCGAGCCTTGGCGCGGGCCGCTCCTTGTGGCCGATAAAGCGTATCGCTTCGCGTTGGTGCTGCGCCGGTACCCCGCGATTTCCACCTTGGTGCTCGCAATGCTGATACCCGCGCAGCGACACCGCGTGTTAAAGTGGGGTGGGCCGCTGCTTGCTTTTTGGGAGTTGTACCAGACTTTTCGCGAACCGCGCCCGCGGCGCGCTGAAAAGGCAGAAGCGTAAGCGAACCCTCAACATTCGGTTTTCGTGCGCGGATTCTCCATTGAACCATTGCTCCCTTGCATAAGTTCCGCAAGCGGAACCGGGCTGGTGCAATGGCTTGCAGATCCCGGTCTCGTCGAGGGTGTGACCTACGCTTTGCGATTGCGTGTCCAATGATGATACACTGAGCATCCGCGGCTATATCCGGCCATTGCACTCAAATCTGGGGCATGCGCACATTGATTGTCCCACTGAACCAGGAGCAACGGTGCTTGCCGCGGTTGATTGATCTGGGCGACTTTGCGCAAGGCTAGATTCGCGCAAGTTTTGCTCGCTGGATGAGCTTGCATTAAACAAAACCCGCCTCGGAGGAGTATCGGTATGAATATCGGTTTACGCAAACTAAAATATATCGTGTACATTGCGCTCGCATGGTCGCTCGCGCAAATCGCCGCGCCCGGCGCCTACGCAGCAGAACCCGCTCCCCCCGAATTGATAGGGACCGAAGCGGGGCAGGCGCAGTTTCTACTCCAAAGAGCGGTGGCGCTCTATAAAGAGATCAAGGATCTGGCACTAGAGCACTTTGGCCCCCATGGCGAATTCGTCAGTGACGAATTGTATGTGTATGTCGTTTCAACCTCGGGCGTGCTGCTCGCGAGCGGCGGACCGTCCTCCCCGTATATCGGTGGCAACATCAAGGACCAAAAGGACGCAGTAGGCAAGCCGTTCGTCCGCGAGATGCTCGACAAGGCGCGGACCAAAGGATCAGGCACGGTCGAATATATGTGGCTGAATCCTGCCAGCAACAAGACCGAGCGCAAGATCGCGTTCTTCCAAAAGGTCGGAGATCGGGTTATCGCAGTCGGCTATTACGCGCCATGAGTAGTTGAGGCAACGACCTCGAATCGGGTATTGACGCGAAGCGAAAAGAAGACCTGTTCCTCCGCATATCGTTGGCGCCGATCTGGTCTTAAGTCGAAAGGGGCTGCGCTTCTTAAGTTGTTGGTCTACCTCTGCGTTTGGCTGCTGGCGAGGCCGGTGCGTAATTTATTTGGACGCGAGGCTCCAGATGTCCAAGACAAATATATTGCTTCTACTTGCAACTACAATAGGCGCCCCCGCTTACGCCGAGCCTGCTACGCCACCGGCAGTTGCTAGCGGAGGAAAGCCACCCTATACGGTTGTTGACGGAAATAAGGTGGATGCGAATACCTTGGAAGGATGGCACACGTGGCGCGCTTTGGCTTGCGACCGCTGTCACGGCGCAAGACAGGAAGGCTCGACCGGCCCCTCACTAATCGATAGCCTGCAGCACATGACTGAGGAGCAATTCAAAAGCGCCGTGCTTGACGGCAGACCTGACAAGGGCATGCCCTATTACTATGGCTCTAAAATGGTAGTAGAAAACATCGACAATCTTTATATTTACCTCAAGGGCCGCTCAGACGGTGCGATCAGCTCCGGGCATCTCTACCCTATAGGAAAGTAATTCGAAGTCGCTGGCGCTTTGGCAGCGCGTGCCGTAAATAGCTGTTAATCGCGCAGTTCATGGATAAGTATTAAAAATTTCGGACCCCAAGTTATCCCAAATGCGACTCTACTGTTGCGAATAGGGGCCGAGTGGAATAGGTATAACACGGCATTGAGACGTATATTATCGGCTCATTTGAGAGCGGGTATTCGGTCAATCTTTCGTGACGCGAATTTCGGCGCTCGGCTGACGTGTGCTACAGTGTTCACGAATGCCGATTTGACTGATGCCGACATCTGGCGTGCCATCACTTGAGAAAGCGTCGCTACTGGCCGAGGGTTCTCTGAAGTTACTGTTAAATTCAGAATGTCCAGTCTCATGAAAACAAATAATAGCGTGCGCAGTCCCGCGTTTATTATTGACCTAGATCAAATTGTTTCGAAGGTAAACTTATATAATTGTTTTAAATGAACTAGAATGGTTAAATTAGTTATGTTGGCAAAACCGTGGTAGTACGCGAATCGATCGCAAACCCCCTTGTTGCACAAGATCCGACAGTAGTGCCTGGCAAAACGCAAACTATCCTGATTGTCGATGACACACAGGAGAATATCCTGCTGCTCAGCGAGGTGCTCGAATCTGATTACATGACCAAAGCGGCGATCGACGGTGAACGGGCGTTAAAAATTGCCTTTGCCGCTGAGCCCCCTGACCTCATTTTGCTCGACGTGATGATGCCCGGAATGAGCGGCTATGAGGTCTGCAAGCGCCTGAAGGAGAATCCGAACACGAGCCATATTCCCGTCATTTTCGTCACTGCCATGGGTGAGGTGGAGGACGAGACTAAAGGATTGGAGCTCGGAGCAGTGGACTACATCACCAAGCCGATTAGTCCACCGATCGTGATGGCGCGCGTGAAGACACACCTGGAGCGGTATGAGCAGAAACGCGAGTTGCAGCAGATGGTTGTAAAACTCGAGGAACAGGCGCGCGAGCTCGAGGCTTGGAACCAAAAGCTCGAACAGCGCGTTGCCGAGGGTGTTGCGCAATTGGATCGGCTGGGGCGCATGAAGCGATTCTTCTCTCCCGCTGTAGCTGACTTGATCCTCGCGGGCAATGCGGATGATCCCCTCAAGACCCATCGGAGGGAAATCGTCGTGGTCTTCCTCGATATGAGAGGATTTACCACTTTCAGCGAGAGCGCCGACCCGGAGGAGGTAATGAGCGTCCTGGCCGAGTACCATGCGGCGATGGGTGAGCTAATTACCAAGCACGCCGGGACGCTGGAGCGCTTCACCGGCGACGGGATTATGATTTTCTTCAACGACCCGGTACCGGTTCCAAACCCTGCCAGGCAGGCTGTCTCAATGGCACTCGAGATGCAGCAGCGCTTCAAGGGACTCGCGGCGGCATGGGCGCGGCGCGGGTACGAGCTTTCGTTGGGGATCGGCATCGCGCAGGGTTATGCCACCATTGGGGCCATCGGCTTTGAGGGCAGGCGCGACTATGGCGCTATCGGCAACGTCACCAATCTCGCGGCCCGCCTCTGTGGCGAGGCGCAGGGAGGGCAGATTCTCGTCTCGCAGCGGGTTGAAGGAGTGCTCGGGGACATGGCGAAATCGCAGCCCATTGGCGATGTCTCGCTGAAGGGCTTCAACAAGCCCATCAAGGCCTTTGAGATTTGCTGGAATATATAGGTCCCAGAAATAGGGGAAACCGTATGAGTCAGCAGGAGATCTTTCAAGAGATTGAGAGCCACCGGAAGGTGAGCGCCGAATTTGGGACGACAACCGGTGGTGAGAAAAAGTGGCCCACCGGCTTCTACCTTACTTTCTATATCGTCGCGGGCATGGTTCTCGGCATCATGGGCGGGCTGACCAGCTTCATCTTTAACGTCGTGGGCTCCATCATGATTGAGCAGGACCCAATGAAAATCCTGCGCGTGTTTGGGACATTTTTTATCGGCGCGGACGCCCTCACCACCCACAACCTGAATTTTCTGATATTGGTCCTTATGGTGTACTTGGCGGGAGGTGCTGTGGCCGGAGCTGTGTTCCAAGTGGCAGTTAACCGGTATTTCGCTGATCGCTCCATCGCCTACAAGATTCTGCTCGCGGGCGCCTACGGCCTCGCTCTCTGGATCATCAACTTTTACGGAATCCTCTCTTGGCTTCAACCGCTGCACGTGGGAAAGGCCTACATTCTAGAGATGATGTCGTTCTGGACTGGGGGTGCGACCCACTTCGTGTTCGGCCTTACCCTCGGATTGTTGCAGCCGATCTGGGACGCGCTCTTCCATGAGCTTCGCGAACGGGGACGTAAGCTTGCTGAATCAGTGGAGGAACTGAAAGGCTTGGTGGAAGTAAGCCAATTGGTCAACTCCACGCTTGATCTGCAGACCGTCCTTACCAGCATCGTTTCGCACGCCGTTCAGCTTTCGGGGACAGACGCAGGAACGATTTACGAATACGACGAGCAGAACAAGTTGTTTATTCTGCGCGCGACATTCCAGATGGAAGAGGAGCTTTCGAACGCGCTCCGGGCGCATCCCATTCGGCTGGGCGAAGGCGGAGTAGGGCGAGCAGCAGTTGCCCGCACGCCCATCCAGATCCCTGACATCGAAATAAAAGGTAGCTACGACTCGCGGCTACATGAATTGATGGCGCGATCCGGATTTCGGGCGATCCTTGCCATTCCGTTGCTGCGGGAGGATCGAATCATCGGCGGCATCACCGTGCGTCGCAAATCCCCGGGAGAGTTCCCGTCTGAGATAGTCAATTTGTTGGAGACTTTTGCCGCGCAATCAGTGCTGGCGATCCAGAATGCGCGGCTCGTCCGGGAGATTGAAGATAAGGCAACGCAGCTTGAAAGTGCCAGCAACTACAAGTCCGAGTTCCTTGCCAACATGAGTCATGAGATCCGCACGCCGATGAATGCCATCATCGGGATGACTCACCTTGCGCTGCAGACCGAGTTGACCGAGAAGCAGCGCAATTATCTGAGCAAGGTCGACGCGGCGGCGAAGGGGCTTTTGGGCATCATCAACGATATCCTTGATTTTTCCAAGATCGAAGCCGGCAAGTTGCACGTTGAACGGGTCGATTTCTCTCTCGACTCGGTGCTGGAGCAAGTTGCCGACATTTCGGTCTTCAAGGCCCAGGAGAAAGGGTTGGAGCTGCTGTTTGACGTGGGCACAGACGTACCCATGGCTCTCATTGGAGATCCCTTGCGTCTGCGGCAGGTATTGCTAAATCTCACCGGCAACGCGATCAAGTTCACTGAAAAAGGCGAGGTCACTGTCGGTGTCCACCTCATTGAGGTGCAGGACAGCACGGCCCATTTGCGGTTTGATGTGAAGGATTCCGGGATCGGCCTGACAGCGGAGCAACGCGCCAAGCTTTTCAGCGCCTTCACACAGGCCGACGCATCCACGACGCGCAAGTACGGCGGCACCGGCTTAGGCTTAAGCATTAGTAAAGGCCTGATCGAGGCGATGGGAGGGGAAATCGGTGTCGAGAGCGAACCGGGAATTGGGAGCACGTTTCACTTCACCGCCAAACTTGGGCTGCAGGCGCAGCAGCGTCCGCTGGTTCCGCACTTGCACGGCATGAGAGTACTGATTGTAGATGACAACGCCGGTGCCCGCGAAATCTTTGTATCCATGCTGCGCGGCCTCAAGTTCGAGGCGCATGCTGTAGCGAGCGGTGCGGCGGCTATCGAGGCGCTTCGCCAAGCTCAACGTGAAGGCAAGCCGTATGGTTTGGTATTGATGGACTGGCGCATGCCGGGGATGGATGGAGTGGAGGCCATCCGGCGTATTCAAGCCGACACAAATCTGAACAAGGCGCCGACCTTCATTATGGCAACTGCATACAGTCGCGAGGAGTTGCTGGAGGAAATACAAGGCCAAGGCATAACATACGATGGCCTTTTGGCGAAGCCTGTAAGTCCTTCGACCCTGCTCGACTGCATCATGACGGCGTTCGCGCAGGAAGCTGCGCAAGCGCCGAGCAAACTGGAGCGCCGCGGCGAGATACGGGAAAGCACCAAGCTGTTACACGGGGCCCAAGTACTGCTTGTTGAGGACAATATAGTAAATCAAGAGCTCGCGGTGGAACTTCTAACCAGCGAAGGTGCCCGTGTGGACGTGGCCGGCGACGGCGCTGAGGCGGTGGACAAGGCGAAGCAAACGCATTATGACCTAGTCCTCATGGATTGTCAGATGCCGGTGATGGATGGATTTGAAGCAACCCGGCAAATCCGGACCGACGCGCGCTTCCGCAATCTCCCCATCATCGCGATGACCGCCAGCGTTTTGATGTCTGATCGCGAACGCTGTATCGATGCCGGCATGAATGACTTTGTGGGCAAGCCGATCGATGTGAATGAATTGTTCTCGACCCTGGAGCGCTGGCTGAGCCGGCACATTGATAAAGCTGCAGCCAGCACTGGTAAACCAAGTCAGGAAGATGCTCCCATTCGCATAGCGGGGGTTGATGTCGAGGGGGCGTTGAAGCGGGTGGGCGGCAGCATCAAGCTTTACAAGACGCTTCTTTCCCGGTTCCGCGAAACGCAGGCCGATGCGGTGCATCGAATCAAAGAAGCTATCGACCGCGCCGAGACTGAGACGGCGCAACGCGAAGCCCATACCCTCAAGGGACTGGCGGGAAGCGTTGGGGCAACAAGCTTGGCCGAGTGTGCACAGAGGGTTGAAAACCTGTTGAAGAAGAACGAAACAACCGGACTGGACCAGGTGTTGGCGAATCTGGAGAAATCACTGTCTGACTTACTGGCAAACCTACCGGAAAGCGCGCTCGATGCGGGAAGCCAAGCTGTGTTTCAGACCCCTGCCCAACGTTCCGTTGACCTGGCTGCCCTCGGTGCCGCCCTGAATGAATTGGCGAAGCTGATTGCGCGGGACGAAACGCGTGCTGCAAAGGCCTTTGAGGCCATCGCCGACGACTTGCGCACGGCCGGTCAGGAAAAACGGAGCAAGCAACTCCAGAATCTGCTCGCCCGCTATGATTTCGAAAACGCCGCGACCGTCCTCGAGAATATGGCGCAGGAGTTGGGTGTGGCGCTGCAAAGCTGATTCTCGTTTAAATTGACGCTACCGTCTAAGTGATGGATTCGCAATTGCACTCGGAAATCTATGAGGTATTGCGTACCGCTGAGGCCTTTCAGGATTTCGACGATAATGCGCTTCATGATTTTGTAGGCAACGTAAAGTTGAATCTGCTGCCGGCGCAGACAAGCCTGAAGCCCGAGCATTACAAAGTAACTGAAGGTCTTTTCGTTGTATTCAAGGGTCGTTTGATATTGGCTGTTAAAAACGCCACCGGTGTAAATGAGGTTTTATACCGGTTGGGTCCGGGCGACGTGATTGGAGCCGTTGACCCGATTGCTGACATACAGAATGTCCCGCAACTTCAGGCCTCAAGTGAGACGACGATAATCGGCATTGCCTGGTCTTCCATCGATCACCACCTGGAAAAATTTCCTGGGGCCAGGAAGACTTTGGAAGATGCCGTTTGGCGAACCAAGCGACGCGCGCAGCTCGCAACCCATCTGATTCGGCTCTTTGGCGGAATCAATGCGACCACATTGACCGATTTTGAATCGATGGTCCAATGGCAAACGCTGAGCCCGGGGGTCGAGCTATTTCATCAAGGGGATCCGGCTGACGCGGTATTTTTCGTCCTGAGTGGCTTGCTGCGGGTGGCTACCGAAGAAGGTGAACAAATTGAGCGAGTGATCAATGAGATCAAAGCTGGGGAAACGATTGGTGAAGTCGCGTTTTTGACCCAGGAACCGCGCTCGGCCACTGTCTACGCGGTAAGAGATACCGTGCTGGCGCGGTTGTCGTATCCGAGCTTTGACAAGCTCATGGAAAAATATCCAATCGCAATGAAGCATATTGCGAGTTTGGTTAGCAAGCGTTTGCAGAGGCAAACGATTCGCGTCGACCACGCCTCTCCGATGGCTGCAATTATCGGTGTAGCACCGGCGAATCCCGAGTGCCCCCTCGGTGACGTGATGCACCATCTGGTCCAGGCGCTTAGCATGCTTGGACCCACCCTGCATC
>DASPRI010000208.1:0-5690 GCA_035624535.1 Burkholderiales bacterium
CCGCTTGCTTTAACAGCTGATGGTTAGCACATGGAAACTCCGCGCAAGTAGGGGTAATAGGTGAAACTTTTTTATATCGTTGTTGACGCCAGTTTGACATTCGGCACGGCTGTAAGTCACAGGCTGCCCTGTCATTCATCATTTGGAGGAAATAATCATGTTAAAGCTCTCTGCCGCCATAGCTGCGGCTGTAATGTTTGGCATGCCGCTGGTAGCGCATGCCAATAATGACTCCGAGCTGCAATCGATTCGCAATGAGATCGAACAGCTCAAACAAAGTTACGAAAAGCGCATCGAGGCGTTGGAAAAGCGCCTAAAGGACGCTGAGGCGAAAGCGGCCCAAGCCGAAGCGAGCGCGAGCCAGGCACAAACTGCGGCTGAAACCGCCTCTGCCCGGCCTGCTTCCGCGAACGCATTCAATCCTGCGGTTTCGGTAATCCTGGAAGGCACGTACCAAAATCTTTCTCAGAATCCCAACACCTTCCGAATCGGCGGCTTTATCCCGCCGCAAAACGAAGGCGTGGGCGAAAGGGGTTTCAGTCTGGGTGATTCCGAATTAAATTTTGCCGCCAATATCGACCCCTACTTCAAGGGCAATCTTACCGTCTCCTTGCAGGCAGACAACAGTGTGGAAGTCGAAGAAGCGTGGTTCCAGACGCTCGGCTTGTCGCATGGCCTTACCGCCAAAGGCGGACGCTTCTTTTCCGGAATCGGTTATCTAAACGAAATTCACCAGCATAACTGGGATTTTTACAACGCACCTCTTGCCTACCAGGTATTCTTGGGCACCGGTCCAATCGGCAATTACAGCAATGACGGAGTGCAGCTCAAGTGGATAGCACCCACTGATCTATTTATGGAGCTGGGTGCTGAAGCGGGAAATGGCAACAACTTTCCAGGAAATGGCGATCAAAACGGCGTTGGCACCTGGGCACTGTACGACCATGTGGGCGGCGATATAGGCGACAGCTACGCCTACCGTGGCGGGATTTCCTACCTTCAGGCTTGGCCGAGCAACCGTCAGTACAGCGCGTTCGATGCAGCGGGAACTCCGGTGATAAACAGTTTCAGCGGCAACAGCCGCTTGTTGATTGGCGATTTCGTCCTCAAGTGGGCACCGCATGGCAATTCCACGAGCACCAATTTCAAGTTGCAGGGCGAGTATATGTACCGCATCGAGAAAGGAATACTTGATTTCAACTCTGTCAGCACAACGCCAGTTCCTGGCCCGTACAGTTCCTACCAGTCTGGCTGGTATCTGCAGGGCGTCTACCAGTTTATGCCGCGTTGGCGATTTGGCCTACGGCGCGATCAGTTGTCATCGGGAACAGTGAATGTCGGCCAGGTGCAATACGGGATACTGCCCCCGCAGGATTTCCCCATACTGCTTGGCTACACCCCGAAGCGCAGTACCGTGATGTTAGATTACAGCCCCAGTGAATTCTCCCGCTTCCGGCTGCAATACGCATACGACCAATCCCGGCCGACTGGAGTCGACGACAACGAGTGGACGTTGCAATACATCTTTAGCTTGGGCTCGCATGGCGCGCATACCTTCTAACGAGAAACACGATTAATGAAAGGACATGCAATGAAAGAGTCTCTCAAATTATTTACCATGGTGCTGCTGCTTCTTGCGTATCCGACGGCAAACGCGGCGCTTAATGTTTTGGCGTGCGAACCGGAATGGGGAGCGCTGACGCAGGAGCTGGCCGGAGAAAAGGTCAGCGTATATTCGGCAACCAACGCGCTGCAAGACGCGCATCACATTGAGGCGCGCCCGAGCCTGCTCGCCAAGGCACGCAACGCGGATCTGGTGGTCTGCACTGGTGCGGAACTCGAGATCGGCTGGCTGCCATTACTTTTGAGTCAGTCGGGCAATGATAAAATCCAGCCGGGGACCCCCGGTTATCTGGAAGCGTCGAATTACGTGGTGAAGCTTGAGGTTCCCAAGCTCCTTGACCGCGCACAAGGCGATATTCATCCGGCGGGCAATCCGCACATTCACCTCGATCCGCATAACATTGCCAAAGTAGCGGCGGTCATCACCGATCGTCTTTCCCAGCTTGATCCAGCAAACGCCGCAACGTATCAGGCGCGAGGCAAAGCGTTTCAAGAACGCTGGCAGGCAGCGATTCAGCATTGGGAACAAGAGGCGGCGCCCCTCAAAGGAGTACCGGTCATCACCCACCATAAAGACATGACCTATTTAATTCGCTGGCTCGACATGCGGGAAATCGGTAACCTTGAGCCTAAACCCGGTTTGCCGCCTACCGCCGGGCACCTGGCTGAGCTTTATTCTGAAATACAGCGCGACCCGGCAAAAATGATTCTGCGCACGCCTTTTCAAGACCCCAGGCCCTCCGAGTCGCTCGCAAGCCGTGCGAAAATTCCCGCGGTGGTGTTGCCGTATACTGTCGGCGGCGATGAAAAGGCGAAAGATCTGTACAGTCTGTTCGACGATACGATTCAACGCTTGCTGCAGGCGGACAAATGAATTTCAACGCGCTCGATTTCAGTATATTGGTTCCAGCTTTTCTCGCGGGTCTGCTGGTACTCGCGACGCATGTACCGCTTGGCATTCAGGTCTTAAAGCGGGGAATTGTATTTATAGACCTGGCGATCGCCCAAATCGCAGGGCTGGGCGTGATCGCTGCGGATTTCATGGGTTTCGAGCCGCAAGGTTTGGCGGTCCAGATTGCCGCGGTGAGCGCTGCTTTATGCGGCTCACTGCTGCTCACCTGGACCGAGCGGCGCTGGCCTGAAGTGCAGGAAGCGCTGATCGGGGTGTTGTTCGTGCTGGGCGCCACCGGGGGCATTTTACTGCTTGCCGACAACCCGCATGGCGGAGAGCATTTGAAGGATTTGCTGGTCGGACAGATTTTGTGGGTGAGCTTCTCGCAATTAATTCCGGTTGCAATATTAACCGCGATAATATGCTTCCTCTGGTTCCGGTTCGAACAAAAACTCGGGCACACCGGGTTCTATGTGTTGTTTGCAATATCGGTCACCGCTTCAGTGCAGCTCGTGGGAATTTATCTGGTGTTTGCCAGCTTAATCGTTCCAGCTTTGGCTACACGTTATTACCTACGCGGGCGTCTCGCCGCCGGCTATGCGTTGGGCGCAGCAGCTTATGCCATTGGTCTCGCGTTTTCAGCACTGCTGGATCTGCCATCGGGAGCAGTACTGGTGTGGTCGCTGGTCGTCTTCGGAATCGCGTTCTACGCGTTCCAGGGAAAACAAGCTTAGCACCACACATGGCAACGACATCGGTACCTCTTTGCGCCTGGAATTTTCGAAAACCGTTGCCTGTCAGCCGATAACAATGGCATCATGGATATTCAGAATATTAATTAAAGATTGTCGAGACAAAAGAGGGCAACGCGAGACTGACTTTTACCTGGACGCGAGAGTGCGTATGCGCGCATCAGGTTTCGCAGTGGATATGCAGTGACTACGCTTCAATCCCTGATTGAAAATTACGGCTACTTTGCCATCTTCGTCGGCACCTTTCTCGAAGGTGAGACCGTGCTGGTCCTTGCCGGGTTCGCGGCTCAAAGTGGCTATCTGACGCTTCCGTTGGTCATGTTGGTCGGATTTTGCGGCGGTACGTTTGGCGACCAGCTTTACTTTTTCCTCGGGCGCCTCCACGGACACCGGATATTGCAGAGATTCCCCAAGCTGCAAACACGGGCGAGAATCGTTGATGCGCTTCTCGCCCACTACCATACCCCGCTTATTATCGCTATCCGGTTTCTCTATGGGCTGCGCATCGCCGGTCCGATAGTTATCGGCATGGGCAGCGTTCGCAGTTTGAAGTTTGTATTACTGAACATGCTCGGCGCCGCTTTGTGGGCCGTGTTAATTGCCGGGGCTGGATATCTTTTTGGTGACATGTTGGAGCTGGTGCTGGCTGATGTGAAGCACTACGAGGGGATCATTCTTGGCGTAATTGTCCTGATAGGAATCGCAATCTGGATTATCTACCAGCTTCGGAAAAAATGAACAAGCCGAATTACACAATTAATGTCGGCTGGCGCATTACACATCACGCTCAGACGATTTTGCAGGGGATCAGAGCATCCTCGTCAAAGGAGTATACCGCGCACAGGCGATGATAGCCGTCCGCAACGATGACCTTGCCATTTGGCTTGTTGCGGACAAGTAACAACGGGGCAAGACGTTTGCCGTCCTTGATCTTCTTACGGTCCAGCTCGACATGGTAATTGCTGATGCCGAGGAGCGAAAGGCCCGACGCCCGGAAAATATCTTTCGCCTTGAAACTCGTTATCGACGCACGACGAAGCTGCTGAAGCAGCTTGGCCACGGTCTGCTTGTCGTAAATGAGGCTCAGAAAAGAGCTGGCCGCCGGATAATCGTGGTCTTCCGGCTCACTCAGCCATTCAATCTTGGATTCGTTGCTCATATCAAGAACCGCAATAGGGTTAGGAATTCGGAGGCGCTGGGGGTGGAGGCGTGTATGAGCCGGGCTCGCCGGGACCATAATACATAAAGCCGCCGGGCACCGGAATCCTGTGACCTCTCGCGTACATGCATTGCAGATACGCAAAATCATACTGCCTCTGCGAAAGGTATGCAGCGCTTTCGTTCGCGGCCTGACCCTGGGCTGTTCCAGTTGTTTGCCCCAATGCATATTGCCGACACGCCATATCGTCCGCGCGAAACTCATCCAGACTCTTGCCTGTGCCCGGTAGCGCCAGAACGCTGGGGCCTTTCGGCGCGGTCGCACACGCGCCCATGAGGAGCAGCACGAACAAGAGCACCAGTCGGAATAGGTAAACCATGCTTCGGCGATGTTATTGGTTGGGAGGTGGTGGCTGGGGCGCTACGCGCTGCCAACCTTCAGGACATTCCATGACATAAGGGTAGTAAGCTTTCACGCTTGGGCAGTAATACCAATACGCCGGAGAAGGTACCGGCTGCTGGGCCGGCATCTCATCGCTTCCCTGTTCTATGTATGTCGGCGGTAAGTAAGGCACCCCGTAGGGCGGATAGTAATAATAGGGCGGATAGTAAGGCGGGTAAAAATAGTAGGGGTAATAATACCAAGGCCAAAAAACCGGACCTCCAATAATGACATTCCTGTGCCCGTGAAAACCCCCATGCCCATGAGAGCCTCCGCTCCCATGGGGAGCGCCAGACCCGCGGCCAGCGAGTGCCAATCCGGTCGTTAGCGCCCAAAATAGGATTATGGCTATCCATCTTGATTTCATGATTTCTCTTCCCGCTGGGGAAGATCGCATGTATCGATTTCGCTGAAATCACTTTTGACAGGCCGATATTGCATAGATTCCCTTGCATGAACTTCATTTTCTGACACGCTCTTTTAAGTTTAGCCGACTCTTGGTCTGCATCAAATATTTACTGGCTCACAGGCGGTTAATTGGGCTCATATTGCGGGCTGCCGGTTTTCGCTATAAATGGCAAAATGCATACTTGTGTGATCAATTGCAACGATGAACTTGCAGCAAATACTGGGCATTGAGCTCCCTATTATCCAAGCGCCCATGGCTGGCGTACAGGGGAGTGCGCTCGCGGTCGCGGTATCCAATACCGGCGGGCTGGGCTCGCTTCCCTGCGCCCTGCTCAGTCTCGAGGCCATGCGCGATGAACTTGCGAAAATCAAAGCGCAAACTGCCAAACCCTATAACGTGAATTTCTTTTGCCAT
>DASPRI010000216.1:0-2648 GCA_035624535.1 Burkholderiales bacterium
TTAAACCGCTATTATGAAGCCATGCGCCAGCGAATCGCAGCTTTCAGATGCCCTGCTTCCTCTCGGCGAAGTTTCGGTCCGGGTTTGGAACGCCAAGTACCGTTCGCAGGGAGGCAGGGTCGACCAATCCATCGAAGATACCTGGCGCCGAGTGGCGCGAAGCCTAGCACAGGTGGAGAAGTCTGACCGCGAAGTTTGGGAGCGTCGTTTTTACGCCGCTTTGGAGGGATTCAGTTTCCTTCCCGGGGGCCGCATTTTGGCAAGCGCCGGTACTTCGCGCAAGGCGACCTTGTTCAACTGTTTCATGATGGGGTCGATCGAGGATTCGCTTAGCGGAATTTTCGCCGCACTCAAGGAGAGCGCGGCCACCATGGAGCAGGGCGGGGGCATCGGTTGCGATTTTTCAACCTTGGGTCCCAGGGGACAACAGGATTCGGGCAGCGCGCCTGTTGCACCGGGTCCCCTCTCTTATATGAGCGTGTGGGACAGCATGTGCGCTACCATCCTTGCCAGCGGCGCGCGGCGCGGCGCCATGATGGGGGTGCTGCGCTGCGACCATCCGGATATCGAGCAGTTCATCGAAGCGAAGCGCTCGGGCGAGAATCTGCGCCATTTTAATCTGTCGGTGATGGTATCCGATGAATTCATGGCAGCGTTGGAGGCAGACGCCGAATGGTTGCTGGTATTTCCGCTTGCAGGAACTGCCGGCGGCACCGGCTATGAGACCGTGGCGGGGCCTTGGTCGGGTTCGGAAGCTACGCAACGGTGCCGCGTTTACCGGCGGGTGCGGGCGCGGGACCTTTGGACAAAAATCATGTCCGCCACCTATGAGTACGCGGAGCCCGGAGTGATTTTCATGGACCGCGTCCAACGGCAGAATAATCTGTGGTATTGCGAGCAGATTCTCGGCACGAATCCCTGCGGAGAAATTCCGCTTCCCGCTTATGGGGCGTGCAATCTGGGTTCGATCAACCTTACCCGATTTGTGAGAGCGCCGTTTGCACCCGGTGCTCACCTCGATATTCGCGGCATCAGCGCTACTGCCGCGGTAGCGACCCGCATGCTCGACAACGATTACGAAGCATCGCGTTTTCCGTTGAGGAAGCAGCAGGAAATCGCCCGGGTCTCGCGGCGCATCGGCCTCGGCCTGACCGGGCTTGCCGATGCATTGGCAATGCTGAATATTCCTTATGGAAGCGAACCATCGCTAAAACTCACCGGAAGAATCATGCGCACTATTTGCGAAACTGCCTACCGGACTTCGACTGAAATTGCGCGCGAAAAAGGCTCATTTCCGGGTTTTGTCGCATCCAAGTACCGACGCGGAGAGTTTGTTCGTCGACTGCCGAAGAAAATTCGCGACGGGATTTCACGCTACGGCATTCGCAACAGCCATCTGACGGCGATTGCTCCGGCGGGATCAATCAGTTTGCTGGCCAACAACCTCTCCAGCGGGATGGAGCCGGTATACCATTTCCAGCATCTGCGGCATTTGCACCGCGAAGACGGTGCATTGGAAACGGTGGGCGTCAGCGATTACGCGTATCGCCTTTTTCGTCATCTCTGCGGCCCCGACGCGCCGCTTCCGCCCTCATTCAAGACGGCGGTGGAAGTCAACCCCCGCGCCCAGCTTGCAATGCAGGCCGCGCTTCAACAACACGTCGACAATGCGATTTCAAAAACGACCACTGTCCCTCCCGATTTCGAGTTCAAGCAATTTTGTACTCTCTATCAGGAGGCGTACCACTTGGGGCTGAAAGGATGTACCAGCTTCCGCCCCAACCCGGTGACCGGCGAGTGCTTTTGGAGCCCGCTGAAACCGTGGTGATGGAGACGGCCTGCTGTGCGAGACCCGAGCGCCAGCCTTGATCCCTCTCGGGCGCCGAGACAGCAAGCCCGGTCCAGAAAGAAATCAGGTGATGGTCAACTGTTTTGCCTTGCTTTCCGGTTTTTTGGGCAGCACGAGTTCAAGCACACCGTTTTCGTAACGGGCCTTTGCGCCACCTTCATCGACATCTTGGTCCAGGGCGAAGCTGCGGTAAACCTTGCCGTAATAGCGTTCCTTCCGGATCAGTTTTTCGCCATTTTTCTGCTCCTTTTCTTCTTTTACTTCGGCGCTGATCGAAACCTGGTTGTCGTCGATGCTGACTGCGATGTCCTCTTTCTTCACGCCCGGAATTTCGGCGCGCACCGTAAACGCCTTGTCGTTCTCGCTGACATCCATTTTGATCTGCAATGGCGCCTGCCCCGGTACCGTCACCGGACGCAGAAAGAACCCCTTAAACCAGTCATCAAGATCGCTTTCCGTCCAGAACGGGTCGTAGCGAGTGATGTTCCTGTCCATGGTTTGCTCCTATTGAATTAATTAAGCGAAATGTGGCGGAAACAGGTTCCTTTCCCAAAAAATACGAGTCAGCACTTGTTTCACGTGAATACAATATAATCCGAACATCGCGCGCAGTTTTTGACCTGGATCAAACAAACTAACGTCCTTTTATATGACTGAGAGGGAACGCCGCCGGAGCAACACCACGAGCGACGCCGGACAGAGTCTGCTCGCCGAGGCGCTCGCTAAAGTTGCCAATGCGATTTTTATTACGGATTCCCGCGGCCGTATCGTCTGGTCCAATAGCGCTTTTTGGCAACTG